>NZ_JBHVSD010000004.1:0-2743 GCF_042885395.1 Kitasatospora sp. NPDC058063
ACCCTTGCCCTCCGCCCGGTCGGCGGCACCGAGCGGGCGGAGGGCAAGGGTCGCCAGCCGCCGATGGCCGTCACCCCCGCTGGGTGACGGCCACCGAACAGGGCTCACACCATGGTCACTAGCACGACCACGGCGTGGTGACGTGGCCCGTCACGGTGTCCACCGCCACCGTCCTGCCCTCGCTGGGAATGCAGAAGTAGTAGGTGGGATGCGGGTTCTGCACGACGGGCTCATTGAGGTACAGGGGCTTGAACGCGCCGGTGTGCCCGGCCTTGACGGCCAGATCGTGGGCCTGGACCTCCGTCATGGTGAACGGGGAGATGGCCTGGATCCCGATCGGGACGCTCCACAGCTGCGTGCTCTGGTACTGACCGGTGGTCGAGTACTTGTACTCGAAGGACGGCTCCGAGCCCTTGGCCCGGAAGCGGATCCACCAGGCCTGGACGTCATTGGGGTTGGTCGTGGGTGTCAGCAGGACGGCGTCCGCGTCGTAGAACTGCGAGCCGGGGTGCTCCTGCTGCGCCTTCACCTTGGCCTCCCGCACGATCTGTGTGAGCGGGAGGTGGGGTGCCGCGCTGGCGGTGGACGGGGCGATCGGCAGCAGCGACAGGGCCGTGGCGGTCGCGGCGAGCCCGATCCGTCCCCGAAGGCGGCGGCGTGATGTCCGGCACCCGTTCAGTGCGGGTGTCGCGGGCGTGCGGGCGGTGCGCGTGGTGTTCATGTCCTTCATCTCCTTCGACCCGGACCCTGCGTGGTCACGGTGGAAGTCGACTGCCGGGTTCGGCGTGAGCGGTGGCCGACGGGCGAGAGGTCCTCGGCCGGGCTCCGCGGGGATGCAGCCTCCCGGGGTCCAACGGTAGGAAGGTCTCCGGGCGCCGTCTCCTGGCCGTCATCCTCGCTGAGCCGAACAGGCGAACCTCTCACCCGGAGCGATGCCCGTCCGGGGTTTCGCTGCGCGGTCCCGGCCGGTGGGCCCGATCCTGTGCCGCTCCTTGATCATCACTGACTGTTACAAGGTGGTGGCACGATCTTCTCGAAGTAGGCGTCCCAGCCGACGAGTCTGTAGATCGTCCTTCAGGCTGCGCTCCACCCACTCCAGGGCGATGTAGTACCGCTCCAGAACCGGGTCCCAGCCCGACTCCAGCATCCGCACGATATGAGGGTGCTCGACAGCTTTGAGTGCGGGCGGTCTCCCGTTCCAGGAAGACCTTGATGAATTCGTCGTCGCGCCGCTTGAGCAACTTGATCGCCGCGAACTGCCTGTCACTTTCGCTATTTGCCGTGTCGACGGCCTTGCGCGCCTTCGACAGACCGCCGCTGCGCGCGCCGTCTCCCACCAGCAGGAAAGCGATCGTTGATCACATGCGCTCCCACACATGCTCCTCGTCCAGCACCGGCGTCAACTAGCGGTCCGGCCATCCTGCCGGCCCAGGACTCCTCGGTTGGATGATTCGGCAGATCCGGGCTTGATCGTGGCCAACTCCTCGATGACTACAGTGCCCGACGCTCGACCAACTTATTGCTTATCTTCGGCTTGTTGGGGAGAGCTGTAGCCGAGGACGTGGTCGACGGCATCGAAGGCAGCCAGTCCGGTGGCCCGGAGGGTGGCCACTCCGGAGTGTCAGGG
This sequence comes from Kitasatospora sp. NPDC058063, assembly GCF_042885395.1. Lineage (NCBI taxonomy): Bacteria > Bacillati > Actinomycetota > Actinomycetes > Kitasatosporales > Streptomycetaceae > Kitasatospora > Kitasatospora sp. NPDC058063. The sequence continues at coordinate 1,628 of NZ_JBHVSD010000004.1, forward strand.
TGGCGCACTCGTGGTCGAGGGCATACACGGCGGTGCTACCAGCAGCCGACGGTAGAGGCTAGCGCCGTAGCCGCTCCCCCGCACGGACGCGGCCCGTCGAATCTGTCGATGACGGCCGCCAGTTGCTCGTCCGCTTCGCGATCTACGCCGACCTTCCATCGCGTTGCAATTGCTCTACTCGCGCTTCGAGTTCGGCTGGTAGGTACCAGCCTTCGATGGTGGGTGTCATGTAGAGGCGGGCCTTGAGGCCAAGGAGGAGTTGGCGGCGCCTTTCCTGGTCGGCCTGGGTCCAGGCATCCGAGAAGGTCTGGCCGGTCTCGACTTCCACCCAGGCGGACGGGCGTTGCGGGAGCGCGGCGAGGCGGCGGCGTTCCTCGACCAGGACTTCGAGGGCTTCGGCGTACTCGTCGTCGCCGCCGGGGTAGTCGAACAGGTTGCAGCGCTTCTCCTCGCGCGTGGGAGAAGTGCTGTGTCAGACACAGGTGCTCAACGAGGCATCGCCTGATCGGCGGCCCCGGCTCGAAGGCACGCTCACGCGCGCCTTCGAGCGCCAGGACTCCGGGCCGGCTCACAGCAGGGTGGCCTCGGCGGTGCCCATGGCCTGGGGAACCGCTGGAATCGCGCCGTCGACGTAGTCGATGTCGGCCTCGGCCGCCCACTCGGAGGTCTCCCGGGCCCGGGTGGAGCTCGCCATGGTCAGGTTGACCACGGTCCGGCGGCCAGGGAGGAGGAGGCCGGCGCCCGGCCCATCACCCGCGGTGGACGGTGCACGGCCTGCCCGCCGGGCACGACGTCATGGCCGAGGCCCCGGGGCGACCTGCTGGACGTCCTCCTCGCCACCGGCGAGCCGCCCCTCCCGGTGGGCCGCCGCTGCGAACGGTGGTCCCGTGCAAGCGCATTGGCCGGGCAGGACGAGCTGGACGGGCCGACCGGCCGGTCACCAGCCGTCGGTGAGCCGGAAGGCGTGGGAGAAGGAGGCTCCGCCCGTGTTCATCCATTCGTCGAGGACGCCGTAGGTGTCGTTGCGGGCGATGAGGCCGGCGCGGCCGGTGCCCCGGAAGTCACCGGCGACCGTCTGCGAGAACGGACCCCACCCGTCGGTGACGAGCACCCGAC
>NZ_JBHVSD010000004.1:2842-186856 GCF_042885395.1 Kitasatospora sp. NPDC058063
CCGGCGAAGGTACCGTCCCCGTTACCGGGCCACATGTACAGGTTGCCCGTCGCGTCCTCCCTCGCCATCAGATCCGCGTGACCGGTCCCCCGGAAGTCACCGGCGACCGTCTGCGAGAACGGACCCCACCCGTCGGTGACGAGCACCCGACCGGCGAAGGTACCGTCCCCGTTACCGGGCCACATGTACAGGTTGCCCGTCGCGTCCTCCCTCGCCATCAGATCCGCGTGACCGGTCCCCCGGAAATCACCGGCGACCGTCTGCGAGAACGGACCCCACCCGTCGGTGACGAGCACCCGACCGGCGAAAGTACCGTCCCCGCTACCGGGCCACATGTACAGGTTGCCCGTCGCGTCCTCCCTCGCCATCAGATCCGCGTGACCGGTCCCCCGGAAATCACCGGCGACCGTCTGCGAGAACGGACCCCACCCGTCGGTGACGAGCACCCGACCGGCGAAAGTACCGTCCCCGCTACCGGGCCACATGTACAGGTTGCCCGTCGCGTCCTCCCTCGCCATCAGATCCGCGTGACCGGTCCCCCGGAAATCACCGGCGACCGTCTGCGAGAACGCGCCCCAGCCGGCCGTCAGGTCGGTCCTGGCCGCGAAGGACCCGTCTCCCAGCCCCGCCCACTCGTACAGGTGCCCGTCCGAGTCGTCGCGGGCGACGAGGTCGCCGATGCCCTTGCCGTGGAAGGCTCCGGCCGTCGTCTGGGAGAAGGTGTGGGAGGGGCTGGTCGGGGCGGGCCGCGGGGTGAGGACCTCGGCGAGGGCCGCGTTCCCGTTGGTGGTGAAGTGCAGGTGGTCGGAGGAGACGTAACCGGCGAACGCGGCGCTCGGGTTGAGCGGGTCGCGGGTCGCCCGGTCGAAGTCGTGGAAGCCGTCGATAGCCGTCGTCGTGCGGATCCAGTCGTTGACGCACTGGCGCACCCGGTCGCGGGCGGCGGTGTAGTCGGTGTAGCCCTGGAAGGCGGGGATGGTGGCAACGGTGAAGCGCAGCCCGGCCGCGTGCGCGCGTGAGGCCAGCTGCTGGATCCCCGACTCGAGCGCGGAGTCGGAGGCGTCGTCCATCGTGATGTCATTGATGCCCTCGTAGAGCACGACGCTCCGCACTCCGGTCTGGGAGAGGACGTCCCGGTCGAAGCGGTTGAGCGCGCTCTGACCGAAGCCGACGCGTCCTCCCGTCCCGTCGGTGAGGATCCGGTTGCCGGAGATGCCCTTGTTGACGATGCCCTCGGGCGTCGGTCGGGCGCTGAGGGCGCGCCCGTAGTCATCGGTCCAGCGGGTGTTGGAGTCCTGGTTGGTGTGCCCGCCGTCCACCTGCGAGTCGCCGAGGGTGACCACCGTCCCGTCGCTGCCGGCGGCCGTGACGTCCAGGCCGTCGAGGAAGGCCCAGTAGGCGTACGGGGTGGAGAGGTTGGCGCCGCCCGTGTCCTGGGTGCGGTCGGCACCGTCGCCGGGGGCGGAGGTGTAGGAGGTGGTGAGCGTGTACGGGTGGTAGGGCGCGGTGGTGACCCCGTCGGGCAGCCAGAGGCTGACCAGCAGGTTCTCGTCTGCGGTGACCGGGAAGGCGACCGGGTCGCTGTAGACCTCGCCGCCGGGTGGGACGACGGTCCGGCCCGAACCGCCGAACGTCAGGGTGACCGGCGCGGCCGCCGCCGTGGCCGGGTTCCCGTTCCGGGCGGAAGTCCCGTCCTGGGCCGCGACGGTGACGTGCCCGATGGTCACCGGGTCCGGGCTGAAGGTGTTCACCAGGTGGATCCGGACGGAGCTGCCGCCGATGCTGGTGTGGACGACCATGCGCAGGGTCTGCCGCCCCGTCACGCCCGAGGATGCCGACGGTCCGGCCAGGCTCATGGCGGTACCCCAACTCCCCGTCCAGGCCGAGGACTCGGGGCGCGGCGCGCCCGGGCCCGACCGGAGCGCGGCGGGGACCGGCCCGCAGCCGGCGGCCGCGTTCGCCGGGGCCGCGGGCGGCAGGGCGGCGAACGCGCCGAGGACGACGGCGGCTGCCGTCATGGCGGACAGGCGGCCCCGCGGTGGGCGGTGGGCGACGTGCACAGGAGTCCTTTCGCCGGGTACGGAAAACCATTCCCGCATGGCTCGGGTGACGAAGAAGTGGCGGCGATCCGCTTCCCGAGGGAGGAGGCCCGAGAATGCGTCGAGAATTCTCGGAGCCGGCTCGCCATCCACCATGCAATCACTGCCGGCCCGGATTTCGCCAGGAGGAACATCAGGCGGAAACCATGGGGAAGTTCCAGCAGAAACCGCGCTGCACAGGCGAGATCGGCGGGAAGCAGACGGAGTGGCTCAATTGTCCGTCAGTCGACTGTCGTACCTGACGGGATTTGCGATATACCGTCTCGGGCACTTCTCGCCCTGCAATCCGCCAATCTCCTCCTGGCGTGATCACCTGCCGACCTCGAATCTCGAATGAGGGGAAATCACATGGCAATCGGACGACGGCAAATCCTCACCTCCCTCGCGCTGACCGCCCTCGCCGCACCCGTCCTGGCCAAGGGGGCCGCGACCCGCGCCTCCGCGGCCACGGGTACGGCCACGGGTGCGGGTACGGCCGCACGTATGGCCGCCGGCTCCGGGCCGCTGTTCATGCAGGTCGTCGCCCACGAGGACGACGACATCCTGTTCATGAACCCGGACCTGTCCAACGCACTCGCCAACGGCACGCCGTCCGTCACGGTGTTCGTCACCGCCGGAAACATCACCGGTGACCCGTGCGTGGGCGGCTGCTGGGACCCCGCCGGCGACCCACTGCGCACCTGGAACCGCCAGATGGGCGCCGTCAACGCCTACTCCCGGATGACCGGGGTCGGCGACAACGACCCGGCGACCGACGAGATCGGGCACTGGACGGCCGAGGCGTGGACGGTCGCGGGCAAGCAGGTCGAGCGGTACATGCTCAAGGACCGGCCGGTGCACCTGATCTTCCTCAACCTGCACGACGCCGGGCTCGCCAACGTGCTGAACGGCGGCACCGACACCACGGTCGTCCCGAAGGACAGCCCGCTGTCCGGGCCGTCGACCTACACGGCGGCGGACGTCGTCGAGGTGCTGCGGCAGATCATGGTGACGTACCAGCCGACCGTGCTCCGGGCCCAGGACGAACTCCCGGACACCCGCTACAAGGACGACCACTCGGACCACATCTCCGCCGCGAAGTTCGCGGGCGTGGCGGCGAGCCAGTACGGCGGCTCGCTGATCCAGGTGAACTACCGGGACTACAACATCAGCGACTGCCCGGTGAACCTCGACCCGGCGACGACCGGCGCCAAGGGCGTGTTCGTCTCCGAGTACGCCAGCCACGACCACTCGGGGAACTACGAAACCGCCTGGTTCTCCCGGATGTACTACCGCTGGTCGCGGGGCACCTCCTGGGCCGGACTCAACCAGGACGGCCGGCCGCAGGTCTTCGTCGTCCGGGCGGGCTCCCTCTACACGTACTGGCGCCAGGGGGACGGCAGTTGGGGCGGCCCAGCACGGTTCGCCGACCCGGGCGGGCGGCTCGCACCGGGTATCGCCGTCGGCACCAACGCCGACGGCCGGATGGAGGTCTTCGCCCGCCGCCTCACCGACCACCACATCGTCTCCGTCCCGCAGACCACGCCCAACGGCGTGTGGCGGGACAGCTGGGCCGACCTCGGCAACCCCAACGCCGGACTCGGCAACGAGGCCCAGGTCGGCGTGCCCGCGGTGGTCGCCTCCCAGGACGGCCGACTGGAGCTCTTCGTCAAGAACGGCGGCGGCGGCCTCAGCGCGATCCGGCAGACCAGCCCGAACGGCGCCTGGACGACCACCTGGGATGACCTGCACGGCACCGACATCCAGGACCCGGTCACCGCGATCCGCAACGGCGTCGGGAGGATCGAGGTCTTCGCCAGCACCCGCGACGGGGTCGTCAACTGGTGGCAGACCGCTCCGAACGACGCCATCAACGGCCCGGGGCCGATCCCGAACTCCCGGCCGGCCAGCCCGCCCAGGGCCGCGCTCGACCAGGACGGCCGCATCGAACTCGCCTACCGCGAGGCCGGCACCGGCGCGATGCTCGTCAGCTACCAGACCCAGCCCGGCGGACCGTGGAGCCAGTCCCCGACCGACCTCGGCGGCCACAAGGGCGTGGGCGAGCCGGCGATGGCCAACCTCGGCGGGCGGGTCGTCCTGTTCGAGCGCAATGCCGGCGGCGGCGTGAGCACCACCGCGCAGACCGCCCCGAACGCCGGCTACGGCGCCTGGCAGGACCTCGGCGGCACCGTCCTCGACTACCCGACCGCGATCGTCGACGGCGGCGGTGTCCTGTACGTGTTCGCCATTGGCACGGACGGCCGCGTCTACTACCGCACGGGCACGACGCCCACCAACCTCGGCGGCTGGCAGGGCATGCCCCTGTGACCGCCGGTCCCGTCGGCCGGTCGGACACCCTCCCGACCGGCCGACGGGCCGGGCCCGTGGGAGCGCCGGTGGAAGCGCCGGTGGGAGCGCTCTCACGGCGTGTAGGATGGCCACTCCCGAGAGTGAGCCACACCGGAGTGTGATCATGACCCGAACTGACAGGCCGGGCCCCGGTAGCACCCGGTCTGCCGCGCGACCGACGGTGGAGGACGTGGCCGCCCGCGCGGGAGTCAGCCGGGGAACGGTGTCCCGGGTCATCAACGGTTCGCCCAAGGTGAGCGCCCGGGCGAGGGAGGCCGTGGAGCACGCCGTCGCCGAGCTCGGCTACGTACCCAACCAGGCGGCACGGTCCCTGGTGACCTCGCGCACCGACGTCGTCGCCCTGGTCGTCCCGGAGAGTCTGGCGCGGCTGAGGTCGGAGCCGTACTTCGCGGATGTCATCACCGGGATCTCCGACGAACTCGCGTCGACCGACCTTCAGTTGCTGCTGACCCTGGTCCGCAACGAGGACGAGCGCGAGCGTCTGACGCGCTACCTCACCGCGCGTCGGGTCGACGGGGTACTCCTGGTCTCGGTGCGCCAGGACGACCTGTTGCCCGACCTGCTGGAACAGCTCGGGATGCCGGCCGTGCTGGGCGGTCGCCGGTCCGAGCGCGAATCGCTGAGCTACGTCCACGCCGACAACGCCGGCGGGGCCCGGGCGGCCGTCCGGCACCTGGTCGGGAGCGGCCGCACCAGAGTGGCCACCATCACGGGGCCGCTCGCCATGGAGGCGGCCGGGGCACGCCTGGCGGGATACCGGGAGGCGCTCACGGAGGCCGGCCTCGCTCCGGAGGACGCGCTCGTCGCCCACGGCGACTTCACCGAGGCGGGCGGCTACGCGGCGATGTGCGAGCTCCTGGCCGAAATGCCCACCCTCGATGCCGTGTTCTGCGCCTCCGACCTGATGGCCGTGGGCGCATTCCGGGCGCTGCGCGAGGCCGGGCGACGTGTGCCGGGAGACGTCGCCGTCGTCGGCTTCGACGACTCCGTCATCGCCCGTAGCACCGAGCCGCCTCTCACCAGCGTTCGCCAACCGACCGAGGCGATGGGGCGGTTGATGGTTCAGCTGCTGATCGAGGAGATCGCCGAACCCGGGCGGCCGCGTCGCCAGGTGATCCTTCCGACCGAACTGACGGTCCGCGCCTCGGCCTGACGGCCTCGGACGGCTTCGAACTGAACGGCCGTCACGTCCCGTTGTTCCGGTATGAGCCACTGCCGCGTGTCGCGGCTGACCTGGGCATGAGGTGCTGCTACGCTCCCGATGGGTGTGGGAGCGCTCCCACGCGCCAAGATCCTGGGGGGTGACGTGTCGAAGGCACAGCAAGGGGATTCGGCATTCGGGGGCATGCTGAGGACGCTTCGTCGTGAAGTGGGATTCACGCATGAGGAACTCGCCCGGCGTTCCCAGGTCAGTGTGAGGACGATCAGCGACATCGAGCGGGGCCGGGTGCGCCGACCACAGCGCCGCTCCGTCCAGCAGCTCGCGGAGGCGCTCGGCCTGGGGACCACGCGATTGGAATGGTTTCTCCGTGCCGCGCGAGCCGTTCCCGACAGCGGGCTCGATCAGCCGGACGGGAGCCGTCGCGAGACGCCGGCCGACGGAGAGGTGGACGGGAGCCGTAGCGAGACGCCGGCCGACGGAGAGGTGGACGAACAGCCGTCCGCGGTGGTCGTGATGGTCCTGCCGTTGACCGCGATCGGCGAGAACGGTCCGTGCTGTCGGCGCCGCCGACGCTGTCCGCAACCCCGCCCGACCGGGCCCCGACACGTGCGCCGGGCCGGTTGACGGCCGTCACGTGCGGCGGGCAGGCGCCGGCGGCCACGCGTCCGCCACGAGGACCCCGAACGCGTACGCCCGCCCCACCAGCGCCGTCCGGTTGGGGACGCGCCACCGGCGGCTCAGCCGGTCGAGGTGGTAGTTGACGCCGCCCGCGGTCAGGCCGCCCTCCCTGCCGATCCGGGCGGTGGTGTCACCCCAGGCGGCCACGGCCAGGATCCACGCCTCGGTCGGGCTCGCCTCGGCACGCGGCGCGGACGCCGGGGCCGGGGGCTCGGCTCGGGAAACGTCCCGAGGCCTCTGAGATCACCGGGTCCGGCTCCAGCGTTCGCCCGCCACCGGGCCGGTCGGCGATCCGGTACCCGTACGGCGGCTGCCCGCCCGCCCACCGGTCCGTCTCGCGCAGGTGCTTGTGCGCCGCGGTGACGCGGGCCTTGATCCGCTTGAGCTCCATCTCCGCGAAGATCGAGGCCAGCATCAGGAAGACCTCTGCCTGGATCAGGTCCGAGACCTTGCCCTCGTTGCCGTGCGTGTCCGAGAGCCGGGGCCAAGGTCTACGTCTGTGGCGATGGCGCCCGCATGGCCTCGACGTACGGGCCGCGTTCCACGCCCTCTACCTGAGCCACACCCCCAACGTGCGGGAGGACGACGCCGAGACGTGGCTCAGTCACTGATCGACGCCGGCGATACTTCCAGGGCGTGTACGCCGCTCGCTCAGGCACGAGGCACCGGCGCACGGTGACATCGGCGGGAGGTGAGTGCGGGGGTGGTCGGCCGGGGACTTGTCAGTGGGACTCACTAACGTTCGTCTCCTGATCATCAGTGCGAGGAGAGGGGCGGGGCTGTGCGGCGCTGGGAGTTCGTCGAGGGCGGCTCGGACAAGTTCTGGGAGGCCGCGGTCGACGGTGTCGCGGTGACTGTGCGGTACGGGCGGTCCGGTACGGGCGGGCGGGAGCAGGTCAAGGCGTTCCTGACCGTGGAGGAGGCGGAGGCGCACTTCGCCAAGGTGGTCGCCGAGAAGGAGCGCAAGGGCTACCGCGAGATCTGCGCGGGGGCGGGTACGGAGCCGGGTACGGCCACGGATTCGGTGCCCGTGGCGCAGCCCGGCGTGTCCGCGCCCACGGCCGAGGCCGCCGGTCCCGAGGACGAGGACGTCTTCGTCATGCCGGACGCCTGGCGTCGGGCCCTGATTCCGCGCCGGGGCGGCATTCCCCGGAAGCCGTCCGCGCCGGGGAAGGGCCCGGTGACCTCGTACCGCGACGGGCTGCGGCAGATGGGGGACTGGCTGGAGCAGACGCTCTCCTCGGAGCGCAGTGACCCGGAGCTGGTCGCGGCCGCCCGCGCCCACCAGTCCGGCAGCCGGGATCCGCTCGGTGCGGCAGTGCTCGCCTCCGTGTTCTCGTATCCCGGCAACAACGGGGTCCGCGTGGCCGTGGACGCCTGGGTGGCGGAGTTCGGCCTGCCGTTCGCGGCCAGGGCCACCGTCGAGCTGTTCACGACGGCTGTCGAAACCGACTGGATCCACCAGAGGTCCGTCCACCCCCGCGTCCGGCGCGGGGCCAACCAGAGGCACGGCGCTTACCGTCCCGCCGCGGACCGGGTCCGGTCGCTGCTGGCGGCGTGCGACGAGGAGACCCACCGCGCGGCGGTCGAGGCCCTGGCGGGCTGCCGGAACAATCTGACCCGCCTGGTGGTGGCGGCGTACCTGGTGCCGTCCGAGACCGCCTGGGTCGAGGAGTGCGTCGCGTCGGGCTCCCGTCTGGCCGCCGTCGAGTGGTCGATGTTGCTGTGCTCGCTCTCCTCGGCGGAACCGCTGGAGAAGCTCCCCCCGCTGCCGAGCCTGAGCTATAACGGTTGGTCCACCGAGATCATCGCGACCGTGGCCGAGGGCCTCGGCGGCGACGCAGCACCGGTGATGCTGCACGACCTGACCACCAGCTACCACAACAAGGACGGCAAGAAGCGGATCCTGGACGCGCTCGCCGAGCTCCCCTCCGACGAGGGCTTCCGGGGGCTACTGGCCCAGCAGGACGGCATCAAGTCCACCCGCGCCGCCCTCATGGCCGGTCTCCGCCGCTTCCCCCGGCGTGCCCTGCGCCTGCTCGCCGAGGCCGCGGCCACCTCCACCGACCCGGCCGCGCAGCAGCTCGCCCGGCAGCTCCTCACCGGCCACGTCGCCGTCCACCGCGCGACCGCGCTCGAACTGCTGCCGGAGCTGACGCCGGAGCAGGCAGCCCTGGTCGAGCCGCTCACCGACCTCGGCGAGCGGGTGCCGGAGGTCGGCCCCGACTCGCTGCCGGAGCTGTTCACCAGCCCGCCGTGGACGCGGCCGCGCTCCGCCGGCAAGCCCCGCGTGCTGACCGGCCTCAGCGCGCCTCGGGAACCGCAGATGCGGTGGCTGCCGGGTGAGCGCGAGGCGTGGGCGGCGACCTCCGAGTCCTGGTACACGAGCTGGTCGGACGACGACTGGCAGCGGGTCGCGGCCACGATCCGGGCCAGGATCGGGCAACCCGAGGACGCGCGGCTGCGCGGCGGACAGCACGCCGAGCTCGCGCTGTTCGCTTACGGCGACGAGGAGTTGGCCCGGCCCCTGCTCGCGCAGTGGCGCGCCGGTGAGCGTATCTGGCACTCCGGGGACTCCCTGCGCCGAGTCGCCGCCCGCTTCGGGACGGACGCCGTCGAACCGATCCGGGCCGCAGCGGCGGGGAACCCGGCCACGCACGCGTCCCTGCTGCTGCCGTACCTGGACGTCCGGGTGGCCGAGACGATGGCGGACTGGCTGGTGCGTCTCAAGTCGGCCGGGAGCACAGCGCGTTCCTGGTTCGTCCGGCACGGCGTGGACGCGGCCCGGCTGCTGGTTCCGGCCGCGGTCGGGAAGGCCGGAGCGGCCCGGCGCAACGCCGAGCAGGCCCTGCGAGTGATCGCCGAGGCGCACGGCGCGGCGGCGGTGCACGCGGTGGCCTGCGAGTACGGGCCGCAGGCGCAGGAGGCCGTGGGCGCACTGCTGTCGGCCGACCCGCTGGTGACCGCGCTCCCGGCGAAGCTGCCCCCGCCCTGCGACTGGACGGAGCCGGTGATGCTGCCGCAACTGCTGCTGTGCGGCAGCGAGGGCGCCCTGCCCGCCGAGGCGGTGCGGCACGTGCTCACCATGCTCGCGCTGTCCGCGCCCGGGGCGGTCTACCCGGGCCTCGACGAGGTGGCCCTGCTGTGCGAGCCGCGGTCGTTGACGGAGTTCTGCTGGGCGGTGTTCGAGCAGTGGCGGCTGGCCGGCATGCCTGCCCAGGACGGCTGGGCGCTGCACGTACTCGGCCGGTTCGGTGACGACGATACGGTCTGCCAACTGACGCCGGTGCTCCGCGCCTGGCCGGGCGAGGGGGCCCACCACCGTGCGGTGGACGGCCTGGAGGTGCTGGCCGCCATCGGCAGCGACGTCGCCCTGCTGCACCTGCACGGCATCGCACAGCGGGTGAAGTTCAAGGCGCTCAAGACCCGGGCCCAGGAGAAGATCACCGAGGTGGCGGCCGGTCTCGGCCTGACCGGGGAGCAGCTGTCCGACCGCCTGGTCCCGGACTTCGGGTTGGACGCCGACGGCACCACCGTCGTCGACTACGGCAGCCGGACGTTCACGGTCGGCTTCGACGAGCAGCTCAAGCCGTACGTTCGTGACGCGGACGGCGCCCGCCGCAAGGACCTGCCCGCCCCGGGGGCGCGGGACGACGCCGAGCTGGCGCCCGCCGAGCGCAAGCGCTTCGCCGCGCTGAAGAAGGACGTCCGCACGGTGGCGGGAGACCAGATCCGCCGCCTGGAGGACGCGATGATCACCCAACGCTCATGGACGGCGCAGGAGTTCGACCAGCTCTTCGTCGGGCATCCGCTGCTCTGGCACCTGGTGCGCCGCCTGGTGTGGCTGTCCGAGACGAACGGCACGGTGACGGCGTTCCGCATCGCCGAGGACCGCACCCTGGCGGACGTCCGGGACGAGGCGTTCGCGCTGCCGGCCACGGCCTCCGTCCGGCTGGCGCACCCGCTCCTGCTCGGCGACGGCCTCGCCGACTGGTCGGAGCTGTTCGCCGACTACGAGATCCTGCAGCCGTTCCGCCAGCTCGGCCGCCCGGTGTACGCGCTGACCGACGAGGAGCGGGCCGGCCACCGCCTCACCCGCTTCGAGAACGGTCCGGTGCTGCCCACCACCCGGCTGGTCGGAATGGAACGGCGCGGCTGGCGGCGCGGCGAGCCCCAGGACAACGGCGTCGAGCAGTGGCTGTCCCGCCGGGTCGGGCCCGACCTCTACGTGGTGATCGCCCCGGAGGAGGGCATCGCCGTCGGCATGTTCGACTCGTACCCCGAGCAGCGGGTGGAAACGGTGTGGCTCGACAGGCGCCCGGGCGACTACTGGACCCACAACCGCACCTTCCCGACCTTCGCCGAGCTCGACCCGGTGATCGCCTCCGAGGTGATCGCCGACCTCACCGAGCTGACCACGCTGTGACCCCTCGCCACCTCACCGACGACCACCCGGGAAAGGCCGCGGTGACCACGCCCACCACCGAGGAGGAGCTCCAGCGCCCGCCTGCCGAGGTCCGGTACGCCGAGGAGCTGGCCGCACTGCGCGCCGAGGACCGCGACCCGCGCCCGCCGGGCTGGGAGCTGAGCCTGCGCGCCGCCAGCCGGTTCATCGTCGGCGACCAGACGGCCGGCATCGCCCGCAAGTTCGTCGGCGATCCCGTCAGTCCCGCTCATCACGCACCCGACGCCGAGCTTGCAGCGCACTCCAGCTGTCCTGCGCGTGCTTGGAGTTCGGCGGGCAGGTACCAGCCTTCCGTGTCGGGTGTCATGTAGAGGCGGGTTCTGAGGCCGAGGAGGAGTTGGCGGCGGTGTTCCTGATCGGCCTGGGTCCAGGCATCGGCGAAGGTCTGGCCGGTCTCGGCCTCGACCCAGGCGGAGGGGCGTTGTGGGAGAGCGGCGAGGCGGCGGCGTTCGTCGACCAGGACTTCGAGGGCCTCGGAGTCCTCGTCGCCGCCGCCGGGGTGTGACGGTCGGCCGCCTCGCGGGCGCCGCCGCCTCCTCGGCGATCCCCTCCCGGTCCGCCGCCGTGGACCTGCCCGACCTCGGACTCGCCGCCGCCGGCTACGGCCTGCCCCTGCAACGCCTCGTTGTCGCCGACCGGGTGGGCGACCACGACTTCGGCGGAGCCTGGTTGGCGGACTGCTGCGGCGGGCCTCGGCTTCGGCGGTCGCGGGGCCGGTATCGCTTCCTGGCCGCGTGCCGCTCGGGTGCGCCGTACGCGGTGGCGGTCGACGAAACTGTGCTCGCTCTCGTCCTCGGTTGTTCCGGTCGAGGTCCGCGGCGACGACCCGCCCGCCCCGGCCAAGAGATGTCAGCCCCGCAGGATCTCGTACGCGGCCCAGGCGTCCAGCAGGGGCGGCACCACGGAGCGCCGCGCGGATGTGCGGGTGGCGCCGCGGAGCACGGCCGCGCGGACCTCGGCCGGGGCGGCCCGTGGGAAGCAGGACAGCAGCAGGGCGAGGGTTCCGGTGACGAAGGGGACGGCCACGCTGGTGCCCGAGAGCACGAGCGGGCGCTCGCCGGGGTTCAGGTGCACCACGGCCTGTCCCGGTGCGCCGACACCACGGGCGCCGATCGAGCCGCCGAGGTTGGACAGGCCCATCGGGCGGCCCGGGCCGTCGTACCCGACGACCGGGATGGTCCAGGGGTGCCGGGTCAGCACGGAGCCGCCCAGCCGGCCCTGGTTGCCGGCCGCGACGACGGTGAGCACGCCGCGCGCCGCCGCGTGGTCCAGGGCGGCCGTCAGCTCGCGGTGCCCGCCGCCGGACGGCCGCGCGGGCGCGACGCTCAGGTTGAGCACCCGGGCTCCGGCGTCGACGGCCTGGACTACGGCAGCGGCCAGCTCCTCGGCCGAGGCGCTCAGCGGGGTGGGACAACCGGCCGGTACGGCGGCCGGGTCGGCGCGGTGGCCGGCGAAGACGGGGCGGATCAGCAGGGTGCAGTCGGGGCAGATGCCGGGCGACGGCGAGGCGCGGTCGGCGCTCAACACGCCGGCGACGAAGCTGCCGTGCACGCAGGGACCGTCGCCGGCGGTCGCGCAGACCGACCCGGCCCCGGCCGTCCCGCCGGTGGCGTCCGGCCGGCCGGGCAGAACGCGCAACCGCCGCCCGGCGAAAGCGGGTTGTCCGACCGCGACCAGGCCGTCGAGCACCCCGACGGCGACCTCCGGCCGCCCGGCACTGCGCGCCATCAGCGGCGTCAGCCCGACCAGGTCGAGCGGTCTCACGCGCTCGGGTACGGCGGGCAGAGGGCGTAGCAGTCGCTCATGCAGTCGCGGCACTTGCGGCCGAGAGGGTCACGCACGCAGTACGGGAAGCAGGCCCCGCGGCACTCGGGGATGCAGATCGGGTCGATCACACTCCGCGAGCCCCTGCCCGCCCGTGCGGACGGCACCAGGACGTTCGCACGGGCCGGCCCGCCCCGGGACGGCCCCGGGCGGTAGTGCCCGCGGCTCCGGTAGACCGCCGCGTCGGCGGTGAAGCCCGGCGTCCTCATCGGTACACACCTCCTCAGAACGGGCCCACGTCGTCGACGGGGCCCGTACAGGCATCGAAGCAGGGGGAGTAGCACACGTCGCACCCCTCGCTGAGCGGGTTGTGGCAGAACGGTCGGCACCGGTTTTCGCACAGCACGGCGCACCTCTCCCACGTGGCGATGCCACCGTCTCGTCGGACGGCCCGGCCCTGTGGCACCACGCCCGCCCTCCCCCGTGCCGGGGCGCCGCGCCCCGGCCGATACCCTCCACTGCCCCGGTAGGTCACCGTGTCCGCGGTGAATCCCGGAATGCTCATCGTCGCTCACCTCACTTCGGCCCGGAGGCCGGTCAGTGGTCGTAGTAGGGCGCCAGCTTCGTCACCACGAAGGGGAACTCCTCGGTGCAGTCGAGCCGCACGAAGAACTTCTCGGTGACGTCGCTCTGGCGGTGCGTGTAGGAGAGCACCACGTCGAGGATCCGGCGGGCGCCGCTCAGTCTCGAGTCGCAGACCTCGACGGCGCTGAGCGCGGAGTTGGCCGCGAACGCCTCCACGGTCTTGTGGTAGATCCCCTGGTACCGGACGGCCAGGTAGTTGAGCGCGCGGTGCTCATCGGTGTCGCCGGCGTTGTCGCCCAGATGCAGGATCCGGCTGAGGAGTTCGTAGGAGGCGGACTCGAACCGGTCGGCCGGGATCTGTTCGGGCCGCTCGATCGCGCCGATCAGCTCAGCGCTGTCGAAGGAGTAGAGCTGGTCGAAAAAGACCACCGGGAGCGTCAGACCGTTGCAGAGCGACGGCGGCGCCAACGGCCCTCGCAGGCCGATCACCACGTCCAGGTCCGTCGGGCGCGGGTCGGGCCGGACGGCGTCCACCAGCAGCGCGATGTCGGCCGGATCGCGGGGGCGCAGCAGGTAGGTGTCGATGCCCTGGATGTTCAGCACGTAGCACAACTGCCGTGCGAGGTAGCGGTTCTCGGGCTGGGAGATGACCGAGTGCACGGTCTGGCGGTCGTTCAGCCCCGAGGCCTCCATGCGGCCGACGGCCTGCGCCAGCTCCTTCTCGATCCCCAGGCTCGGCAAGCGGAAGTCGATCTGGCCGATCGCGTAGACGAAGGCGGGCTGGTCCGGTGCCGAACCGATGGCCTCCGCCTGTGGCCCTTCGGCCGCGCCGGCGCCCGGACCGCCGCACCCGCAGGCCGGGGCGACCGGCGCGGACGCGGGTTCGAGGTGGCCGGGCGGATCCGTCCAGGCTCCGCCGTAGCCGGGGTCCGGTGCTGACTGCCCTCCGTCCGGCGGCGCTTCCGGCACCGGCCGCTCCGCTCCCGGTGGCTCCACCGCTCCCGTCGCGCGGGCCTGCACCGGCCCCGTCGCGCGGGCCTGCACCGGCCCCCTGACGTCCTGGTCCTGTTCCATCGCTGGCTCCTCGGAGGTCAGTTCCGCTGCCGTCGGCTCGGCCCGCCGGACACGACCAGCCGGCGGTTCAGCGCGGCGGCGCGCCGCTCGCACCCGCCGCAGGGCCGGATGCCCAGCGTCGAGGTGACCCGCTTGACGGCGTCGCCGAGCCCGATGTCCTGGTCCGTGACGAAGCCCGGCAGCCGGACCCGCCGCGGCGCACTCCCGGCGGCCCCCTGTTCGCGGCCATCACGCGTCCCGCCCGTCGTCATGCCGGATGCTCCCCACCTGGTGTGGGCGCAGGACGGACCCGCACGCCGAGACCGCTGCCGAAGACCGCGCCCCGCCGCACCGCACCGCACGAGCGCGCACCCGCGGCGTCCCGCACTTCCAGGCTGCGCCCGCGCCGCCGCCCGCGCGCCCCGGCGGGGCCCGGTGCCATGGCCTGGAAGGTGAGGGGACGGGCCGCCGTGGAGGAGCCGACCGGCTTCGGCCGCACAGCCTCACAGCCGCACATTCGGTCGTACACCATGGGACGCTCGACCGGTTCCACCCGCACCATGGATGAAGAGCGCCCCTGCGGCAAGGTTCTGCCCGTCCGTGACGAGGGCGAGGGCGTACCCATCCACTCCGAGCTCGGTCGCTGCTGGGTCCGGTCCGCGCACGGGCTCCTGCGTCCGTCACTCCGCGTTCCAACCGGCGATCAGGCGCACCAGAGAGGTACCGAGTGTGACCACGATTGCCTATGTGAAGATCCACCCCGCGATCGGTATCGCGCGGGTCGGCAACAGCGAGGAGTTCTTCTACGGGCCGGAAACGCCGGACGAGGATCCCAAGACCCCGGGCTCCTACAAGGAGGGCACCGGCAAGATCAAGCGACAGGCGGCGCGCTTCCGCGCCTACGGCTACGACAAGGACGGCAACGTCGTCAGGGAGATCCTGCACGGGCAGGACAAGGCCAGCATCGACTGGACGGTCCAGCTGGCCAACCACAAGGCCGCCTGGTACCAGTTCTCGCTCGCGCTGGACATCCCCGAGGCCCAGAACCTGGCGAAGGACCAGTACGGCCGACGCAATGCCACCTACAAGGGCAAGGACAGGGACAAACTGCGGATCACCCCTGATCCGCGAACGATCTCGGGTACGGGCCGGAGCGGCCAGAAGTTCGACACCGGGAAGATCGCCGGCAAGACCGTCTACCTGGGGGAACTGAGGACCGACGAGAAGGGGCGTCTCGTCGTCCTGGGGGGCAGGGGCGGCTCGGCCTCCTTCACCGAACCCCCGTCCGAGCTCACCACCTTCGGCAACAACGAGGGCTGGCACGACGACATCTCCGACGGACCGGTGACCGCCACCGTCAAGATCGACGGCAAGGCGGTCGAGGTGAAGCCGGCCTGGGTGGTGGTCGGGCCGCCGAACTACGCACCGGACGTCAAGGGCATCGTGACCCTCTACGACCTGCTGTACGACCTCTTCGCCCAGGGCGGGTACCCGACCGTCCCCCTGCCCTCCACCGTCGTCTTCGACGAACACATCAAGCCCTTGCTCCAGCGGTTCACCGGTCACCAGTGGGTCAACCAGGGATTCGCCGCGGAGTTCGGCTGGCAGGGTCCCAACGACTTCACCTCGCCCCGACTGCTCGCCGTCCTCGGCAGCAAGAAGGAGCAGTACCGGGAGCTGAGGCAACGCGTGTACTACCAGATGCGCAGCTACGACCGGGACGGCCTGTCCCCGCTGCCCTGGCCCTGGCTCTACGGAGACGCGATGGCCGTCCCCGCACAGTCCCCGCGCCAGTACGGTGTCCTGACCCGGACCCAGGAACAGATGCTGGAACAGTGGGTTCAGGGGAACTTCGACGACAAGACCAAGCACACCACCTACACGTCGCTGGAAGCCGCGCCCCTCGCACAGCAACCCGGGCTGCTGGACCGAGCCGCCCTGGACTACTGCCTCGCCGACGCCTTCCACCCCGGCTGCGAGGTCACCTGGCCGATCCGCCACGACACCCTGTACACGGAGCCGTTCCGCATCCGCCACCGCGCGGCCGGCGAGACCGAACACGACTACGGCGACCACCTCACACCGCAGCTCGCCCTGTCGGCCCATGGCCCCCTGCACGGCCAGGGTCCCGGCGGCCTCACCCGCTGGATGGGTGTCCCCTGGCAGACCGACACCGCCAGTTGCCGCTCCGGCTACGAGCTCCGCGCCAACATCGGCCCCCGTTACAGCCCCTACCTGCCCTCCTTCTGGCCGGCCCGGGTGCCCAACCACGTGCTGAAGAAGACCGACTTCGACACGGTCAACCAGAAGCCCAACGGCACCGTCACCGACGACCGGCGCGCCGAGGCCTTCGAGAGACGCGCCGTGTGGCTGCGGTTCCTGTCCCCGGACAAGAAGACGGGCCTGAAGGACATGGTCGCCGGCTGGTCCAAGTTCGGCATCGTCGAGACCAACGCCTACACGGTGGACGACAAGTTCCCGGCCGCGATCCTGGTGGAGTCCACTCCCGACCCCTCGCTCCCCAAGGTCGACGACCACCAGAACCGTGTCAACATCCACGTGCGCGAGTCCGGCCACCCCCAGCTCTCCGAGACCCAGCGCACCGCGGTCGACGAGCGGGCCGCCAACGAGATCGCCCGGTCCACCGGGTTCCGGCCCGAGGAGATCTCGGCCGGCTACATCGCCAAGGTCGACCCCTTCCGGGACGCCGGATGACCACGGCGGCGCCCACCGACGACCACTGCGCGCGGCAGCACCCGAGGTACGACGCCGTCGTCGCGGGCGGCGGCCCGGCGGGCGCCGCCGCCGCCCTCACCCTGGCCCGGGCAGGCCGCACGGTGCTGCTCGCCGACGCCGGCAGCGGCCCCCCGAAGACCGGCGAATCCCTCGTCCCCGTCGCCCAGTTGATCCTCCGAGACCTCGGCGTCGACATCCGATCCCTCGACGCGGACCACCGCCAGTGCCACGCCACGCTCTCCGCCTGGGGCTCACCCCACCTGCACCGCACGGACTTCCTCACCGACCCGTACGGGCACGGCTGGCACCTCGACCGGCCCGTCTTCGACCGCCTGCTGCGTACCCACGCCGAGGCCAACGGGGTGAAGGTCACCGAACGGACCACGGTGAGCCACCCCGTACCGCAGCCGGACAGCGGATGGCAGGTGACGCTCCGGGCCGACGGCGCGGAGCACAGCGTGCGGTGCCGCTGGCTGGTCGACGCCACCGGCCGCCGAGCCTCGCTCGCCGCCCGCTGCGGGGCCCGTCGCCGCCGCTACGACCGGCTGGTCGCCGTCCACCTGAGACTGGCACACGACGCCTCCGACATCGAGGAGGCCTCGCTGGTCGAGTCCGGCCCTGACGGATGGTGGTACACCGCGCCGCACTCCCCCGCCCACCGCCTGGTCACCTACTTCACCGACACGGACCTCTCGCCCCCCGGCCTCCGGGCGACCCGGACGTTCCTCGACCGGCTCGCGGCCACCCGACACACGGCCGAACGCGCCCGCGGCCGCCAGGCCCTCGCCGGGGCGTCCCCGCGCCGGTGCGCCGCGCACACCGCGCGGCTGGAACCGCTGGCGGGCGAGGGCTGGATCGCGGCCGGGGACGCGGCGATCGCGCTCGACCCGCTCTCCTCGCAGGGCGTCCTCACCGCTCTCTACTCGGGCCTGTGCGCCGGCCGGGCAGTCGAGGCCCTGTTGTGCGGTGAAGCCGACGCGCTCGACACCTACACCGCACAGCTCGGCGAGACCTTCGAGGCCTACGCGTACGGCCACCGCGAGATCCACGCCCACGAAGACCGCTGGTCCGACCGCCCGTTCTGGCAGCGCCGCCGATCACCACTGCCGCTCAACGCACTGTAGAGGGCATGTCCTCGCGACGGCTCAGTATTCCGTCAGGCTCCGGTAGTCGAGCCGGCGCGACCTCCCGCCGATCCGTCCGGTGACGTGCACGTCATCTTGGTCCTTCGCCCCCAGGAGGGCTGGTACACCGACGCCCCGACCGCATCCACGTTTGCGGCCGGCCGTGATGGCCGCCCACGTGCCGTCCCGGATGACGGTCGCCCGCAGGGCGCCCGGCCCAGGACAACGCGGCCGATCCGCAGGACGGATGGGAGAGGCCTCACGCCGGTCGACGAGCCGGCCGAGCCCACCGGGGACGCCGGCTCTCGGCCCACTGCCGCGGGGCCGGAAACGCCTCGTACGACCGGCGTCCCGGAAGCGACCGCTCCGCCGCGAAGGCGGTGGAGGCCCATGTCGCGCGTGCCGCCACCCACACCGGGCGCTGGTCCGACCCCGCGCCCGGCCACCGCCCTGGCATGCATGGCCTTCGCATGGCGCGAGGCTGGATCGCCTTCCTGCCAAGGGAGATCGGGCGAAGGGACCGCCCGCGCCCACAGCCTGCGACCCACGACCCGGCCGCGCCCGGCCGCGACCCGCCTCGGCCCGGTAACCACCGGGGCGGCCTCGCCGTCGAGCCGTTCGAGCGCAGAACGACGGAGCAGGTGCACACCCCGACCACGACGGAATCCAGCCGAGGCCTCGGCATGGCGTCGGACCGAAGGTAGTATCGGTTCCCGCACTGACTGACTGTCAAGTGCACGCTATTCATCGGAACTTGCTGGCGGGGGCGTCAGCCGACCCCTCAGGTGGGAGCGACGTGGGAAGTCGCGCCGAGCCGCGCCCCCCCTGTTCCCCACCCTCCGCACCGGAACCGGCCACCGAATCCGGTAAGAACCAGAAAGCGTCCATTGGTTGCCATCGCACATTCCGAGCTCGACGTCTTTCCACTCTGCCTCGGCGGCAGCGTCTTCGGATGGACCGTCGACGAGCCGACATCCTTCCGCGTCCTCGATGCCTACGCCGCCGCGGGCGGGAACTTCATCGACACCGCCGACTCCTATTCCCAGTGGGCCCCCGGGAACACCGGCGGGGAGTCCGAGTCCATCCTCGGCAACTGGCTGGCCGCGCGCGGTCAGCGGGACCGTTTCGTCATCGCCACCAAGGTGGGCCGACTGAACGGACTGTCCGGGCTCACGGCGAAGGTCGTCCACCAGGCGGTGGAGGAATCCCTGCGCCGCCTGCGGACGGATCATATCGACCTCTACTACACGCACGCGGACGACCCGGAAACTCCCCTCGAAGAGACCCTCACCGCACTCGACACGCTGATCACGGCAGGGAAGGTGCGCCACATCGGCGCCTCGAACATCAGCGGCCCCAGGCTGGCCGAATCCCTTGAGGTGTCGAAGAGTTCGGGGCTCGCCTCGTACGTGGCGGTCCAGCCTCCCTACAACCTCATGGAACGCGAGCCCTTCGAGAGTGGGATCGCCCCGGTCTGCGAGCGCGAGGGCGTCTCCTGCGTCCCGTACTTCGCCCTGGCGCAGGGCTTCCTGACGGGCAAGTACCGCGAAGGCGCACCCGCCGTTCCCAGCGTCCGCAGCGACGCGGCACGACCGTACGGCGAAACGCCCCGCGGCCGCGCGGTGCTCCGGACGCTGGACACGATCGCCGCCGAGCACGGCACCGCCCCCGCCGCGGTGGCCCTGGCCTGGCTGAGGGCGCAGCCCCATGTCGTCGCTCCGCTCGCCAGCAGCAGGACGCCCGAGCAGCTCGCCGAACTGATCCCGGGGGCGACCCTGGAACTCTCCCCGGCCGAGGTTCACTCGCTGGATCTCGCTTCACGGACCACCGCGGCGGACCACCGTGCGCATGTCGACTGAAGGAGGAGGAGCCGCCGTGACCGTCACCCCCCACACCGCCCTGATCGGATTCGACGCCCTCAAGTCGTTCATCTCAGTAGCGCGTGATGAATACGAGGCCTGTACCCCGCAGGAACCACCCTCCTGTTTCGCCCTCCTGCTCGGCA
Source organism: Kitasatospora sp. NPDC058063 (assembly GCF_042885395.1). Lineage (NCBI taxonomy): Bacteria > Bacillati > Actinomycetota > Actinomycetes > Kitasatosporales > Streptomycetaceae > Kitasatospora > Kitasatospora sp. NPDC058063. The sequence continues at coordinate 22,863 of NZ_JBHVSD010000004.1, forward strand.
CCGTCGACGACGGTGTCGCGGCCGTCACCTCGGTCCAGTTCGCGACCAACGTCCGTGCCACCGACCCGATGGCGCTCGAAGAGTTCTCGAGCTCCATAGCGCCGTGCTTCGGAAGCGCCTACCGAAACCCCCGCCGGGGATTCTGGTGCAGCTCGAAGGATCTGATTCGTATTCACCGGCAGGCGGACCGTGACGGGGCCGAGATCCTGGGCTCCATCCATCTGCATCCCGACTGGCACCGGATCGGCCCACCCGAAGAGCGAGGGCTGCGAATAAGCGAGGAGCCGACACCGATGGACCGCTACATGTTCGACAACAGTCGGTACCCGGTGAACATGATCTGCTATCTGGAATCCGGCCCGCAGGGGGTTTCCGCCGCGCTCGCGGCCTGGGGCCCTCCTCCTGAGGACGAGGTCGCGGCGCCGTGCCCCCGCCTCCTTCTGAGGTTCAGCGTGTCCTGAGGAACGGCAGGCTCACCCCTCACCACCGGCGGGACTCCGCCCCGGTCACGCTCGCGGATGTGACCGGGGCGGGGCCGTCGGTCCACCCCTGGGTGAGTACCGCCGGGGCGGGGCCGTCGGGGCGGACGGCGGTGCTGCTGTAGGCGGCGCTGGTGGGGGTGGGGGAACAGCCCGGTCGGCGTGGTCGCGGTGGCCTCGCCCCCAATGGAGGCGGGGCCCGCGATTCGTCCTCGCGAGCCCCGCCCGGTATCACGCTGTCACCTGCACTGGCGGCCATGCTTGTTGCGGTTGGCGAGGGTGTGCCCCTCGGTGCTGCTGCGGCATTCCGATCAGGGGGTCACCGTCACGGTGATGGTCTCGGGGTTGGCACTGTTGTCCTGGTACACCGAGTCACCGCTGTAGACGGCGGTGATGGTGTGGGTGCCTGCCGTGCGGAAGGCGGTGACCGTCCCGGCGGCGGCGCACCTGCCGAGGGAGAGGGACAGGCGTCCGGTGCCGAGGGTCGTCCCGGTGGTGGTGTCGGTGAAGGTGACGGTTCCGGTGGGCCTGATCGTGGAGCCCGCGCCGGGGCAGACGATGTCGCTGAGCACGACCGGCGAGCCGATCCGGGTGCGCTGGGGCATCGCGCTCAGGGTCGTGGTGATCGGCTTGCCCACGGTGTAGCTGATGATCACCTGGCCGTTGTGGTTCGCCGTCCCGATCGTGGACAGCGCGGAGGACGTCCCGGTGCCCGACGGGGTCGCGAAGCTGCTCCCGCCACCGCCACCGCCGCCGCTTGCCAGGGTGCCGGTGTTGTTGACGGCACCGCTGCCGCCGCCCCCGCCGGCGAAGTACCCGCCGCCACCGCCGCCGCCCGCGCCGGTGGCAGTGGCGGCACAGCCGCCGTCGATCGCTCCGCCGTTGCCGCCGGTGCCGATCGTGGTACCGGCGAACCCGCCTCCCGGCCCACCCGCCGTGGCACTGCAGGGCACGGCGGCGCCGGCGGCCCCGCCCGCACCACCCGTGGTCGTGCTGGTGCTGCCGCCGCCCCCGCCGTGCCCTGCCGCGGCCCCGGGGCCGGTGGCGCTTCCCGTGGTACCGCCGGTGGCATCGGGCGTTGTCCCGCCGTTGCCCCCGTTGCCGCCCGTCAGGCTGCCTCCGGTGCCCCCGGCGGCACCGCCGCCCCCGGCGACCACCAGGAAGGAGCCCGCGCTGACGCTGGACGCCCCGCCCCCGCCCGGCCCTTCCGCCCGGAAACCGGTGACCGGGATGCCCCCGCCCGAAGCGCCGCCGTTGAACCCGCCGGCACCCCCCGTGCCCGTGCCGTTGCAGCCCTTGCCGCCGGTGCCGCCGACGTTGACGGTGACCGTCGTCGGGACGGTGGTCTGCGGGAGGATGGTGACGACCCGCGCCCCCGTTCCGCCCGTCCCCGTGACGGAACAGGAGGTGCCGGTGTTGTCGGCGCCGCCCGCGCCGTCGGCGGTGATCGTGACCACCGCCTGGGCCGGGATGGTGAGGCTCTGCGGCGCGCCGGTGTAGCCGAAGGTGAACACCGGGTCGGCTCCTCGGGTCCGCACCGGGGTGGTGGCCGGCGCGGACCCCGTTGCCGCGGCGGTCGCGGGGATCAGCCCGGTACCGGCCAGCGCCACGCACACCCCTGCCACGGCCCCGGCCCGCCACCACCGCGCACGAGCCTGGAGGCCTGCCTCTCCTCCGGCGACGGGATGTCCTGGGGCGCGGTGTCCGATCACTGGTGTCTCCCGGTGTGATGGCTTGAGGTGAGGCTTCGGGGTGCTGGATCACGCGACCCGTACGGCGGTGGACCCCTGGTCCGGAGCGTGATCGACAGGCACAGCGTGACAACCGGACGGCCCTTGTGCCCCGATTGCTCCGACAGCGGCGTGCCGCACACCATCGCACTGGGCGGCACACGAACTCTCCGCCCGGGGTTCGACGGCCGGAGTATGTCATCATGTGATGACATCGCATGATGACAACGGGTGGCACCTCCCATCGGACACGGCTGGATTCCGGGGACTTCCAGCCCCCGGTCCGACCACTCGATCTCCGACGAAAAGGACACCCCGATGGAGACCCTGTCGACGCGCCGTGAACGGGCCCTGGTGCCCGTCCTGGTGTTCCTCAGTGCAGTGGTGGCGGTGATCAGCAGTCTCGGCGCGCCGATGATCCCCACCATCGCGGCCGTCGACCACGTCTCGCTCTCCGAGGCCCAGTGGTCCCTGACCATCACCATGCTGGTCGGAGCGGTCACCACCCCGGTGCTCGGCCGTCTGGGCGACGGACCGCACCGCCGTACGGTCACCCTCACCGCCGCCGCCGTGGTGGTGCTCGGCAGCGTGCTGGCCGCGCTGCCGCTCGGCTTCGGCTGGCTGGTCGCGGGGCGCGCGCTGCAGGGGGTCGGGCTCGGACTCACCCCGCTGGCCATCGCCACCGCACGGGACAGCCTCGGCCCCGCGGCCTCCCGCTCGGCGGTCGCGCTCCTGTCCATCACCACCGTCGCCGGCGTCGGCCTCGGCTACCCGATCACCGGCCTGATCGCCGAATCCTTCGGCATCCACGCGGGCTTCTGGTTCGGCGCCGTGATCAGCGCCCTGGCCCTGCTGCTGGCCGCCCTGGTGCTGCCCCCGACCACGGACCGCGAGAGGCGCCCGCTGGACGTGCCCGGCGCGGTGCTGCTCGGCCTGGCCCTGGTCGGCCTCCTGCTCGTGCTCAGCGAGGGCGAGACCTGGGGCTGGGACAGCGCACGGCTGCGGACGGTGGCGGTCCTCTCGCTCCTGCTGCTGGCCGGCTGGCTGTGGCACGAGCTGCGCACCGCCCACCCGCTGGTCGACCTGCGCGCGCTGCGCAACCCCGTCGTCCTGACCGCGGACGTGGCCGGGCTGGTCGCCGGCGTCGGGATGTACTTGCTGATGTCACTGGTGATCCGCTACGTCCAGACCCCGACCTCCGCCGGCTACGGCCTCGGCGCCTCGGTCGTGGTCGCCGGCCTCGTCCTGCTGCCGTTCTCGGCGGCCAGCCTGCTGTCCAGCAAGGTGGTCCCCGGGCTCGCCCGGCGCACCTCCTCCGCCCTGGTGCTCCCGCTGGGCTGCGCGGTCTCGCTGGTGTCGGTGCTGCTCTTCCTGTCCGCCCGCGACCGCCTCTGGGAGCTCATGGTGGTGATGGCGATCGCCGGACTCGGCGTCGGCTGCACCTTCGCCGTGATGCCGGGGCTGATCGTCAACGCGGTGCCGGCCCACGAGGTCGGCAGCTCGGTCAGCTTCAACCAGGTGCTGCGCTACGTCGGCTACTCCACCGGCAGCGCGCTGTGCGGCGCCGTGCTCCAGGCGCACACCGCGCCGGGACGGCAGCTGCCCACCGACAGCGGCTACCGGGACGCGGCGCTGATCGGCTGCGCGGTGTGGGTGGTGATCGGCCTGGCTACGATCGTCCTGCCGCGGCTCGGTGCCGCGACCGGCTCCCGGAGGGGTGCGCGCGTGGACGAGGGGCTGATCGTGGAAGAGAGCATCGACGACATGGTTGTCGGCGGGAGCGAGGCACCCGTCCTGCGGGCCGGGGCCGAGCGGTGAGCGACGCCACCCCCGAAGCCGACGCCACCCCCGAAGCCGGCGCAGCCCCCGAGGCCGGCGGGTCCGCCGAGGCCCGCGGGTCCGCCGCCGCGACCGGCAACGGACCGGGGCCCGCGGCACCCCGGCGCCGCGACGCCGCCCGCAGCCGGGAACTCCTGATCCGGGCGGCGACGGAACTCTTCGCCGAGCGTGGATTCGAACGCACCACCATCCGGGAGATCGGCGACCGGGCCGGCGTCGATCCGGCGCTGATCGCCCGGTACTTCGGCGGGAAGACGCAGCTCTACCTGGCCGCCGTCCAGATGGAGCTGGGCGACACGGCACCGGCCGACCTCCTGGAGGAGGACCGGCTGCGCGGCCTGCTGGAACGCTTCTCCCGGCGCGGCCCCGGCCCGACCTTCCAGGCCGCGGTGCTGCCCGGCGACAACACCGAGGTGCAGCGGGCAGCGCGCACCTACCTCCACGAGCGGCTGGTGCAGCCGCTGCAGGACCGCTTCACCGCCGAACGGGCCGACCGGCCGCGGCTGCGGGCCGAACTGGCGGCGGCGGCCTTCGCCGGGATCGTCCTGGCCCGCACCAGCGGCGCGTTCGACGAACTCGCCGAGGCCGACTCCGAGGACCTGCTCCCCCTCCTGCACGACCTGCTGGCCGCGAGCCGGCCCGCCCGGTAGACCGTCCGCCGCTCCGGACCCCGCCGCTCCGGACTCCGCCGCTCCCCCGCCGCTCCGAACCCCGCCGTGGACGGCCTGCCGGGCCGCCGCGACAGGCGGTCCGGCGGTCGGCCTGTCGGTGGGCCTCGCTACTGTTCCTTCCCTGATCAAACGTGTCGAGGAGAGGGGCGGAGCTGTGCGGCGCTGGGAGTTCGTCGAGGGCGGCTCGGACAAGTTCTGGGAGGCCGCGGTCGACGGTGCCGCGGTGACCGTTCGCTACGGCCGGTCCGGCACCGCCGGGCGGGAGCAGAGCAAGGAGTTCCCGACCGCGGAGGCCGCGCAGGCGCACTTCGCCAGGACGGTCGCCGAGAAGGAGCGCAAGGGCTACCGGGAGACCACGGCCGGCGCGGCGCCCGTCCCGCAGCCCGTCGCCCGGCCCGTCGCGTCGACCCCGCAGACCCCGCCGACCCCGCAGGCCCCGCAGGCCGCCGCCCCCGAGCCGCCGGACGCCCCGGTCGACGAGGACGCCTTCGTCCTGCCGGAGGTCTGGCGGAGGGCCCTGGTCCCCCGCCGGGGCGGCGTCTCCCGCCCGCGGGCCGCCGCGGTGAGGAACGCGGTGGACGAGTACCACGCCTCGCTGAGGCGGATGGACGACTGGCTGGAGCAGGCGCTCACCTCCGACCGCAGCGACGCGGACCTGGTGGAGGCCGCCCGCGCCCACCGCTCCGGCAGCCGGAACCCGGTCGGCGCGGCGGTGCTGGCCGCGGTGTTCGCGGTCTCCGCCGACAACAAGGTCCGGACGGCCGCCGACGCCTGGGTGGCGGAGTTCGGCCTGCCGTTCGCGGCCAGGGCCACCGCCGAGCTGTTCGGGGTGGCCGTCAAGACCGATTGGAACGGCTCACGCGCCGTGAACCCGCGCGTCCGGCGCGCGGCCGCCCGGACGGTGGCGGCGTACCGCCCCGCCGCGGATCGCGTCCGGTCGCTGCTGGCGGCGTGCGACGAGGAGACCCACCGCACGGCGGTCGAGGCCCTGGCCGGATGCCGGACCGAGCTGACCCGCCTGGTGGCGGCGGCGTACCTGGTGCCGTCCGAGTCCGACTGGGCCGAGGAGTGCGCGACGTCGGGCGCGCGGCTGGGCGCGGCCGAGTGGTCGATGCTGCTGTGCTCGCTCTCCTCGTCCGAGCCGCTGGAGAAGCTCCCACAGCTGCCGAACCTGGGCTGGGACGGCTGGTCCACCGAGCTGATCGCGACCGTGGCGGAGGGTCTCGGGGGCGACGCCGCACCGCTGCTGCTGCACGCTCTGGCCAGCGACCACCTCTACAGCGACAAGCAGAAGCAGCTGCTGAACGCGATCGCCGAGCTTCCCTCCGACCAGGGCTTCCGGGGGCTGCTGGCCCATCAGGAGAACGGCAAGGCGGCCCGTGGAGCCCTGGTGGCAGCCATGCGCCGTTTCCCCCGGCGTGCGCTGCGCCTCCTCGCGGAGGCAGCGGCCGCGTCCGCCGATCCGGCCGCGCAGCGGCTCGCCCGTCAGCTCCTCACCGCCCACGTCGCCGCCCACCGCGCGACCGCGATCGAGCTGCTGCCGGAGCTGACGCCGGAGCAGGCAGCCGTGGTCGGGCCGCTCACCGATCCGGGCGACCGGGTGCCGGACGTCCCGGCCGGTTCGCTGCCGGAGCTGTTCACCAGCCCGCCGTGGACCCGGCCGCGCTCCACGGCCAAGCCCCGCGTGCTGACCGGCCTCACCGCGCCGCAGGAGACGCAGCTGCGGTGGCTGCCGGGTGAGCGGGAGGCGTGGGCGGTCTCCGAGTCCTGGTACGCGAACTGGTCGAACGCCGACTGGCAGCGGATCGCCGGCACGATGCGGGCCGCGGACGGGCAGTCCGGCGCCGCACGGCACCGCTCCAACCGGAACGAGGAACTGGCGCTGTTCGCGTACGGCGACGAGCAGCTGGGCCGGCCGCTGATCGCGCAGTGGCGGGGCGAGGAGTACATCTGGGACGCCACGGGCGCGCTGCGCCGGGTCGCCGCCCGCTTCGGGCCGGACGCGCTCGGGCCGATACGGGCCGCCGCGCTGCAGAGCCCGGCCGCGCACGCGGCGCTGCTGCTGCCGTACCTGGACGTCCGGGTGGCCGAGACGATGGCGGACTGGCTGGTGCGTCTCAAGTCGGCCGGGGACACCGCCCGTTCCTGGTTCGTCCGGCACGGCGTGGACGCGGCCCGGCTGCTGGTTCCGGCCGCGGTCGGGAAGGCCGGAGCGGCCCGGCGCAACGCCGAGCACGCCCTGCGGCTGATCGCTGCCGCGCACGGCGCCCCGGCGGTGGACGCGGTGGCCGGCGAGTACGGGCCGCAGGCGCAGGAGGTGGTGGGCGCGCTGCTGTCGGCCGACCCGCTGGTGAACCTGCTGCCGGCGAAGCTGCCCCAGCTCGGCGACTGGGCCGAGCCGATGATGCTGCCGCAGCTGCTGGTGCGCGGCGGCGAGGGCGCGCTGCCCGCCGAGACGGTGCGGCACGTGCTCGCCATGCTCGCGCTGTCGAAGCCCGGCGCGTTCTACCCGGGCCTCGACCAGGTGGCGGAGGTGTGCGAGCCGCAGTCGCTGACGGCCTTCGGCTGGGCGGTGTTCGAGCAGTGGCGGATGGCCGGCATGCCGTCCGAGGACGGGTGGGCGCTGCACGCGCTCGGCCGGTTCGGTGACGACGGGACGGTCCGCCGGCTGACGCCGGTGCTCCGGGCGTGGCCGGGCGAGGGGGCGCACCACCGTGCGGTGGACGGCCTGGAGGTGCTGGCCGCGATCGGCACCGACGTCGCCCTGTTGCACCTGCACGGCATCGCACAGCGGGTGAAGTTCAAGGCGCTCAAGGCGCGGGCGCAGGAGAAGATCGCCGAGGTGGCGGCCGGGCTCGGCCTGTCCGGGGAGCAGCTGTCGGACCGTCTGGTGCCGGACTTCGGGCTGGAGGCCGACGGGACCACCGTCGTCGACTATGGCAGCCGGACGTTCACGGTCGGCTTCGACGAGCAGCTCAAGCCGTACGTTCGTGACGCGGACGGCGCCCGCCGCAAGGATCTTCCGGTCCCCGGGGTGCGGGACGACGCCGAGCTGGCGCCCGCCGAGCGCAAGCGTTTCGCCGCGCTGAAGAAGGACGTGCGCACGGTGGCGGGGGACCAGATCCGCCGCCTGGAGGACGCGATGGTCACCCAACGCTCATGGACGGCGGAGGAGTTCGACCAGCTGTTCGTCGGGCATCCGCTGCTGTGGCACCTGGTGCGCCGGCTGGTGTGGCTGGCCGAGACGGACGGCACGGTGACGGCGTTCCGGGTCGCCGAGGACCGCACCCTGGCGGACGTCGCGGACGAGGTGTTCGTGCTGCCCGCCGGGGCCTCCGTCCGGCTGGCCCACCCGCTCCTGCTCGGCGACGGCCTCGCCGACTGGTCGGAGCTGTTCGCCGACTACGAGATCCTGCAGCCGTTCCGCCAGCTCGGCCGCCCGGTCTACGCGCTGAGCGACGAGGAGCAGGCGGGTCACCGCCTGACCCGCTTCGAGAACGGTCCGGTGCTGCCCACCACCCGGCTGGTCGGCATGGAGCGGCGCGGCTGGCAGCGCGGCGAGCCGCAGGACGCGGGCGTGGAGCGCTGGCTGTCCCGCCGGGTCGGGCCGGACCGGTACGTGGTGCTCGCACCGGAGCACGGCATCGCGGTCGGCATGCACGACGTGTATCCCGAGCAGCAGGTGGAGACGGTGTGGCTCGACAGGCGCCCGGGCGACTACTGGAGGCGCGACCGGACCTTCCCGACCTTCGCCGAGCTCGACCCGGTGATCGCCTCCGAGGTGATCGCCGACCTGACCGAGCTGACCGAGCCGACCACGCCGTGACAGCGCACCACCTCACCGACAGCCACGCGAACCACCCCGGGAGGGCCGCCATGACCACCACCGCCGAGGAGCAGCTCCAGCGTCCGCCCGCCGAGATCCGGTACGCCGAGGAGCTGGCGGCCCTGCGCGCCGAGGACCGCGACCCGCGCCCGCCGGGCTGGGAGCTGAGCCTGCGCGCCGCCCGCCGGTTCATCGTCGGCGACGAGGCGGCCGGCGTCGACCGCAAGTTCGTCGGCGATCCGGCGCTGGTCGAGCGGGCCCTGGTGACCCTGGCCACCAACCGCGGCCTGCTGCTGGTCGGTGAGCCGGGCACCGCCAAGTCGCTGCTGTCGGAGCTGATCGCGGCGGCGGTCAGCGGTACCTCCCGGCTGACCGTGCAGGGCGGCGCGGCGACCACCGAGGACCAGATCAAGTACTCGTGGAACTACGCCCTGCTGGTCTCCGAGGGCCCCTCCACCCGCTCGCTGGTGCCCGCGCCGATGCTGCGCGGCATGGCCGACGGCCGGCTGGTCCGGTTCGAGGAGATCACCCGCTGCCCGCTGGAGGTGCAGGACTCGCTGCTGTCCCTGCTCTCCGAGCGCGTGGTGGCGATCCCCGAACTGGACGGGCCGGAGGGGATGGTCTTCGCCAAGCAGGGCTTCAACGTGATCGCCACCGCCAACACCCGCGACCGCGGGGTGAACGAGATGAGCGCGGCGCTCAAGCGCCGGTTCAACTTCGAGACGGTCTTCCCGATCCCCGACCTGGACACCGAACTCGCCCTGGTGGAGGCCGAGTCCGCACACCTGCTGCGCCGCTCCGGGGTGGCCGCCGCACCCGACCGGGACCTGCTGGAGGTCCTCGTCACCACGTTCCGCGAGCTGCGGGCCGGTGAGGGCGGTGACCGCCTGTCCGCGGTGATGAGCACCGCGGAGGCGGTCTCGGTCGCCCACGCGGTCGGACTGCGCGGCTGGTACCTTCGCGGCGAGGCCGGCAACGCGGCCGACCTGGTCGCCAGCCTGGCCGGCACCGCCGCCAAGGACAGTCCGGAGGACCTGGCCCGGCTGCGCCGCTACCTGGAGCAGCGGCTCCCGCGGCGGCGCGGCCCGCACTGGCACGCCGTGCACGAGGCCCGCCACCTGCTGGCCGGCTGATGCCCGCGGTCTTCCTCGGGGTCCGCCACCACTCCCCCGCCTGCGCGCGTCTGGTGGCGGACACCGTCCGACGGCTGCGGCCCGCGTACGTGCTCGTCGAGGGGCCGGCCGACCTCAACGGCCGCCTGGACGAGCTGGCCCTCGGCCACGAACTGCCGATCGCCGTGTTCAGCCACTACCGCGACACCGAGCGCACCGCCACCACCTGGACGCCGCTGTGCGACTACTCGCCCGAGTGGGTGGCGCTGCGGGAGGGCCGGGCGGCCGGCGCGGAGGTGCTCTTCGTCGACCTGCCGTCCTGGCACCCGGCGTTCGAACTGCGCGCCAACCGGTACGCCGACGCGGAGGCCCGGTACGCCGAGGCCACCGCCCGGCTGTGCGGACGCTTCGGCACCGGCTCGGTGGACGCCCTGTGGGACGGCCTGTTCGAGGTGGCGCCGGCGGACGGGCTCGCCGAGCGACTGGACGCCTACTTCGACCTGGTCCGCGGGGACGCCGAGGCGGACGAGGGCGACCGGGCCCGCGAGGCGTACATGGCGGCCTGGATCCGCGCTGTCCTGGCCGAGGCGGGAGCAGCGACCGTGCTGGTGGTCACCGGCGGCTTCCACACCCCCGCGCTCCGCACCCTCGCCGAGCGGCCCGCGGAGGTGCCCGGCCGGCCCGCGCTGCCGGCGCCGCGCCCCGGCGCGGTGTCCGGCAGTTACCTGGTGCCCTACTCGTTCCGGCAGCTGGACGCCTTCGCCGGCTACCAGTCGGGCATGCCCTCGCCCGCCTACTACCAGCGGCTGTGGGAGGACGGCCCCGAGGCCGCCGCCGACCACCTGCGGCAGTCCGTGGTGTCACGGCTGCGCGGGCGCCGCCACCCCGTCTCCACGGCCGACCTGGTCGCCGCCACCGCGCTCACCGGCGGCCTGGCCGCGCTGCGCGGCCACCCGGTGCCGGCCCGTACCGACGTGCTCGACGGCCTGGCCGGCGCACTGGTCAAGGACGACCTGACCCAGCCGCTGCCCTGGTCGGAGCGCACCCCGTTGGCGCCCGGCAGCCACCCGGTGGTGGTCGAGATGGTCGCCGCGTGCAGCGGCTCCCGCACCGGGCGGCTGCACCCGGACACCCCGGCCCCGCCGCTGGTCCACGACACCGCCGCCCGGCTCGCCGCGATCGGGGCCACCGGCACCCGCCCGCTGACCTGCGACCTCACCACCGAGGACGGTCTGACGGCCAGCCGCACCCTGCACCGGCTGCGCGTCCTCGGCGTGCCCGGCCGCCACCGCACCGCCGGACCCGCCCACGGCGCCGACCCGGTCACCACCGAACGCTGGGAAGCCGGACCGGACACCGGCCGCGACGCCGCCCTGATCGAGGCGGGCGCGTACGGCGCCACCCTCGACGAGGCCGCCGCCACTGTCCTCGCCGAGCGGGCCCGTACCACCGGGCCCACGGACACCGAACTCGCCGCCCTGCTCCTCGACACCGTGCTGTGCGGCGCCACCGCCCTCACCGACCGCCTCCTGACCGCGCTCACCGCCGTCCTCGCCCGCCACCCCGACCCGGGTGCCCTCGGCTCCGTCCTCGCCACCGCGCTCGGCCTGTGGCGGCACGACCGGGTGTACGGCACCGCCCGCAGCCCGCTGCTGGCCGCCGTCATCGACGGCGCCGTCGCCCGCGTCCTGTGGCTGGTCGAGGGCGCGCACGGCCGCTCCGGCACCGATCCGGCGCGCCTCGCGGCCCTCGCCGCCGTCCGCGACGCGCTGTGCCACGCCCCCGATCTGCTCACGGTCACCCCCGAGGACGCCGCCGCCCTCGCCCTCCGCATCGCCCGCGACCCGCACGCCCCCGCCGACCTGCGCGGCGGCGCCCACGGCCTGCACCTCGCCCTCACCCCCACGGCCGATCCCGACCTCGCCTCCGCCGCCCTGCGCGCCGCGGGCGACCCCGGCGCGCTCGGCGACTGGCTGGCCGGCCTGTTCGCACTCGCCCGGGAGGAGGTCACCGCCGACGCGGGCGACGGCTCCCTGCTGGCCGCCGTGGACTCCGTCCTCGCCGAGCTCACCGACGCCGGGTTCCTCATCGCCCTCCCCGCCCTGCGTCAGGCCTTCGCCTGGTTCCCGCCGCGCGAGCGCGAGCGGATCGCCCGCCGTCTGATCGAGCGTCGCGGCCTGCGCGGCTCCGCCCGCGGCCTGCTCCGCACCACCGCCGACCCCGTGCGCCTGGCCGCCGCCCGCGCCCTGGAGGAGAACGTGACCGCCCTGCTCGACCGCCACGGCCTGCGGAGCGCCCGGTGACCGCGCCCGAGCCCACCCCCGCGACGGCACCCGACCCCGCCCTGGAGCGCTGGCGCCTGGTCCTCGGTTCCCCCGCCGAGCCCTGGACCGGCAGCCCGGGCGCCGACGGCGCCGCCCGCGACGCCGCCCTGGAGTGGCTGTCCGGCCGCGACGAGGACCTCGACCGCCGCGGCATCCGCGGCGCCGGCCGGGAACCGTCCCGGGTCACCGCGGTCGACTGGCTGGACGACATCCACCGGCTCTTCCCGCGCGAGACGATCGAGCGCCTGGAGCGCGACGCCGTCGAGCAGTACGGCATCGACGAGATCGTCACCGACCCGACCGTCCTGGAGCGGGTCGAGCCGAGCGCCGCCCTGCTGCGCGCCGTGCTCCGCACCAAGCACCTGATGAACGAGCAGCTGCTCGGCCAGGCCCGCCGCATCGTGGCCGCGGTGGTCCGGCAGCTGATGGAACGCCTCACCCCGGAGCTGCGCCAGGCGTTCACCGGCGCCCGGTCCGCCCGACCGAGCCGCCGCCCGCTCGCCCGCGACTTCGACTTCCGCCGCACCGTCCGGGCCAATCTCGGCCGCTACCGTCCCGCCGAGCGGCGGATCCTGATCGAACGCCCGCACTTCCACTCCCGCACCCGCCGGCACCTGGAGCAGTGGCAGCTGATCCTGCTCGTCGACCAGTCCGGTTCCATGGTCGGCTCGGTGATCCACTCCGCGGTCACCGCGGCCTGCCTGTGGAGCCTTCCCGGCCTCAAGACCCATCTGGTCGCCTTCGACACCCAGGTGGTGGACCTCACCTCCGACGTCACCGACCCGGTGGAGCTGCTGATGCGGGTCCAGCTCGGCGGCGGCACCGACATCGCCCGGGCCGTCGACTACGCGGCCGGACTGGTGGAGAACCCGCGGCGCACCGTCCTCGCGGTGGTCAGCGACTTCTACGAGGGCGGCGACCGGTACCGGCTGCTGCGCACCGTCCGCTCGCTGACCGGGCAGGGCGCCACCGTGCTCGGACTCGCCGCGTTGGACGAGGAGGCCGCCCCCGCGTACGACCGCGAGCTGGCCGGGCAGCTCGCGGACGCCGGCGCGCACGTGGGCGCGATGACGCCGGGAATGCTCGCCGAGTTCGTCGCCGAGCGGCTCGGCCGATGACCGCCGCGACGCGGGCCGATCTGCTCGCCCTGGACACCGACACGCTCGCCGCACTCGCCAACCGCGGCCTGGTGAAACGCGCCGCCCGCGAGGTCGCCGCGGGCGACGGGCCGGTGCCCGGCCTCGACCTCGACGGCACGCTCCGCGGCACCTGCCCGGACGGCAACTCCGTCGTCCTGCCGCCCGGCACCGGGCTGGACGGTGGCAGCTGCACCTGCGGCGCCCCGGGCGTGTGCCGCCACCGGATCGCCCTGGTCCTCGCCCATCAGCACGCCGCCGCCGACGCCCCGCCGGGTCCTGACCCCGGCCCCGCCGCTTCCGGCACACCCGGCGCGCCCGGCACCCCCGCGCCCGCCCCCGCGTGGTCCCCCGGCGCGCTGGACGACGAGGCGCTGACCACCGCCGTCGGCGCCCGCGCCGTGGCCGCCGCCCGCCGGACGCTGGAGCGCGGTTATGCCGCGCGGCTGCACCACGCGCGCCCGGACGATCCGCAGCCGGTCGCCGAACTGGCCTCCTGCACCGTCCGGTTCCCCGTCCCCGGCGAGCTGGGCTTCGCGGTGACCGACGCCGCGCAGGACCGCCGCGGCGAGATGATCGCCCTCGCGGTCTGGGCCTTCCGGGCGGCCGACGGCCGCCCGGCCGTCACCCTCGGCGGCCGTCCCGAGCCCGATGCGGGCATCCCGCCGGTCCTGGACGCCGCCCTCGGTCTCGCCCGCGAACTGCTGCTCGACGGCGCCGTGCACGCCGGGCCGGTCCTCACCGCCGATCTCCACCGGGTGCGCGACGAACTCGCCGACCGTTCCCTGCACTGGCCGGCCGGCCTGATCGCCGACCTGATCGGCCAGCTCGACGCGTACGCCGCCCGGTCCGCCGACCACCGGCCCGAGGAGCTGGCCCTGCTGCTGGCCGAGCTCCACGCCCGTCACCGCGCCGCCGCCCGCCCCGGCGCGTCCCGGTCGGAGGTACTCGGTGTCCGGGAGAGCGCCGAGACCCCACTGCGCCGGATCCGCCTGACCGCGCTGGGCTGCCGGATCCGCGGCACCGCGACGACCCGGTCCGCCGAGGTCTACCTCGCCCACCCCGCCGCCGGCACCGTCCTGGTGCTCCGCCGCAGCTGGGACGTCCCGGCCGACGGCCGTCCGCCGACCGGGCACTCGCTGGCCGCCCGCCGGATCGCCGGCCACCGCCTCGACGCCCTCGCCGCCGGCAACGTGGTCAGCGAAAGCGCCGTCCGCAGCGCCGCGCGTGAACTCCGCCTCGGCCGCGGCCGGACCGCCGCCACCACCGTCACCCCGGTCGGCGGCGCCTGGAGCGACCTGCCCGCCCCGCTGCTGCTCACCGACCTCGACGCCCACCTGCGCACCCTGGAGGGCCGGCCGCCGCGGCTGATCCGGCCCCGCATCGCCGCCGAGTCCCTGCACGTGGTGCGGCTCTCCGCCGTCGAGGGGGTCCGGTACGACGCCGCCGAGCAGCGCCTGGAGGCCGCGGTCCGCGACGCCGCTGGCAACCCGGCCACCCTCGCCGCCACCTACGACCCGGCCTGCCCCGGCTCCCTCGACGCGCTCGCCGCGGCGCTCGGATCCGGCGCCGTCACCCACGTCAGCGCCACCCTCCGACGGGCGGCGGGCCGCACCGTCCTGGAGCCCGTCGCACTCCTCGCGGGCGACACCGTCGTCGTCCCCGACCTCGCTCCCGGCACCGCGTCCACCGCCCTCGCCCCCGCCGCGCCGCCGTCGGCCGACCCCGTCGCCGCGGACCTCGCCGAGGCGCTCGCCGCCCTCGTCGACACCGCCCACCGCGGCCTGCGCCACCCGGACGGCCCCACCCTGACCCGCCTGGACCGCACCGCCGCCCGGCTGGACCGCGGCGGCCTGGCCACCACCGCCGGGCTCCTGCGCGCCCTCGCCCACGCCGTGCGCGCGGGCGACCCGGACACCGCCGCCCGCACCTGGTCGGACGCGGCCGTCCGGCTCGCCGTCACCGTCGAGGCACACCGGGAGACCGCCGGCCGCCCCTGAGCACCTTCGCCGAGGACGCCCCCGAGGTACGCACCGGACTTCGCACTACCCCCGGGCCCTCCACAGCCTGCGAGTCGAAGGCCGGTGCGCCCGGTTGAGGAGTAGGGTTGTCCGAGCCGCTCGGTCCAGCCAGTCGTAGGTGTGCATCCGGATGTCCTGGGAAAACGTGATCCGGCGCCGCAGCGCACCCGCCCGGGTGCAAGCCTTGCCCTGGATCATGGATAAGCCCCCCCACCGGTCACCTGATGCGACTCCAACTCGTGTGGGCCGCCTTCTGGTCAACCTTGCGGCAGCGGTCATGACGGGCAGGTCCTGGCACTCCCGCAACCTCGGCCGCACTGTTCACGCGGGCCGGGCGGCGAGTGTCCGGTCCAGGAAGCCGA
This sequence comes from Kitasatospora sp. NPDC058063, assembly GCF_042885395.1. Taxonomy (NCBI): domain Bacteria; kingdom Bacillati; phylum Actinomycetota; class Actinomycetes; order Kitasatosporales; family Streptomycetaceae; genus Kitasatospora; species Kitasatospora sp. NPDC058063. Next base: position 38,363 of record NZ_JBHVSD010000004.1, read on the forward strand.
CGGAGCGCTCGATGAGCGTGTCGACGTCGGGGTAGCCCTCAAAACAATGGCCTGCGCCGATGGCGGGGAGAAGTTCGGCCGACACGCCTTGGGCTCGCCAGGCGGCGACCAGGGCCTCGCTGGCACCGAACGGCACGTTTCGGTCGAGGCTGCCGTGGACGCAGAACAGCGGCGGCGCCTGAGGGTGGACCTGGTAAACGGGGCTACCGAGGCGGGCGATGTCAGGGACGTCAGCAGGCAGACCGCCGAACAACGGGATCGCGGGATCGTCGGGTGCGGGTGGACCGTCGGGGAAGGTGAGGTCCGTTGGACCGTACCAGTCGACGACGGCCCGTACGGCTGGGCGAGGATCGTCGCCACGCGTCGCGGCGAGAGCGGTCAGGACAGCGAGATGGGCGCCCGCGGAGTCACCGAAGAGCGCGAACCGCTTGCCGTCGAGGCCGGCTCGGGGCGCGATCGAGTGGACCCAATCGATCGCTGCCCGGATGTCGTGGAGCTGGGCGGGATAGACCGCTTCGCTGCTCAGCCTGTAGTCCACGTCGGCAACGGCGTAGCCCCGAGCCAGCAGCCTTCCGTGCAGGTCCGAGGTCTTTCCTGCCGGCGGGCGGTCCCGGCGTGATCCTTCCCGCCAGGCGCCACCGTGGATCCAGAAGACGACGGGGTGCGGGCCCTCACCGTCGGGAACGTGGAGGTCGCATTCCAGCGGCCGATATCCCATGAACCGCGCCACGGTGAGGTCGCGGTACTCGGTGACGCCGTCCGCAGTACGGCCAAAGGCTCGTGGACGGTCGGGTTCGGGGTGCATGAGTTTCTCCCAAAATGCTTTTCTCAGGCCCGAGTTGGTGAATACTGCAGTGGTGTCGAATGGTCTGCGCGGGCGTTCCGTACTGGTCTACGACTGCAGCTCCTGGTCGGGCTACCTGCTTCAGCGACTGCTGCCGAGGGCTACCAGGATCCCCGCCTGGCGCGGGCAGAGCTCTGCCGAGGTGCTGTCGGCCGTGACTGTCGCTCGGACCGGGATGCGGACGGTCGTGGTCTTCCACGTCGATCTGACCTTCGCCGACGAAGTGCCGGTGGGGAGGCGGGCCCTGACCGAGGAACTCGGTCGTCGTGGGCTGACACTGGTGAACCATCAGGTCATCGACATCTCCAAGCGCAGCCTCCAGCGCAGTTGCGCGAAGCTCGGCCTGCCGACCACGGCGGCCAGGAGGTACGGGCCGCCGGACGAGCTGGTCATGGTCAAGACCGACCGGAACTACGGCGGCGTGCCCGAACTCATGGCCGAGCGGCGCGCGGACGGTGCGGACGTGGGCCCGGGGAAAGGCGCCCCGGAGCCGCCCGAGTACACCGTGGCGAGGCGCTGCGACCTCGACGACGCGGTATGGAGTCGGCCCGACCTGTTCGTCGAAACCTATGTGTCGAACCGGCGCGGGCTGATCTACCGGGCGATCGTGGTCGGCGCCGCCACCGCGTTCATGATGTACCGGAGCAGCCGGCGGGTGGCCCGGGTACCTGCGGACCACACGCTTGTGGTTGCCCCGGAGCGGGTTCCGGATGCCGTACGGTCGGCCGTGGCACGGCTCGCGGCGCACTGCGGGATCCGCTTCGGCGCGTTCGACGTGCTTCACGATGACAACGACCGAGCCTTCGTCATCGACTTCAACTCGACGCCGTTCTGGGGCGGGACGGAGCTGGGCAAGCTGACAGACCTGTCCCGCAGCTGGCCCTGAGCGGTCCCGGCGCCGACCGCCGGTCACGGTAGGAGGTCCAGCACGTAGAGGCCGGCCTCGCCGGTGACGCAGAGGCGGGAGGCCGTCGCCCAGGCACAGGACCGGACCGGCTGGCCGACCCGCAGGACCGCTTCGCAGACTCCGCTGCGCACATCCCAGACCCGCACGGTCCCGTTGGTGCTGGTGCCGGCGACCCAACGGTCGTCCGGGGAGACCGCGCAGCCCCACACCGGTCCGTCGCCCGTCAGGGTACGGCGCAACGAGCCGGTCTCGACCTCCCAGATCCGTACTGTCCGGTCGAAGCCCGCGGAGGCCAGCCAGCTGCCGTCGCCGGAGAATGCGCAGTCGTTGACCCGGGCTGAATGCCCGGCCAGGACGCGGAGCTGGGTGCCCGTGGCGACGTCCCAGAGCCGGACGAGCTGGTCCGAGCCGGCCGAGGCCAGATTTCGGCCGTCGGGGGTGACAGCGCAGCCGAACAACTCGCCGAGGTCGCCTTCCAGGACGGAGCGGAGCCGGCCGCCCGGAAGGTCCCAGAGGCGGAGGGTGGCGTCGGAGGCGGCCGACACCAGCCAGCTGCCGTCCGTCGCGATGGCGCACCGGTTCACCTGGCCGGCATGGCCGCGCAGGGTGGCGAGGGGAGCCGCGCCGTTCTCGGCCCACAGTTGCACCAGGCCGTCCGCGCCGCCGGACGCCACGAGGCCGCCGTCCGGGGCCACCGCGCAGCAGCGGACCCAGCCTCTGTGGCCCTGCCGGGTCAGGGTGGCCACTCCGGTCGCGACGTCCCAGGTGGACACGGTGCCATCGGTGTTGGCGGCGATGATCCGGCTGCCGTCGGCTGTGGCGGCGCAATCCCGGACGGAGGTAGCCGGCCGGCGGATCGTGCCGGCGCGGTCGGGGTCGTGGCCGCGGTCGGGCTCCTCCTGCCCGGCCCGGGTGGGCCCCGCGGTGCGGGTGGCTCGCCCGGGCCCGGTGGGTTCTTCGCCGCCGGTGCCGTGCCCGGTATCGACCGGCGCCAGGTGCCAGACCCGTACCATGCCGTCTGATCCTGCGGCGGCTGTTCGGGCACCGTCGGGCGTGATCGCGCAGCCGTTCGCGCCGCCGGTGTCCCCGATGAAGGTCGCTTCGAGCCTGGCCTCGGCAACGTTCCAGAGGCAGACGGCCCGGTCCGCCCCGGCGGACACCAGCCGTTCGCCGTCCGGGGAGACGGCACAGCCATTCGCCCAGTCGTCGTGGCCGGCGAGGACGGCTCGTCCGGTGCCGGAGGGCAGGTTCCACAGCCGAACAGTGCCGTCGGTGCCGGTGGAGGCAAGCCAGGTCCCATCGGGCGCAACAGCACAGCCCGTGACCGCACCCTGATGACCGACCAGGACACCCCGCTCAGTACCCGAGGGCAGGTTCCACAGCCGAACGGTACCGTCGGTGCCGGTGGAGGCAAGCCAGGTCCCATCGGGCGCAACAGCACAGCCCGTGACCGCACCCTGATGACCGACCAGGACACCCCGCTCAGTACCCGAGGGCAGGCTCCACAGCCGAACGGTACCGTCGGTGCCGGTGGAGGCAAGCCAGGTCCCATCGGGCGCAACAGCACAGCCCGTGACCGCACCCTGATGACCGACCAGGACACCCCGCTCAGTACCCGAGGGCAGGTTCCACAGCCGAACAGTGCCGTCGTCGTGGGCCGAAGCCAGGATGGTGCCGTTCGGGTCGGCGGCGCAGCCCCAGGCCCAGCCCGGCCGGCCGTGAAGCACTGCGTCCAGGGAACCGGAGTCGGTGTTCCAGACGCGGATCGTGTGGTCGAGCCCGGCGGAGACAAGTCGGCCGTCAAGCAGGAAGATGCAGGCGCGGACGGAGCCGGTATGGCCCTCCAGGGTCCGGTGGAGCAGTGGATCCGGCCGGTCGGGGAGGCGCCAGTACGGGGTCAGCAGCCGGCGAGGGGTCTCGCGCGCGGCGGCGGCCAGGTGCACGCCCGGGACGGTGCCGTGCAGCCGGGACAGCAGGGTGTCGGTGATGCTGGGGTCGAGCGGCACCAGCAGGTGTGCGGCCTGGCCGACGGCCCGACGGATCCCACGCGCGATCGGGCCCTTGGCCAGGGACAGGTCGCGGTCGGCTGCGACCGGCCCGTATCGTTCGATCCGGGCGGTCAACCATCGCGGGTCGCAGACGAGTTCGGTCAGCTCGGCGGAGCTGTCCGCCTCGGCCAGGTGGTAACTGAGATTCCGCCACACGTAGTCGGCCTCGGGTGGGAGCCGCCACCACGCGGAACGGGGGTTAGGGCCGGCCGCCGGCGGGTCGAGCAGGGTGCGGGCTCCGTCCAGCAAAGCCCGGTTGAGTTCGATCAGTCGAGACTCGCCGAGCCGGTGGCGCAGGAAGCCGCGGAAGACGTCGTGCAGCCGCAGGGCGGGCCCGCGCTGCCAACTCCCGGTGGCCAGGCGCAGTGAGACCAGTTTGACGCGCAGCCGCTCGGCGGCCCTACGGTCCAGGCTGCCGGTGGATTGCCACAGGAGCGCGAGGACGCTCCCGGGGATATCGGTGTCCTCAGGGAAGACTCCCAGGTCGAAGTAGCGTCGTTGTTCGTCGGGGTCCAGCAGGTCAAGGCTCGCTTGAAGGCTCACTGCCACTGCGCGTTCTCTGCTCCGCAGGTCGTCCAGGTCCAGCGCGGTCGGTCCGTCGACCGCCAACTGTTCCAGTACCCACGATCCGGCCTCCGCCACCGTCGCGCCCTGGCGCCGGTATTCCAGGACAGCCGCGTTCGCCAGGCCGAGCAGGACGGGCCAGCGGCCGGTGAGTGCCACCAGCCGGTGGACGGTGCGCGTCGGCATGTCGGTGAGACTTTCCGTCAGGGTGCGGACGGCCTCGTCGTGCTTCATCGGTTCGACCGGGATCGCGTGTGCGCTGTGCGGCAGGACGGCGCGGTTGCGGGTGGTGATCAGCCGTCGGCATCGGTGTCCGCCGAGCAGGAACGGCTTGAGCTGTTCGGCGTGCCACACGTCGTCGATGACGAACAGCGTGTCGGGCCGCTGGTCGAGTTGGGCACCGAGCCGGGCTCCGGCGAGTTCCGGGTCGGAGACGGCGGACGGGGCGCCGACCAGCAGCTCGTACAGGCCGTTGATCTTGTCGGCGAGTTCGGCACCCGCGATGTGCTGGCCCAGGGTGGTCCACAGCAGACCGCCGGGGAACCGCTCTCGGATCTCAGGGTCCGTGCGGCACAGGTGGGCCGCCATGGTGGTCTTGCCGAATCCGCCCGCGCCCTCCAATGCCGTGGTCAGGGCGACCAGTGCCGGGTCCGTCGCGGTCAGGGCGGAACGGAGGGTCTGAGCCAGCTCCGGGCGCTCGACCACCGGGCCGGTGGGCATCGGCGCCATCCAGAGCTGTCCTGTGGTGGGGGGCGGGGCACCACCGATCACCAGGGTGCCGATAACACCGGTGTTGCCGATGTTGATGCCGCCGGCGTTGCGCAGAACGACGCCGCCGGTCGGTCCGATGCTGTCACCCATTCCCGACCACCCTGCCCACCCGGTCCGTCGGGACGGTTCAGGACGTCGGTCCGCGGCCTTCGACGTTCAGCCTGATGTCCCCGGTGACCCCTGTGTTGGCGAAGTTCACCCCGGACCTGTTGGCCATGAACACTGCCCCGGAGCCGACAGCCTGGCCGGACCGGGGCAGTCCGACCGGGAACGTCTCCGCGGCCTGCTGGACCAGATTCCGGAGGTCCTCGGCAACGTCCGGCCGCTCCTCCAGCAGGTCCGCCAGCCGGGTGCACCAGGTCGCCAACAGGGCCTCCCGAACCTGCTCCTGGTGCTCTTCGTCGGCCTGTTCCAACTGGGCGGCCGTGTCGTCGAGCCGATGGGCGGCGACCTGGTCACGCTGCGGGTCGCCGCGCCCGATGAGGCGGAGGAAGCCGGACCGGATGGCCTGCCAGGCATCTGTGGTGGCGGCGTCGACCAGGGCCTGGGCAGCGGATGAAGCCAGCGGGATGATCAGATCGGCGTCCATGGATTCCCCCTCTGAGTCGCTCGACTATCACACAGAGCTACCACGGCTTCAAGGGGGCGCGGACCTCCTTCGGGGGACTTGCGGACCCACCACGGCTCGGGCACTGTTTCTGCTGTGTTCGCAGCCGGGGACGAGACCCTGACCGGAACGTGGCTGGGCGATGACCGCGCCCTCTATTTTCTCCGCCAACTGGCCGGAACCCTCTGGTGGGTGGGACTCAGCGCCGATACCCCGCAAGGCGCCGGGGAGTTCCATCTCGGCCTGCGGTTCGCCAACGTCTACCGGGGGCGGATCCTCGGTCCGTCCGTGCTGGGTGCTTGGGTGGACACGCCTCGCGGGGACGTTCCGCAGCACGGCTCGATGGACCTCTCCGTGGAGTCCGCTGGTCAACTCAGGCGGCTGCGGGAGGTCGGCGGCTTCGGCTGCGCGTCCTGGCGGCGGGTCGAGCCGCCTTTGACACTGAGCACGGGGGCGGCGGCGATCCGGCCCCATCCGCTGCCACGCGCCGAGTCCGTAGTGGCCTACGGGACGGTGACTCGCGGCCTGGCCACCGCCACCGAAACCCCGTCCGCTGCCTCCGCCGACGACCTGTCCTTCACCATCGGGCTCGACCGCCCTCCGGAAACGTCGGACCCCGGAGGGCCGGCCGACGGCGGCCGGCGGAACACGCCACCCGGCACCACCGCAACAGAGCTGGAGTGCGTCATCCTGGCCGGCACAGGGTCGGCCGAACTCCCCGGCTGGCGGCAACGCGACGGGAACAGCGTGCTTCTGAACGGCCGTCCGCTCAACGGCTACGTGTCGACCGAGCCGGACGGAACGGCGCTTCTGCGCGACCATCGACTCGCGCCCGGCACCCGGGTACGGGTCTGCGGACTGATGGACCGGACACCCGTCGACCCCGGACAGCCGGCCCCCGCCGTCCTGCGCCCCGTCCACTCCATCGACGTCGTCCAACCGGTGGCCCGGGGCAACCTCAGCGGGATCTGGACCTCCGACGACGGCGGCACCTACTACGTACGGCACCTCGGCGACACCGTCTGGTGGCTCGGCATGAGCCACGACCGGGGACACACCTTCACCAACGTGCTGAGCGGAATCGTCATCGTGTCGGGCACGGACCTCGCGATCCACGGGGAGTCGGTGGATGTACCGCTCGGCACCAGACGGGAGGGCGGTCCGATCATGCTGCGCTCGACCGATCCCATGACGCTCACCCCGGAGCACGGCACAGCCCCGCAGTGGACGAAGATCTCCGACTCCCTCGGCCGCTGACCGGCCGGGGCGTCATGGCGTGAAGGGGGAGCGCGAAATGGCCCTGAAGGTTGTCTCGGTCCTGGGCGGCCGGCCACACCTCGTCAAATGTTCGGTCGTACACCAGGCATTCAACCGGCCAGACGTCCGACACGACACCGTGGAATGCCGGCTCGGGCCACTCAGCGACTCCCCGCAAACCAGCTCGGAGTTCCGGCTGCCGACACCCCTGGCGCTGATCCACGAAGACAGCCCCGGGCGACTGGCCGGCCGACTGCGCTCGGCGATGGCGGCGGCCCGGCCCGAGGTGGTCCTGCTCTACGGCGACCTCGATGTCACCCTGCTCGCCCTCGGCGTGGCCAATCGCCTCGGGGTGCCGACCGTGCACGTCGAGTCGGGGTACCGCACCGGGGACATAGCCGACCGTGAGGAGTTCACGCGCGTCGCGGTCAGCCACGGCGTCGCGCACCGGGTGGTCTTCACCAAGAGCATGGAGGCCAACCTGCGGGCGGAGGGGATCGAACCCCACACCATCTCGCACTTTGGCAACCCTGTGGTGCACGCCCTCGCGGACCGGCTCGCCGAGTCACAGGGATATGCGCCGCGGCCGCCGGACGGCCCGGAGCGGGGGCTGGTGCTGTTCCACCGGGAGGAGACGGTCCTCGATCGGAACCGGCTGACCCGGGTGATCGACCACATCGAGGCGCTGTCGGCACGCTTCGCCCTCACCGTGGTGCTGTTCAGACGCACCGATCAACAGCTCCGAGCTCTCGGGATCCGCGCCCGACTCGACCGCGTCGCGGCCACGGCGCCCACCGTCCGGCTCACCCCGACCCTGCGGCACGCCGAGTACGTCGGCGAGCTGAACCGCGCGTCCTTCGTACTCACCGACTCCTCCACCGTCCAGGACGAGTGCGCCTTCCTGCGCATCCCGTGCTTCGTCCTGCGTCGGACCAGTCCACGCGCCGCGGACTTTCCCCCGACGACCATGCTGGTCAACCACTGTGAACCGGCCGAGCTGGCCGCCCTGGTGACTGCGGCCGTCCGAAACGAGCCGCCGGCCCCACCGGACGTGGAACGGCTTGGGCCTGCCTACGACGCCAGCTTTGCGGACCTGTTGCACAGATTGACGCACCCCCAGCAGGTCGCGGTCTGACAAACCATCACCTGTCTCGGGCGGGGCGACGACCGGACCGAAGGGCAGAGTTTCCGCGCATGCCCACCTTGTTGCGGGTCAGAGCCTGGCGTGGGTGCCGATGTCGGTGTGGAAGGCCTCGACCATGGCGGCCGTCACCGTCGGGCGGCTCGCGCCGATCGCGGCGAGGTGGTCCGCGGTGGTCGCCCCCGGTACGGCGTCGTCGCGCTCGAACGCGGTCTGCGCCGCCAGGCGCGCGGCGTGCTCGATGTCGGCGGGGGAGAAGTGCTCGCTCGCGGCCACCAGCGCGGGAACGTCCACGTCGAGGCGGTCGGTGCCGAGCGCGTAGCGCGACCAGATCGCGGCGCGGGCGTCCGGGTCGGGGGTGCCGATCGGGATGACGTAGTCGAACCGGCCGGTGCGCAGGAACGCCGGGTCGAGCGAGCGGACGGAGTTGGTCGCGCAGACCAGCAGTCGGCCGTCACGCTCGCGGAAGCCGGGGATCAGCTTGAGCAGTTCGTTGGTCACGCCGTGCATCGTCCCCGTCCGGCCGGCCTCGCCGCGTACGGGGGCGATCTCCTCCACCTCGTCGATGAAGACCAGCACCCGCTCCAGCTCGCCGATCCGGGCGAAGGCGCTGCGCAGCGCCGCGGCGAGGTTGCCCTCGTCGGCGAGCCGGGAGGGCAGCAGTTCGACGAACGGCCAGCCCAGGCGGGACGCGATGGCCCGGGCGAAGGTCGTCTTGCCGGTGCCGGGCGGCCCGAACAGGGTGATCGCGCGTGGCGGCCGGACCCCGTGCCGGGCCGCCCGCTCGGGCTCCGCGAGCGGCAGCACGACCCTGCGCTCGATCAGCTCCTTCTCGGCGGCCATTCCGGCCACCCGGTCCCACAGGTCGCCGCTCAGCACCCGCCCGCCGAGTTCGTCCAGCGTGCCGGCCGCGGAGCCCGCGGCGGGCTCGGTCTTCTCGAAGTACGCGGCGGCGGGCCGCCGTTCGTAGCCGGCGTTGTGCAGTCCCTCACCGAGCAGTTCCTCCTCCGGCAGCACATAGGCGATCCGCCGCACGCGTGCCTCGACCAGCCGTCGCTCCAGTTCCCGCAGGAGCGCGCTGGCCAGGCCCCGCCCGCGCCACGCCGGGGCGATCGCCACCCGCATCACCCACGCCCGCTCCCCGGCCACCTGCGCGAGCGCGGCACCGATCGGCGTACCGTCGTGCACCGCGACGACGGCGGGCTGGCGCGCGGTCAGCGCGGCGATGCACTCGGCGAGCGAGAACACGGACTCCTGCCCGAGCCCGGCGGTGCTGTCGATCAGGTGGACGACGGCAGCCAGGTCGTCCTCCCGGTAGTCGTGGATCAGCCAGTTCACGTGCGTCGCTCCCTCGGGTCTCCGGTCGTGCCGGTTGCGGAGAACGTAGGCGCGCCGGGCCCGGCCCGTCGTGCGCCGCTCGGGACAACGCGGCGTGGACGAACCGTACGCGGCAGCGGGTTGCGCGCCGGGGCTCCGCGGGCCGTCGGCACTCGGGCCCGCCCGCGCTCGGCCGCGGCCCGTCGGTACTCGCACCCCGGCGCTCGGGCCCGGGGACGCTCAGGATCCGCCGCTCCCCCGGCGCCACGCGACGCCCGACCCGGCCCCCTCCCGGCCCCCGGTCCTACGCCGTCCGGCGCTCGACGCCGTCGAGCAGCAGGCCGAGCCCCAGCTCGAACCCGCGGTCGTCGAGGCCGGTCGCGCCGCCGCCGCGGGCGAAGGAGCCGTCCAGGGCGTCCGCGAGCGCCGGGTACTGCGGCCGGTACGCGGCCGGTGCGCGGGTGAAGCTGGCGGCGAAGGTCTCCATCGCGGAGCCGAGTACCAGGTAGTCCAGTGCCGCGGCGACCTCGGCCGCGTCCGCGGGGCCGAGGCCGGCCCGGCCGAGGAGGGCGAGCAGCGCCTCGTAGCCGCGCAGCGCGCTGGCCGCTTCGACGCGGCGGCGGGCGAGCAGGGCGACGGCGTTCGGGTGCCGCCGGAAGACCGCGCGGTAGCCGCGCGCGTACGCCGCGAGGCCGGCCCGCCAGTCGGGATCGCCCAGCGGCGCGTGGTCGATCTCGTCGTTGACCAACTCCGAGACGGTGTCGACCAGTTCGTCCTTGCCCCGGATGTGGTTGTAGAGCGACGCCGCCTTGACCCCGAGCCGCTCCGCCAGTGCCCGCATGGTCAGGCCGTCGGCGCCGTCCTCGTCCACGACCTGGAGCGCGGCGCGCGCGATCCGCTCGCGGGTCAGCACTGCCCTGCTCGGTCGGCCCACCGAAATCCCCTCTTCCGCTCTCCGCTTCCGGGAGCTATCGTGCCAGACCGAGAGCAGTTGCTAACAAAGTTAGTTTTATCAGGAGGGCGCAGCCCGTGGCCGAGAGCACCCCGGCCGGCGCCGACCAGGACCATGGAGGCACCCGCATGACCCGCGCGTTCGACGTCGTCGAGACAGGTATCGCCGACCTGCGCACGGCGCTGGAGAAGGGCGAGACCACCGCGGTCGGCCTGCTCGACGCCTACCTCGCCCGGATCGAGGCCTACGACCGGCCCGGCACCACCACGGCACTCAACTCACTCGTCGTGATGAATCCGGACGCCCGCGCCGACGCCGAGGCCTCCGACGCCCGCCGCGCCCGCGGCGAGACGCTCGGCCCCCTCGACGGCATCCCCTACACCGCGAAGGACAGCTACCTCGCCAAGGGCCTGACCGCCGCCGCCGGCTCGCCGGCGTTCGAACACCTCGTCGCCCAGCGCGACGCCTTCGCCATCGAGCGGCTGCGCGCCGCCGGTGCCGTGCTCATCGGCCTGACCAACATGCCCCCGATGGCGAACGGCGGCATGCAGCGCGGCGTCTACGGCCGCGCCGAGAGCCCCTACAGCGCCGACTGGCTGACCAGCGCGTACGGCTCCGGCTCGTCGAACGGCTCGGGCACCGCCACGGCGGCCTCGTTCGCCGCGTTCGGCCTCGGCGAGGAGACCTGGTCCTCGGGCCGGGCGCCCGCCTCGTACAACGCCCTGTGCGCCTACACCCCCAGCCGCGGCGTGATCTCGGTGCGCGGCAACTGGCCGCTCGTGCCGACCATGGACGTCGTGGTCCCGCACACCCGCACCATGGCCGACCTCCTCGAACTGCTCGACGTCGTCGTCGCCGACGACCCGGACACCCGCGGCGACCTGTGGCGGTCCCAGCCCTGGGTGCGACTCCCCGCGCCGTCCCGGGTCCGTCCGGCCTCCTACCCGGCACTGGCCCCGGCGGACGCGGCGGCGGCGCGCGCGACGCTCGCCGGCAAGCGCGTCGGCGTGCCCGCGATGTACATCAACGCCGACCCCGACGCCGGGACCAACCCCGACGGCGGCATCGGCGGCCAGACCGGGCAGCGGATCGACACCCGCGCCTCGGTCATCGCCCTGTGGCAGGCCGCCCGCCGCGACCTTGAGGCCGCGGGCGCCGAGGTCGTCGAGGTCGACTTCCCCGTGGTGACCAACTACGAGTCCGACCGCCCCGGCGCACCCTCGCTGCCCACCCGCGGCCTGGTCGGCCGCGACTTCCTCGCCGTCGAGATCGAGGACCTGTCCGCCTGGGCATGGGACGACTTCCTGCGCGCCAACGGCGACCCGCGGCTCGCCACCCTGACCGAGGTCGACGGCGACCGCATCTTCCCCAAGCACCAGGGCGAACTCCCCGACCGCTACGCCGGCTTCGACGACACGATCGGCGACTACCCGCGCTTCGTGCGCGAGCGCCCGTACGCGTCCTTCACCGACATGCCGCACCTCGAGGAGGGCCTGCGCGGCCTGGAGGAGACCCGCAGGATCGACCTGGAGCAGTGGATGGACGGGCTCGGCCTGGACGCCGTGGTCTTCCCCGCCGTCGCCGACGTCGGCCCGGCCGACATGGACGTGAACGAGGCCTCCGCCGACCTCGGCTGGCGCAACGGCGTGTGGGTCGCGAACGGCAATCTCGTCCCGCGCCACCTCGGCATCCCGACCGTGACCGTGCCGATGGGCACCATGACCGACATCGGCATGCCGGTGGGGCTGACCTTCGCGGGCCGCGCCTACGACGACAACCTGCTGCTCCAGCTCGCCGCCGCCTTCGAGACGACCGGGCACCGCCGCACGGAACCGCCGCGCACCCCGCGCCTTCCGGCCGCCTGACGATTCGTCAGAATTGCTTGAAGGGACCCTGGTTCATCTCTTCGTGACCACGGGATGACGGAACGGGGAGGCCGCTTCCACCAACGGTGGAGGTGGCCTCCCGGTCTCCCGGGAGCCGCTCGCCCGACCCGCTCACAGCCCCGGAATTCCGACGCGGAGCCCGACGGGACACAGCCGGCCGGGGCCGTCCGAGTGAGACTCCCGGAGCGCGCGGCGGCGCGGCGAGTTCCCCCTCCCTCCGGGCGGGACCGACGGCGAGGAGGGGATCCCCGGGACGGCCCGGCCGGCGAAGGAGCCCCGCCGGGGAATCCGGCGGGGCTCCTTCCTTTCCACGGTGGGTCCCGTGCGGCCCGGTGGTCCTTTCCGGTCCCCGGGGGGTGCGCGACGGCCGGCGGCTGCCTCAGCCCGCGGTGCCGGCGAGGCTCGCGGTGCCGGTGAGGCCCGCGGTGCCGGTGAGGCCGGTGAGGCGCTTCGCGACTGCCAGCGGGCTCGGCATGGCCGCGATCTCGGTGCTGACCTCTCGCGCGGCCCGGGTGAGCCCGGTGTCGGTGAGCAGCCGGGTGAGCAGGGCCGGACCGATGTCCTCGGCGGCGGCGCGGAGGCCGGCGCCCCGGTCCCGTACCGCGTCCGCGTTGATGAAGCGGTCGGAGCCGTCGGGGAGGACGAGTTGCGGGATGCCCGCGTCCAGTGCGCCGAGGGCGGTGCTGCTGCCGCCGTGGTGGATGGCGGCCGCGCAGGTCTCCAGCAGCGCCCGCCACGGGACCCAGCCGTAGGCGCGGACGTTGTCCGGCAGGGTGTCGAGCGTGCTGAGGTCGAGGTCTCCGGTCGCCAGCACGAACTCCGCGTCGATGTCGGCCGCTGCCTCGATCACCCGCTCGATCCTGGTCAGGCCGTCCGTCTTGGGCGGAACGGTGCCCAGTGTCACCGCCACGCGCGGGCGGTGGGCGGGCACGGCCAGGTCGGCGGGGAGGTCGCCTTCGCCGTTGTAGGCGACGGGCCGCATCGAGCAGCCGTACCGCTCGTCCCCGGCCATGCTCGGCGGCGCGAGGTCGATGACGTCGGCCGGCTCGGGCAGCCGGTCGATTCCGTGCCGGGCGAAGGTGTCCGCCATCTCCGCGAGCATCAGCGCGCGCAGCTTCGGGGTGCGGACGAACCCGAGGTCGTGCTGGACCGCGGGCACGCCGAGGCGGGTCGCCGCGAGCAGGGCCACCGGGAACTGGTAGTCGTACACCACCAGGTCCGGCCGCCACCGCGCGGCGAGCTCGACCACGTCGTCGGCCACCCGGTTGTTGACGAGGGCGGCCAGCGGGACGAACGCCTCGCGATCGGCCGAATTGCTCTCGACCACCCGCTGCATCAGGTCGGGCCGCTGGGTGCGGCCGGCCTCCCTGATCACCTTGCGCCAGTCGAGCCCCGGCGCGATGGGCAGGTACGGCAGACCGGCCCCGGCGACGTCTTCGCCACCGTCCATCGAGGCCATCGCGACCTCGTGGCCGAGCTCGTGCATCGCCCTGGCCAGCGGGACCAGCGGGAAGAGATGGCCGATACCGGGTACGCCGGCGAACAGTACACGCATGGAGGAACCTCGCTCGGAGGGATGGGGGTTGGGGACGAGGGGGTTGGCGGGGTTCAGGAGGCGGCCCGGTGCAGGGCGGCTTCCATGCCGTTCAGCACGGCGTTGCAGTCGCGCTGCAGGGTGGCGGCGTCGACGGCGCTCAGCAGGTAGACCCCGAGCCAGTTGCGCGACCCCGCGGACGGGTCGAAGGCGGGGACCGTCCGGCCCGCGGGCATCGCGAAGGCGGGTACGGCCTCGATGGTGCTGCCCGGGGAGAGCAGGCTCTGCCAGTCCACGGCCTGCGGGTTCCAGACCGGGCTGCTCCGCCAGGGCGCTCCCGACGCGTCGGCCGGGACGACGGCCAGCGACGCGGCGGCCCTGACCCCGTCGGTGAGCATGGCCTCCGGGTAGTCCACCCGCTCGCCGAGCAGCTGCCGGACCAGCATGCCGATCGGGTCGAGCCCGAAGACCTCGTGGACCTGCCTGGTCGTCAGCAGGCCGCCGAACCTGGCCGCGGTCTCGATGACCACCAGCTCGCCGTCCTCCATCAGCTTCAGCTCGGTGTGGGTGCCGCAGTTCTCCAGCCCGAGCGCGTCGACGGCCTGCCGCGACACCTCCTCGATCCGGCGCTGCAGCGGCACCGGCAGGACGGAGGGCGAGGTGCTGGCCACCTCGACGAAGGACGGCACGGTCGGCAGCTTGGCGGTCATGGCCAGCGGACGGTAGACGCCGTCCGCGACGATCCCCTCCACGCTGACGTAGTCGCCGTAGCCGGGCTCCTGGTACCAGCCCTCGGTGGAGCCCTGGGCAATCGTCTCGACCAGGCGGTCCCGGTCGGTGTCCTCGGCGTACAGCTCGTTCATGCCGACCTGGCTGCCCGCCCGCAGTCCGCTCTCGATCCCGGCCCATGCCGGGGCGGCCTCCTCGACCGAGTCCAGCACGATCTGGGCGACCGACCCGGCGCCCCAGGCCGGCTTGAGCAGCAGCGGGGTTTCGAGTTCGGCCAGTGCGGAGGTCAGGTCCCCGAGGCTGTCGACCCGGCGGAACGCGGGTATCGGCACCCCGGCGGCGGCCCAGGCCTCCCGCATCAGCCGCTTGTCCCTGGCGCGGACGATCCCCTCCCCCGGACCGGCCAGGTGGAGACGGCTCGCGGCGTGCGCGACGGCCAGGACCGCGAACTCCGAGAGGGTCAGCAGCGCGTCGGCCCCGATGGCCTTCGCGTACTCCACGATCAGCTCGACCAGTTCGTCGCCGCGCGGCGCCTCGGGCACCAGCTCGATGCTGGTACAGCTGGGCCGCCACACGTCCTCCCCGGACGTGGGCAGCGGCGCCAGCGCGAGGACGTGCAGCTCGCCGCAGGCGGCGATACGCGGGAAGGCGTACTCCAGCGGGGCGCCGCCCTTGACGTAGACGTACAGAATCTTGTTCAACGTACTTACTCCTGAAGGAAGTTCAATCGTTCGCGGGCGTGCCGGAGCCACGCCGCACCGGCCCGCGGCAGGTCTGCCCGCGGTATGTCGGCTCGCGGCGGCGCGTCGGCCCGCGGCGCGTCGGCCCATGACAGGCCGGGCCGCGGCACGCCGGGCCGGGCCGGTGCGGTGCGGCGCTCCGGCGGCGTCAGCCGGCGGTGCGGAAGGGGCGCAGCTGCAGCAGGCTGGCCCGGTCGCCCTCGATCGCCCACTCGATGTCGACCGGGGCCCCGTACGTCTCGTCGGGCGAGAAGTGCGACTGCAACAGCCTGCTGATCAGGGCCAGTCGGCGCACGAGGTCCTTGGTCGCGGCGTCCAGGTCGGTGGCGGCGGTGCCCAGCGAGACCGTCCGGCTTCCGCCCTCCATGGTGTTGCACAGGTACTGGAGCGGTGCGCCCCGGCCGGTCACCACGTCGGCCACCGAGCGCGGCGAGATGTTGAGGTAGACGTCGCGGAAGTCCTGCGGGCTCAGCGGGTTGCAGGTGACCAGGACGCCGCCGACGGTGGATCCGACCTGTTCCTGGACGACCACGCCCATCCGGCAGTGGTCCAGGGCGATGCCCGCCTGGCGCCGCAGCAGCACCGCACGCGGCGAGAACAGCGAGGCCCAGACCTCCCGGACGGCGTCGAGGACCGCGCCCGTGCCGCTGACGTGCGCCACCGATTCGTAGAGTCCGGCGGCGGAGAAGCCGGACAGGTCCTCGGCGTTGGAGGAGCTGCGGACGACCTGGACGGTGGCGCCGTACAGGTGGCGGTCGATCGCCCGGTCGACCTCGGCGCGGATCGGGTCGGGCAGCGGGGTGCTGCGGATCAGCCGCTGCACGTCGAGGCAGAGTTCCTCGATCCGCGACGTCTCCGCGTGGAGCGACGCCCGGTTCGAAGTCCCCTCCTGGAGAAGGGAGTCCAGCCGGTCGACAGCGCCCCGGAGCTCCGCCGAGGAGTCGAGGAAGCGCTGCTGGAGGGAGAACGGCAGCACGATCCCGCGCGGCACCTCGGCGAACTCCTTCACCAGGAGCTGCGCGGCGGCGTTCAGCTCGGCCCCGTCCGCGTCCTCCGGGAGGCCGAGTTGCCTGGCCAGGTAGCGCAGCAGGTCGGCCCGGGGCGGCCGGGGCACCTGGTAGAAGCCGAGCCAGCGGGAAGAGCCGTGCTGCAGCAGGTGGGTGAGTTCACCGAGGTTGGCGGCCTTGGTGCCGAACCGGACGTGGTCCCCCGCGCGCAGTTCGGACAGCGGGGTGATCGGCGTGGGCGTGAGGTCGGGCCGGTCGACGACGATGTGATCGGCCGGCGGAGTCGGCCGGACTCCCCCGTGGCCCTCGCGGCCCTCGCCGCTGCCGTGACCCTCGCAGTCCGCAGGGCTCTCGCAGCCCCCGTCGCCACCGCGGTCCTCCGGCCGGGCGGCCTCGAGGAGGAGGTCCCCGCCCTCGGCCTCGACCCGGTAGCGCACCCACTGGCCGTCTAGCCCGGCGCGGTCGATCCGTTCGACGGCGCCGATGCCGACGGCGTTGGGGATCCGCCACCCGGCGGCCATCACGTTGATGTGGGAGAGCGGCGTGGTGTGCTCGGTGTGGATGATGCCGGACACCCGGGGGATGTCCTCCGGCACCCGGGGCATCACCACGATGTCGTGCCACTCCAGCGGTTCGGCCTCGGCCCGGTACTCCTCCTCCGAGCGGAACACCCGCAGCCGTCCCTGGGCCTCCCCAGGGTTCAGCGGCACGAACGAGGCCACGGAATAGAGCTCGTGGGACAGGATGCGCGGAATCTCGCTCTCCGGAATTCCGGCGAGGTAGCCCTCCTGCTGGTGGCCGGCCGGCTTCAGGACCAGCCGCAGCGAAGGATCGACGTGCTCGCGCACCCGGTGATAGAAGAAGCGCAGCATGTCCTGGGACATGGTGTCGACGTCGACCGTTTCCAGGGACAGGAAATCCTCGGCCTCGTGGCCGCTTTCCGTGGACCGGCCGGCGCGGCCGGTATGGCGGGCGAGCGTGCCGAGATAGAAGCGGCGGTCGGGATTCCGGTAGACGTCGTCGTTGAACGAATCGAGCCTGCCGGCGAGTTCGTCGATCGACATGCCGAGGATCTCGCACGCGATGTAGCGGACATGGAGAGTGCCGTCGGCACTGTCGATGAAGTGAAGCACCGACTCGTCGCAGTCGAGCACGATCTTCACATAGGGATAGCCGCCGACCTGGCCGGCGAGCTCGGAGAACTCCTCAAGGGTGAGCTTTTCGTCCAAGAAGCGGGGCCGCGTGGTCGCGTCGTTGCGATCCGAACGGGTCATGCGCACAGAGTTCAGCCATTCGTCATCGTGTACACGATCCGTGCACACCTGTTGCAGAAGGGTCGGGTACGACCACGCCCACACTGCCATTGGGTATGAACGTTTGACGAATGATCATGCGACATCTGGCCATCATGCATCGATCCGGCCATAAGAATCCCGTCAAGGAAGCCACGACTCCGCATAAAGCTGTGGCAAAGGTCACAGACCGAGAAGGCGGGCGCGTGACGGGCAATCGGGGATTTCCGGAAGTGTTGATTCCTGAACGACTGCAGGACCTCGAAGGGCCGCATACTCGCCCACCTCACCCGTCGGCAATGCCGACAAGTGGATCGAATCATTCCCCCGAATTCCGGGCTTCCCGCCGCTCCGAATGTCCGCCGTTCCGGACGGGACGCCGCATTCGTCAACCGAGCGTGCGGTCCAGGTTGAACGCGGCGCTGATCAGCGCGAGATGGGTGAAGGCCTGCGGGAAGTTGCCGAGCTGCTCACCGGTCGGCCCGATCTCCTCGGCGTACAGGCCGAGGTGGTTGGCATAGGTGAGCATCTTCTCGAAGGCCAGCCGGGCCTCCTCCACGCGTCCGGCGCGGGCGAGGGCCTCGACGTACCAGAACGAGCAGATCGAGAAGGTGCCCTCGGCCCCGCGCAGACCGTCGGGGCTGGCCTCCGGGTCGTAGCGGTAGACCAGCGAGTCGGAGACGAGTTCCGCGCTCAGCGCGTCCAGGGTCGCCAGCCACTTGGGGTCGCTCGGCGAGATGAACTTGGCCAGCGGCATCATCAGCACGGAGGCGTCGAGGACGTCGCCGCCGAGGCTCTGGGCGAACGCCCTGCGGTCGGCCGACCAGCCGCGTCGCATGATCTGCCGGTAGATCGCGTCCCGGCTCCGCTGCCAGCGCGGGAGGTCCGCCGGCAGCCCGCGCCGGTTCGCCAGCCTGATGGCCCGCTCGATCGCCACCCAGCACATCAGCCGTGAGTACAGGAAGTCCTTCCGGCCGCCCCGGGTCTCCCAGACGCCTTCGTCGGGCTGGTCCCAGTGGTCGCAGAGCCAGTCCACCACGGCACCGACCTCGTCCCAGTGAGCGCTGCTGATCGGCCGTCCCCACTTGTCGTACAGGTAGACGGAGTCGATCAGCGCCCCGTAGATGTCCAGCTGGAGCTGGCCGGTGGCCGCGTTCCCCACCCGCACCGGGGCGGAGCCCAGGTATCCCTCCAGGTGGGACAGTTCGCGCTCGGGCAGGTCGCCGCGCCCGTCGATCCCGTACATGATCTGCAGCGGTCCCGTGGCGCCGGCGCCGCCCCGCAGGATGCCCCGGTCGGAGAGGAAGCCCATGAAGGCCTCGGCCTCCGCGGTGAAGCCCAGCCGGAGCATGGCGTAGACGCAGAAGGCCGCGTCCCGGACCCACACGTACCGGTAGTCCCAGTTGCGCTCGCCGCCGATCCGCTCGGGCAGGCTCGTCGTCGGCGCGGCCACGATCGCACCGGTCGGCGCGTAGGTGAGCAGTTTCAGCACCAGCGCGGAGCGGTGCACCATCTCGCGCCACCGCCCGTGGTAGCGGGACCCGGCCAGCCAGCGGCGCCAGAACCGCACCGTCGCCTCGAACTGCTCCTCCGCCTCGGCCCGGGGACACGCCCGCGGGGCCAGGTCGCCGCCGACCCGGTCGAGGGCGAACACCGCCGACTCGCCTTCGAGGAGCTTGAAGTGCGACCCCACGTCCACGCCCTCGCGTTCGAGCGGCACGGTGGCCGTCAGCGCGAGCGCCATCGAGGGGGACTCGAAGACGGCCTCGTGGGCCCGGACACTCACGGTGTGCGGTTGGGATCCGTAGTCGAAACGGGGAGCCACCCGCGCCCGGAACGGAAGCGTTCCCCGGGCGCAGACCACCCGCCGGATCAGCCGGTGCCGACCGGCCTCGCGCGACTCGTCCACGACCGGCATGAAGTCCTGGATCTCCGCCACCCCGTCGGTGGCGAAGAACCGGGTGATCAGGACGTTGGTGTCGGGGAAGTAGAACTGCCGGGTGCGCGTCGGCACATCGGCGGCCAGCTCGAACGACCCGCCCCGGTCGGCGTCGAGGATGGACGCGAAGACGCTGGGGGCGTCGAAACGCGGGCAGCAGTACCAGTCGATCGTGCCGTCGGTCCCCACCAGCGCGGCGGACCGGAGATCGCCGATCAGGCCGTGCTCGGCGATCGGCAGATAACGCGAGCCGTCCGCCGGCCCGAATCCGGTGCCCTGCAGTGCCATACCGGCCTCCCTACCGCCGCGGCGTGGACGCCGGGCAGAGCCGTGCCCGTTGACGGTGGAACACCGTCGTCGCGGACCTTGTTCCGGCTCACCCTGCGTATCGGGGGCGGGAGCGGCCACGGGCCGATCCGAAGGGCTCCTCGAACGCAGGGGTCCGCGCACCCCGGGGCCGCTCACTCAGGGTCCGCTCACGCAGGGTCGGTGAACACCGCGAGCGCGGCGTCCCGGACGTCCGGCCGCGGGTGGCGGCGCAGCGCGTGCAGCACCTCCCGCCACTCGGCGGGCCAGCCGAGCTGCGCCCCCGTGTTCGTCAGTGCGACGGCGAACAGGCCGGGCGCGAGTCCGTCGTCGGCGGCCAGCCGGCGGGCGGCCGCCAGCGCGTGCTCCGGTGCCTCCCGTCGTCCGTTGCCCTGGCGGTTCAGTGCGTCGGCGGCGGCCACCGCCAGCACCGGACGGTCGGCGACCAGGACGGCCAGCTCGGCGGCGCGCTCGCCCAGGTCCGGTGCGTCGAGATCGAGCGCCTCGACCAGTTGGCGGCTGGCCTCGGGCAGCAGCGCGGGTTCGGTGAGCAGAATCGCGGCAACCTCCCGCCGGGTGGCGCGGACGGCCCGCTCGGTGGCGTTCGGGCTCCACATCCAGCCGGTGAGCGCGTCGATCCGCCGCCGGGCCGGCTGGTCGCGGCCGGGAAACGCCGGTTCCCCGGCGCGCAGGGTCTCGATCAGGGCGGTCAGGGCGTCCGCCAGAACGCTGCCCGGCGCGCAGCCGCCGAGCGGGTGCGGGGCGTCCGACAGGGCCGTCCCGGTCAGCGCGCGGGCCGCTCCCCGGCAGCGGTCCTGCTCGGCGAGGTCGGTCACCAGAGGGACCAGTGCCCGCACCGCCTCCGGCGCGTACCGGCCCCAGGAGACGAGCTGCCCCTGGGCGGGTGAGGCGGTGAGGAGGTCGGCGTCGACCGCCAGCCGGGCCATCAGGCCGGCGAACGCCGGGCGGTGCTCCGCGGCTGTCCGTTCCCCGCTCAGGTGCAGGACCAGTGCCTTCCGCAGTCCCTCCGGCCCGTCGGCCGCGTCGGTGAGCACGTCCCACAGCGGCAGGTCGGCGATCCGGTCACCGACCGTCGCCGGCACCGCGGCGCGGACGTCGTGGTGCTGCCCCGGCGCGGTGTACACCTCGCGCAGCAGGGCGGCCGCCTCGTCCAGGACCAGGTGCGCGGCGGCGAGCCGGACGGCCTGCTTGCGGCTGGTCACCTTGGCCGCCGGATCGAGCGCGATCCGCCGCAGCGCGGGGCCCAGTTCGGAGCTCCGCGCGAACCGGGCGGCACGGCCGGCCGCGTGGAGGGCGACCCGGGCGCGGTCGTCGGCGGCGTGGGAGAGCAGTTCGGGCAGCGCCCCGGCGGGGCGCTCGGTCCAGGGCAGCGCGGCGAGCGCGGCCTCGGCGAGGACGGTGTCGGCGGAGCCCGCGTACCGGCGCAGCAGGGCCTCGCCGTGGACGGGGATCCGTGCCGCGGCGCGCAGGGCGGCGGCACGCTCGGCCAGGGCCCGGGTCGGGTCGCCGACCGTGCGGGCGAGCTGTTCGGCGGCCGCGTGCTGCTGTGCGGGGAGCCAGCGGTCCGCGTCGGCCAGGTCGGTCGCGGTCAGGGGGGTGTCGAGCAGGGGCCCGAGCAGATCGGTGCGGATCCGGGTCAGGACGGCCCGCACCGGGGCCAGGGTGACGGCCGACGGCCTGAGCGCGAGCAGCCGGGCCACGCGTTCGCCGCCGGTGGCGGGGTCGCGCAGCAGCGGTGCGGCGGCCCGTTCGACGGCACGGTCGCCGCCCGAGTGCAGGACGCGCTCCAGGAGTTCGGCGAGGGCGGGAGCACGTCGTGCCCGGTCGCCGAGCGTCCCGGCCAGCGCGAACAGCAGTGCGGCGTCACGGGATCGGGCCGAGCGGTCCAGGGCGGCCCACAGCGCGTCGACCACCGCCGCCTCGCGCCGGGGCGGGACGGTGAGGCCGGCGCCGTCGGTCCGTTCGAGGGTGCGGACGGCCCAGGCGAGCAGTTCGCGGGCCGGCCCGCCCACGTGCTCGCCGAGGACGGCGCCGGCGAGGCGGCCGAGTGCGGTGCGCGTGCGCGCCGAACAGTCCCGGGCGGCCAGGGCGTCGTCGGTGAGCCGCTCCAGCGGGCCGGCGGTGGCGTCGTCGAAGAGCCGCGGCGGCACGTCCGCGACCTCCTCCAGCGCCGTGCCGCGGACCGGGTCCTGCTCGTTGCGCAGTCGGGTGAGCAGTTCGAGCGCCTCGGGCAGGGCGCCCGGTTCGCCGGAGAGTGCGGCCTGCCGGACCAGCTGTGCCCAGGCCCAGCCCCGGTCCCAGGCGTCGGCCACGCGGGTCTCGGCCAGCAGCCCCGGCCGGGCCTCGGCGACCGGCAGCAGGACGAGCGGGGCGACGTCCTCGCTGTCCGCCGCCAACCGGGCCCGCGCCCGCACGTGCCGCTCCTTCGCGGGCAGCACGGCGAGGACGTCGACGGAGTACCAGGAGCGGTACGGCCCGGGCTGCGCCGCCACCTCGTCGTAGAAGGCGGCCCGCCGGGCCGGGGGCAGCTGCCGCAGCAGCGCGAGGTGGCTCCCGTGGTCGCGGTGCGCGAGCGCGGCGAGTCCGTCCGGCCGGGCCGCGGCCAGCCGACGGGCCACGCCGGCGCGCAGCGGCGGCTCGTGGCGGTGCCGGTCGATCGCGAGCAGCAGGCGGACGGTCCGCTCGGCGGAGACGGCGGCGAGGCCGGCGAGCCGGTCGCGCAGCGGGCCGGGCAGGCCCGCCACGGGGTGGCGCTCCAGCAGCTCCAGCATCCGGGCCGGTTCGCGGCCGGCGGCGGCGGCCAGGCCGAGGGCGTGCCGCTGCCAGAAGGCGCTCCTCAAGCCGTAGGGCAGGTCGACGAGTTGACGCTCGGCCTCGTCCAGCACCGCGCCCGGGTGGCGGTGTCCGAGCGAGGTGGAGAAGGCGATCGCGTGGGCCAGCGCGGGCAGTTCGGCGGCGACGACCTCGGCCGAGCAGACCGGCAGCAGCCGAGCCGCCTCGGCGGCGCCCCAGCGCTCGCGGACGATCGGCACCAGCCGCTCGGCCACCGCTGTGCGCCCGGCCCGCAGGACGGCGCGGGCCAGCTCGTCGCGGACCGCCTTCGGGGCGGTGAGCATCGCGGCCTCGAGGTCGCCGTCCGGGAACGGCAGCTCCCCGATCGCCCGGTGCGCGTAGCGCCGCACGACGGGGTCGGGGTCGTCGATCCGGTCGATCAGATGGCGCGCCTGCCGTCCGGCGAGGGCGGCCAGCGCGGCGAGTCGGCGTTCGTACGGGCCGCGGCCGTCCAGCTCGGCGAGCAGGGCCGTCAGGTCGGAGGGGGCGAGGGCGGCGGCGGTACGGGCCGCCTCGCGCAGCCGGAGCGGGTGGGGCAGTGGTTCGACGGCGGCGAGCAGCCGGTCGGCAGTCAGGTGAGGCATCGGCGCCGATTGTGCCCGACGGGTGCGGCCCGGGCATCCGGTTTTTCACGGCGGTGCGCCAGCCGGCGGCCCGGACCGGTCCGGGTCGGGTTCGGGCCGGCCCGGGTTCAGGCCGGCCCGGGTCCGGGTCGGTTCGGCGGGGTCGGTTCGCTCCGGGGCTGCACGCCGACGAGCGTCCGGTCACTCCGGCTCGGTCGGCAGGGTCCGGGCGAGCCACTCCCGGACGGCCTTCGCCGTCGTGCTCACGTGTTCGTCGAGGATGGAGTAGTGGTCTCCCGGCACGTCGCCGACGCGCAGGTGCAGGGTCGGGACGGTCGGCTCCGGCTCCTGGCGGTCGAGGAAGATGCGGGCGTAGGCGCCCATGGCGGCGAGGGCGGGCTCGTCGAGCCTAGTGGCGCTGCGGACGGCCAGTTCGGCGAGCCGGCCCTCGTCGCGGACGGGGTGGGTGTCGAGCAGGACCACCGCCTCGGCGCCGACGCGTTCCGCGACGGCTCGGGCGACCAGCCCGCCGGTGGAGCGGCCCAGGAGCACGACCGGGCGGTCGAGCAGCCCGATCGAGGCGGCGTGCGTCCGGACGAGGCTCTCCACGTCCTCGGGGACGGGACCGCCGTCGTACCCCGGGTGCGGGAGCAGCCACAGGCCGGGCAGGTGCCGGGCGAGGAGGGCGTACTCCCCGGGCGAAGAGGCGAGGGCGGGGAAGCAGACGACGGCCGGGCCTTCGCCGGCGCTGAGCCGCTGCGGGGCGACGGACGGGAGGGTCGCCGCCGACGGCAGCGCCCAGGAGGCGGAGACGAGCAGGTGCATGGCCTCCCGGGGCCGGCCCAGCTCGCACAGTGTGCGGTACAGGTACGTGAGCGTCCCCGGGGCCGGCGGTGGGCGCAGCTGCTTGGCGAGGGCCCTGGGCGTGGCGGCGTCGAACACCACCGTGGCGGGGAGGCGCAGGCCGGTCCGTTCCTCCAGTCGGTTGCGCAGTTCGATGGAGGTCAGTGAGTCGAAGCCGAGGTCGGGGATCGGGGTGTCCGGGTCCACGTCCGGGTAGCTGAGGACGGCGGCGACCTCGGCGCGCACCATCTCCAGGGTGCCGGCCGGCGGGGTCGGTTCCGGTGTGCTCCGCGGTTCCGGTGTGCTCCGCGGCTCCGGTGTGCTCCGCGGCTCCGGTGTGCTCCGCGGTTCCGGACGGTGCGATTGGTGCGGGTGGTGGGGATGCTCGGGCTCGTTCGGACGGTTCGGGTGGTCGAAGGCGATCGGCACCAGGACGGGTTCGTCGGTGCCCAGTGCCGCCTCCAGGAGTGCCAGGCCCTCGGCGGGCGCGAGGGGCAGCAGGCCGGCGGCTGCCGTCCGGTCGGCCATCATGCCGATCGTCCAGGGTCCCCAGGCCAGGGAGAGCGCGGGGAGGCCCAACCGCCGCCGGTGGCGGGCGAGTTCGTCGAGAGAGCTGTTGGCCGCCGCGTAGTTGGCCTGCCCGGCGTGGCCGAGCACACCGGACGCCGAGGAGAACAGCACGAAGGCGTCCAGGTCCCGGTGTGCGGTCAACTCGTGCAGCTGCCAGGCGGCTTCGGCCTTGGGGCGCCACACCGTCGCCAGGCGGGCCGGGGTCATCGATGTCAGGACGCCGTCGTCGAGCACCCCGGCGGTGTGCACGACGGCCCGCAGGTCCTCGATGGAGTCGACCAGTGCGGCCAGCGCCGCCCGGTCGGTGACGTCCAGGCGCGTCTCGCCGCTGCGGCAGGCGACGACGACACGCACTCCCCTGCCCCGCAGGTGCTCGGCGACCGCCCGGCCCAGTGCGCCGCCGCCGGTGACCAGCACGGTGCCGCGCCAGGTGAAGGTGCCGCCCGGCACGGGGACCAGGTCCGCGCGTTCGGCCACCATGTCGGTCTGCCCGTCGCCGAGTTCGGCCAGGGTGAACCGGCCCGGGTGCTCCGTCTGCGCGACCCGCACCAGGCCGGCCACCGCCGCTCCGGCCGGATCTCCCGGCCGTACCAGGACGGTGAGGTGCTCGTGGTCGGCCTGCAGTTCCCGCAGTGCGAGCGCCAGGGCGGCGGGGGCGTCGCCGGGCCGCACCTCGTGGACCCGACCGTGCGTCCGGCCCGGGGTCCGCTGCCACTCCGGGCGGAACAGCGCGCCCCGGCCGGCCCCCGGCACGAGGTGGCCGGTCGGACGCGGTCCGGTCGAGCCGGTACCGAGCGGACCGGTGCCGACCGGAGGGATGCTCGTCGAACGGGGCCCGAGCGCGCGCACGGTGAGTGATTCGACGCAGGCCACCGGCCGGCCCTCGTGGTCGGCGACGGCGATCCGCCCGTCGCGGATGCGGACCCGCAGCCCCGTGGCCCCCCGCGCCAGCAGGTGCACCCCGCGCAGGGCGAACGGCACTCCCCTGCCGAGCAGCCGCGCCGGGTGCAGCGCCGCGTCGAGCAGGGCGGGGTGGAGCGCGAAGCGCCCCGCGTCCGGGAAGTCCCCGCGCACCTCGCCGAAGAGGTCGTCGCCGCGGCGCCACACCCTGGACAGCCCGCGGAACGCCGGTCCGTACTCGGCGTGGTCGACGTCGAGCTCCTCGGCCTCCGGTGGGGGCCACGGGCCGATGTCCACCGGCGGCGCGGGGCGGGAGTCCAGCCGGCCGCTGGCACAGAGGACGCCGTTCGCGTGCACTTCGAACGGCCGTACACCGTCGATCCCGGGACGTACGACGATCTCGGCGCGCCGAGTCTCCGGCAGGCGCATCACCGTGTGCAGGACCAGGTCGTCGACGGTGCAGCAGCCGGCCCGCTCCCCCGCGTACAGCACCAGTTCCAGGATCGCCGTGGCGGGCACGACCGCCGTTCCGTCGACGACGTGGTCGAGCAGCCACACGGGGGTGAGGTCGGCGGTGCACACCACCTCGCCGGAGCCGGGCACGACAACGGTCGACTCGATCAGGGGGTGCTCGGCGGCGCGGTCGAGCCAGTAGCGCCGGCGCTGGAAGGCGCGGGTGCCCCGCAGCCGGGCCGCCGTCCGCTCGGGGTCGGTGGTGGGGATGACACCCTCGATGCCCTCGATGCCCTCCATGCCCTCCAAGTCGCCGACGCCCGGGCCCAGGTCGACGAGGGTGACGCCGTCGACCGCGGCCACCTGCTCGGCGAGGCCGACCGCCTCGTGCCGGCGCCGCACCCAGTGCTCCGGATCGTCGGGGTGGGCGCCGATGACCGGAATGAGCGGCGGGCGGTACGTCAGGCTCCGTGCCGTCTCCGCGAACTCCTCCGGGCCACGGGCGGTGAGCAGCCTCGCCGCGTCGGGCAGGGACAGGACGCCGGCCACGTGAGCCGCCGCGATCTGCCCGGCGCCGTGCCCGATCAGCGCGTCCGGGCGGTACCCCCAGGACTCCAACAGGCTGAACAGCGCCACCTCGTGGGCGAACAGGGCCGCCGGGGCGAGGTCCGTCCGGTGCGCCGGGTCCGGTGTCGTGTTCAGCACCGGATCCAGCCGGGCGCGCGCCTCCTCGAACGCGGCGGCGAACACCGGGTACTCGGCCGCGAGGGCCCGGGTCGTCCCGCGCTGCTGCGCCCCCTGCCCGGGGAACAGGAACGCCACGCGCAACTGCTCGTACTCCTCGACGATCACATGCGCGTTGGTCCCCGAGATCCCGAAGGCCGACACCGCGGCCCGGCGCGGACGGTTCTGCGTCGGCCGGGACGCCGACCGGCCCGTCGGCCAGGGCGTCGGCCAGGGCGTCGGCTCGGTGACCAGACGGACGGCCCCGGGGGACCAGTCGACCTGCGGGCTGAGCTCGTCGACGTGCAGCGTGGCGGGCACGGTGCGGTGCCGCATCGCCATCACGGTCTTGATCACGCCGGCTACCCCGGCGGCCGCCTGGGTGTGCCCGAGGTTGGACTTGACCGTACCGACCAGGAGCGGCGCCGACCGGTCCCGGTCCTGGCCGTAGGTGGCGAGCAGCGCGGCCGCCTCGATCGGGTCGCCCAGGGCGGTGCCGGTTCCGTGGGCCTCGACCACGTCCACGTCGGCGCCGGTCAGCCCGGCATCGGCCAGGGCCTGCTGGATCACGGCCGCCTGGGCGGGGCCGCTGGGCGCCGTGAGGCCGTTCGACGCCCCGTCCTGGTTGACCGCGGAGCCGCGCAGCAGGGCCAGGACCGGGTGACCGTTGCGCAGCGCGTCGGACACCCGCTCCAGGACCAGCAGTCCCACCCCCTCCGACCAGGCGGTGCCGTCGGCGGCGGCGGAGAACGGCTTGACCCGTCCGTCCGGGGCCAGGCCGCGCTGCCGGCTGAACACGACGAAGCTGTCCGGCGTGGCCATGACGGTCGCGCCGCCCGCCAGGGCCAGGTCGCACCGGCCGTCGCGCAGGGAGTCCGCCGCGAGGTGCATGGCGACCAGCGAGGAGGAGCAGGCGGTGTCCAGGGTGAGCGCCGGGCCGTGCAGCCCCAGGTGGTAGGCGATCCGCCCCGAGGCCACGCTGCCCGCCGCGCCCAGCGCGATCTGGGCCTGGAGAGGGTGGGCGCTGCCCCGGAAGCGGCCGGCGTAGTCGTTGTACATCAGGCCGACGAAGACGCCGGTGTTGCTGCCCCGCAGCGATTCCGGCGCGATGCCCGTCCGTTCGAACGCCTCCCAGGCCGTCTCCAGCAGCAGCCGCTGCTGCGGGTCGGTGGCCAGGGCCTCGCGCGGCGACATGCGGAAGAACGCCGCGTCGAAGTCGGCCGCGTCCTGGAGGAAGCCGCCGCGGGTGACGTAGCTGGTGCCGATGTGGTCGGGGTCGGGATGGAACAGCTCGTCCAGGGGCCAGCCCCGGTCGGTGGGGAACTCCGTGATCGTGTCCTGGCCGGCGGCGACCACGCGCCAGAGGTCCTCGGGGCTGCTGATCCCGCCGGGGTAGCGGCAGGCCATGCCCACGATCGCGATCGGCTCGGTGGCCGTGGCCCTGCGGGCGGGCGGTGGCGGGCCGGCGGCCGCGCCGGTGAGGTAGTCGGCCACCGCGCGGGGCGTGGGGTGGTCGAACACCAGGGACGGCGGCAGGGCGACACCCAGGTCCGCGCCCAGCCGGTCCCGCAGCCGTACGGTGCCGAGCGAGTCCAGACCGGCTTCGGCGAACGGCTGGTCCGCCCCGGGCGGCCGGCCGGTGATCCCCGCGGTCTCCCGCCGGACCACGTCGAGCAGGTACTGGTGGCGCAGCCGCCGCCGCGCCGGCTTGCCCGAGGAGGTCTGCGGGATCCGGCTGACGGGGCGGATCTCCTGCGGCACCCGGTGCGGAGGCAGCAGACCGCGGCAGAAGGCCAGGAGCGCCGCCGGATCCGCGTCGCCCACCACGTAGGCGACCGGCACCTCGCCGAGCACCGCGTCGGGCTCTCCCGCCACGGCCACCTCCCGGACGCCGGGATGGCGGGCCACGATCTGCTCGATCTCGGCCGGGTGGACATTCTCCCCGCCCCGGATGATCACGTCGCCCGCCCGCCCGGTCACCACCAGTCGGCCGCCCTCCTCGTGGCCGAGGTCCCCGGTCGCGTGCCACCCGTCGGCGCCGGGCATCCGCAACCACAGCTCGCCGTCGACGAACCGGGTGTCGATCCCCGGCAGCACGACGCCGTCGACGGCGACCTTCCCGGACGCCTCCGTGCTGCCGTAGCCGTCGTGCAGCTCACGCCCGAACGTACGGCGGAACCTGTCCCGCAGCTCCTCCGGCAGCGGGGCGCCGGCGGACAGGCAGCGCGGCGGCAGCGGCGCCCCGGCGTCCAGGAGCTGGGTGAAGACCGTCGGGACGCCGCCCAGGGCCGTGAACGGCGTCCGGCGCAGCAGGGCGGCCGCCCGGTCCGCGGAGAAGCGGTCCATCACGTAGGCGCTCGCGCCCAGGGCCAGCACGCCCACCACGCACATCGAGTGCCCGAACGCGTGGAACAACGGCAGCGGCCAGAGCAGGTGGTCGTCGCCGGACATGCCCAGCAGGCCCCGGTAGGCGAGATCGGCCGACCGCAGCCAGGCCCCCTGCGCCGACAGCACGCCCTTCGGGTCCCCGCCGGTCCCCGACGTGTAGTGCAGCCAGGCGGGCTCGTCCGGTCCGAGGTCGTCCCGTGGCGGCGTACGGGTGGCCCCGAGCAGCTCGTCGACGGTCACCGCGCGGGCGCCGGCCACCCGCCGCACCCGCGCCAGGTGCTCGCGGTCGGTGACCACCAGCTCGGCGCCGCTGTCCGCCACCCGGAACCGGAGGTCGTCCTCGCCGCTTCGCGGGTCGAGCAGGACACCGACCGCGGCCGCGCGGGCGACCCCGAGGGCGGCCGTGACGGCGGGCACCCCGCCGGCCAGGCACAGCGCCACCCGGCCGCCGCGCCCGACCCGGAGGTTGCCCGCCACCCGGGCGGTGCGGCGGGCGAGTTCGCCGTAGTCCACCGAGCCTTCGGCGTCGGCGAAGGCGGTCTTGCCCCCGCGATCCGCTGCGTGACGGAGGATCAGTTCATGCACCTTGCACCCCTGCGGTCGGTCACGTGGCTACTCCGTCACTCGGTAACCCGGTGACGCGGCAACGGTGTTCACCGTAGCGAATTCGGCGCCCTGGTCACTGCGCACGCCGAGCCCGTGTCTCCCGGCGGCCACCGCGACGACATACGGGAAGGCGAAGCCGTCGGCCCCGCGGCCCGATCAGGCCCGCAGGCCCGCGAGTTCGGCCGCGACCGACGGCGCCTCCCGGGCGCCGCTCCGCCCGCGACGGGGCGGACGGGGTCAGGGGGCGCCGCCGGCCGATCAGCCTTCGCCCCGGGCCCAGGTGCGGTAGGCGGCCACCGCCGTGGGCAGGGTGGGGAAGATCCGGTCGGCGCCGACGGATTCGCTCAGGCCGTACGCGTCGAGTTCGTCGCGCAGGTCCTGCTTGACCCGGGCCAGGGCGAACACGATGCCGCGGGCTTCGAGTTCGAGGCGCAGGGCGTCCAGCGAGTCCAGCGCGGTGATGTCCACCTCGACGTTCGCCTCGGTGTTGAGGACGAACCACCGCACCGGCTCCGGCTGTTCGGCCAGGGCGGCGAGCGCCCGGCGGCGCAGGTTTTCCGCGTTGGCGAAGAACAGCGGGGAGTCGTAGCGGTAGACGAGCAGGCCTGGGACGGTCCGCGCCTCGGGGTAGTCGTCGACGTCGTGCATCCCGGCCACGCCCGGTACCAGGCCGAGCACCGCGTCGTGCGGCCGAGCGACCCGGCTGAGCAACTCGATCACCGACAGTCCGACCGCGACCAGGACGCCGTAGAGGATGTCCAGGGTGAGCACGCCGACCATGCAGCCGACCGCCAGCAGCAGTTCGCGGCTCCGGAAGGAGGCCAGCCGGCGGAAGCCGGCGAGGTCGATCATCCGGAGTGCGGCGAACACGACCAGGGCCCCGAGTACGGCGTCCGGGGTGTCGTGCAGCAGCGGGCTGAGGAACAGCAG
The DNA here is from genome assembly GCF_042885395.1 of Kitasatospora sp. NPDC058063. Lineage (NCBI taxonomy): Bacteria > Bacillati > Actinomycetota > Actinomycetes > Kitasatosporales > Streptomycetaceae > Kitasatospora > Kitasatospora sp. NPDC058063. The sequence continues at coordinate 69,033 of NZ_JBHVSD010000004.1, forward strand.
CACGGCGACCACGCCGAGGCCGGCCGTGAGCGCGTACAGCTGGGTGCGTCCGCCGGCCGATTCGGCGAGCGCGGTACGGCTGGCGCTGCTGCTCACCGGGAAGCCCTGGAAGAAGCCCGCGCCGAGGTTGACCGCGCCGAGGCCCAGCAGTTCCTGGTTGGCGTCCAGCCGCCGTTCCTCCCCCGATCCTTCGAAGGCGCGCGCGGTGAGGATGAAGTCGGTGTAGCCGACCAGGAGGATCCCCAGTGCCGGCAGCAGCAGCCGGTCCAGCTCGGTGAGGTCCGGCAGCACGGGACGGGGCAGCCCGGCCGGGATCTCGCCGATCACCGCGAGGCCGTGGTCCTTGAGCGAGAACGCGGCCGAGACCGCGGTGCCGAGCACGACGGCCAGCAGCGGGCCGGGCAGGCGCGGGAGGAAGCGGGCCACCAGGAGGAGGAAGAGCAGGGTGGCGGCGCTGAAGGCGACCGTCGGCAGGTGGGCCTCGGTGAGGTTCGACGCGAACGACGTCAGCTGCGGGAAGAACCCCTCTCCCCGCACGTCGATCCCGGTGAGTTTGGACAGCTGGTCCACGATCATGATCAGTGCCACGCCTGCGAGGTAGCCGATCAGCACCGGTCGGGAGAGCAGGTCGGCGACGAAGCCGAGCCTGGCCAGCCAGGCCAGCACGCACAGCAGGCCGACCACCACGGCCAGGCTCGCGGCCAGGACGGCGTAGCGGGCGGTGTCGCCGCCGGCCAGCGGGCCGATCACGGTGGCGGTCATCAGCGCCGTGGTCGACTCGGGCCCGACCGACAGCAGCCGGGACGAGCCGACCAGGGCGTACAGCACGATCGCGGGCAGGATCGCCCACAGCCCGGTGACCGGCGGCAGCCCCGCCACGCTCCCGTACGCCATGACCTGGGGCACCAGGTAGGCCACCACCGTGGCGCCGGCCACCAGGTCGCCCCGCAGCCAGTTGCGCCGGTAGGCGCGGAGCACCGCGAGTCCCGGCAGGGCCGGCACGACGCGGTGCCGTCGTCGTTCGGGGGGAGCACCGGCGGCCATGGATCTCCTCAAGGGCTCCGGAACGCCGTCACGGACGCGGGCCGGCCGTCGCGGCGCCGCGGGCGGCCGCCGCCCCGCCGCCGGCGCCGGACACTCTGCGGGCGACGAACTTGCCCAGTTCCCAGAGCAGCAGGAGCGCGACGGCGGCCAGCAGGGCCCAGCCGAACTGCCGGGCGGTGATGTCGGTGGTTCCGAGGAGGCGGTGGAACGCGTCCATCTGGGTGACCAGCACCGCCAGGACGAACTCGCCGAGGGCCGCCCTGTTCATCTGCTTGCTGTCGAAGGTGCTGACGCTCAGCGCGGAGCCGCGCTCGCTGCGGCACTCGAAGGCCGCCACGATCAGGCAGAGCGCGAAGGCGGTGAACGCGATCGAGTTGCCGGTCTGCGCGCTGTGGTAGTGCGCCTCGCCCAGCTTGGTCAGCCCGAGCAGGGCGACCGTGACGGCCAGCCCGGCGAGTCCTACGGTGATCATCACCGGTCGGGTCAGCACCGTCTCGCCGCGCGGGCGCGGGGTGCGCCGCATCAGGCCGGGGCTCTCCTGGTCGAAGCCCAGGGCGAAGCCGAAGGGGGCGTTGACCACGAAGTGGACCCACAGGACCTGCGCCGGGGTGAACGGCTCGCCGGCGGCGATGTTCAGGAGCGCGGCGCCGAGGAAGGTCAGCACGAACGTCACCAGCAGCACCAGGACGAACCGGATGTACTTGGTGAGGTTGTCGTAGAGCTTCCGGCCCTCCTCGACGGCGTACACGATGGTGGCGAAGTTGTCGTCGGCGAGGACCATGCGGCTCGCGTTCTTCGCCGCGTCGGTGCCGCTGCCCATGGCGATGCCGATGTCGGCGGCCTTGATCGCCGGCGCGTCGTTGACGCCGTCGCCGGTCATGGCGACCACGTCGCCCTTGCGCTTGAGCGTGGCGGCGAGCAGCACCTTGTGCTCGGGCGCGACCCGGCCGAGGACTCCGATGCCGTCGATCCGGGACAGCCGCTCCTGCTCCGGCAGGGCGGCGAAGTCGGCGCCGAGGACGGCCTCCCCGTCGATGCCGAGCTGGCGGGCGATGGCCGCTCCGGTGGTGACGTCGTCGCCCGTCACCATGCGGACCCGGATGTGGGCGGCCTGCGCGCTGGCGATGGCGGCCCGTGACTCCTCGCGCGGCGGGTCGACCATGGCCACCAGGCTGGTCATCCGCAGGTCCTCGACGAACGCCAGCAGGTCGCCGTCCGGGTCGAAGTCCGCCGGGTCCAGGTCGCGGACGGCCCCGGCCATCACCCGCAGCCCTTCGCCGCCCATCCGCTCGGTCTGCGCCCGGGCGCGTCCGCCGAGCTCCGCGTCCCAGGGGACGACCACGCCGTTCGAGTCGGCCGAGGAGGCCCGGGCCATGACCGCGGGGGCCGCGCCCTTGACGAAGCACCGCACCACCGCCCGGCCGTCCGCGTCCTTCGCCTCGTTGAAGCTGGCCATCAGCTTGTAGGTGGGGTCGAACGGCAGTGTGGCGAGCCGGGGGAAGCGCTCCCGGGTGGCCTCGATGTCCAGCCCGGCCTTGTGGCAGAGGACGAGCAGCGCGCCCTCGGTCGGGTCGCCGACGACCTCGCCGTCGACCAGTTTCGCGTCGTTGGCGACCAGGTGGGGCAGGACGGCGTCCTCGATGCTCGGGGCGGAGCCCGCGGCGTGGTGGATCCGCCCGTCGAGGCGGTAGCCGGTGCCGGAGACGGTGTAGCGGTCGGCGGGGGTGAGCACCTCGACGACCGTCATCTGGTTCATCGTGAGGGTGCCGGTCTTGTCGGAGTTGATGGCCGAGGTGAAACCGAGGGTCTCGACGGACGGCAGTTCCTTGACGATCGCGTGCCGTTTGGCCAGGTTGAGGCTGCCGACGGAGAGGATGACCTGGCTGACCGTCGGCAGCGCCTCCGGGATCGCCGCGATGGCCAGTGAGACCGCGCTGACGAAGAGGGCGTCCCACGCCTGGTCGCGGCTGCGGCCGAGCGCGAACATCACGACCATGGTCAGGCCGGCCGCCGCCGCGATCCACAGCGTCAGCGTGTTCAGCTCCTTGGTGAGCGGCGACTGCTCCTTCTCGGTGGCCGACAGCATCCCGGAGATCTTGCCCAGTTCGGTGCCGGAGCCCGTCGCGGTGATGACGAGCAGTCCGCTGCCGTGGGTGACCGGGGTGTCCATGAACGCCATGTTGGTCTGGTCGCCCGGGCTCAGCGCCCCGGCCGGCAGGGTGCCGGTGTCCTTGGCGGCGGGGACGCTCTCGCCGGTCAGCGCCGACTCGTCGATCTGCAGCGCGCTGGCCTCGACGATCCGTCCGTCCGCCGGGACCTCGTCGCCCGCCCTGACGAGCACCACGTCGCCCACGACCAGCTGTTCGGCCGGGATCTGCGCCTCCGTCCCGTCCCGCCGCACCCGCGCGGTGGCCTTCATCATCGACCTCAGCGCGTTCATCGCGCTCTCGGCCTTGCCCTCCTGCCGCAGGCCGACCACGGCGTTGAGCAGCGTCAGGACGATCAGCAGGATCCCGGTGGTCCACTCCTTGATCGCCAGGGAGACCACCGCCGCCGCCAGCAGGATGATCTGCATGTAGCTGCGGTACTGGTCGAGGAAGCGCAGCCAGTCGGGCCTCGACTTCTCCTCGGGCAACGCGTTCGGCCCGTTCGCGGCGAGCAGTTCGGCCGCCCGGGCGGCGCTGAGCCCGGTCGCCGGGTCCACCCCGAGCGAGGACGCGACCTCGCGGGGAGGTCGCGCGTACCACGGGTCCGGGGACTCCTGCGGGCCGGACGGCCCAGCCTGCTCCGCCATTCTTCACTCCTCGGGATCCGGGAACGTCCCCCCTTGGACGTCGGACGGTCCGACGCGTCGACACGGACGGGTCACGCCCGGACGGGTCACGCCCGGACGGGTCGCGTCCGGACGGGCCACACGCGAACGGGTCACGCGCGGCCGCCGGATCACGTACGGCCGCCCCGGGGGGCCTCCGCCTCCAGCAGGCGCTTGGCCGTGCGCAGGTCCTTGCGGATCCGCTCGTCGACCGTGGGGAACTGCGGATCGATCCCGATCAGCGTGTGCGCGAGCACCGCCGCCGCGCAGATGCGCGCGAACCACTTGCGGTCGGCCGGTACGACGTACCAGGGCGCCCACGGCGTGCTCGTGGCCGACAGCATGTCGGAGAACGCCTCCTGGTAGTCGTCCCAGCGCTCGCGCTCGCGGATGTCCGCCTCGGAGAACTTCCAGTTCTTCTCGGGCAGGTCGATCCGCGCCAGGAAGCGCTTGCGCTGCTCCTCCTTGGAGAGGTTCAGGAAGATCTTCACCACCTTGAACCCGTTGTCGGTGAGGTAGCGCTCCCAGTCGTTGATCTCCCGGTACCGGCGGTGCCAGACCCCGGGGCCCTTCGCCTCCTCCGGCAGCTTCTGCCGGTCCAGGTTCTCCGGGTGGACGCGCACCACGAGGACCTCCTCGTAGTGCGAACGGTTGAAGATCCCGATGTCCCCGCGCGCCGGGAGCCGCTGCGCGTACCGCCACAGGAAGTCGTGGTCGAGCTCCTCCGAGGAGGGCACCTTGAAGCTGCTCACGTGGACGCCCTGCGGGTTCACCCCGCTCATGACGTGACGGATCGTTCCGTCCTTGCCGCCGGCGTCGAGCGCCTGGAGGCAGAGCAGCACGCCGTAGGTGTCCTGGGCCGCCAGCCGGGCCTGGTACTCCGAGAGCAGCGACACGCCGGTGCGCAGCAGTTCGACGCCCTCGCGCTTCTTCATGCCCGCCTTGTACCGGGGGTCGAAGTCCTCCGCGAGGTCCACCCGCGACCCCGGTTTCACCCGCAGCGGCTTGATGAACTTCGCAATGCGCCTGGCCGACCGTCCGTCCGACATCGCCTGCTCCTCTCGGGTCCGGCGGGCATCGGGAGGCCTGCCGTGCGTCCCGTCCGCGCGGGCGTCCTCGACGCGGCGCGGACCGGGACCGACCAGCACGGAAGAGTGCTACCTGCCACGCTGTGGCCGCCGGTCGGCCGTGTCAATCCGACGGTGTCCTTCCGGGGCGGGCCCACCCGCGCCGCCCGGCCGGGGCGGCCGGCCGGGACGCTTGCGGCCGGTTCGCCCGTCCGGCGTCCGCGTGTGGCAGCGCCCGCGGCCCGTGCCGACGATGGGGCTGCCGGTGCAGTACCCCCGCGATCGGAGGCCGTGATGGCGACCCTGACGGTATGGCGCTTTCCCACCGCGAACGGAGCCGACGAGGCGCTCGCCACACTGAGGAGGCTGGGGCGCCAGGAGCTGATCAAGGTCCAGGACGGAGCGGTGGTCACCTGGCCGGAAGGGGCCAGGAAGCCGAGGACCCGCCATCTGAGCGACATGACCGGCATGGGTGCCGTGGGCGGCGCCTTCTGGGGCTTCTTCCTCGGCATGGTCTTCTTCGTGCCCGTGCTCGGCGCGGCCCTGGGCGCGGCCGGCGGCGCGCTGGGAGGCCACCTCGCCCATGTCGGCATCGACGAGGACTTCGTCAAACGGCTGCGGGAGAAGGTCACTCCCGGCACCTCGGCCCTGTTCGTGCTCAGCTCCGACGCCGTGCTCGACCCGGTCAGGTCGGCGTTCGAGGGCCTGCACGCAGAGCTGCTGGAGACGAACCTCTCCGCGGACGAGGAGGCCCGGCTGCGCGAGGCGTTCACCGAGGGCGAGTGAAACGGTTGGCGCGCCTTCGGGAACGGCCCTGACCACTCGGAGAATCGAGCAGACCTGTCCCCGCGGCCGTGACCGGCCCGGTCAGCCGTTCCAGGAGCCGGCCGTGGTGGTCGTCCCGGAGGTGCCGGTGGTCCGGCTCGCGCCTCCGGTGCCGGTGACCCGGCCGCCCGGGGCGGCGGCGGGCCGCAGGAAGTCCGCCCCGGCGCCCGAGGTGGTCGTCCGTACGCCCGGCGACGAGTTGCCGGTGGTGCTCGTGGTGCCGCTCGCCGGACCGGCCGAGGTGCGCGGCGCCGAGCCGGCCGGGACCGCCGGAGCGAGGTGCGCCGCGGTGGTCCGGCGCGCGGCCGGGGCGGCGGGGGCGGCCGACGGGTCGTCACCGGCCGGCGAGACCCGCTCGATCCGCAGCACCAGGTTGCGGTCCTGCCGGTCGCCGGCCAGGTCGCGGTTGCGGCTGTGCACGACCTGCGTCAGCACGCCCCGGATCTCCTGCCACCGCCCTTGCACCGCACGGATGTTGGGGCACCACTCGCCCTGGTCCCGGTGCTCCAGGTCGAGCTGCCAGCGCTCCGCCTCGACGTGGTGGACGGCGCCGACCTCGCAGGGGATCTCCACCGGAGCGGCGCCCCGGACGGTCACCACCGCCCGCTGCGGAAACCTTCCCTCCACCGCCGTCACCGTGATCCGGCTCGACCCCTGGTACCAGGCCATCGCTGTCCTCCCTCGTCCGTGCTCCGGGCCGGCTGCCGACCGTCCTCACCGGTAGCACGGACGGCGCACCCTCCGGGGTTCGATCCGCCCGTGTGCGGCCTGAACCCGGCGGCCCGCGCCTTCCGTTCAGCGGGGCGGGTCCTGGCCCGGGCACCGCCGCGGCTCCGGCCTCCGGAAACCGGCGCGGGCCGGCCCCCGGGGTGGGGCCGGCCCGCGGACGGGGCGGGGTGCGGACGGGGGGCGGGGTACGGCGCGGTGGTCCGACGGTCAGTCGGCGGCCCCGACCCGCGGGGCGGAGCCGCCCGGGCGGGCGTCGTCCCGGCCCTCGACCCGGCTCTCGTCCCGGCCCTCCACCAGGACGGCGGGCTCCAGCGGCGAGGCGATCTCCTGCGGCTTGCTGCGGGACGCCCAGTCGCGGATGCCGAGCAGCACCATCACGAAGAAGATCCCGTAGACGATGCCGGAGAAGTACAGCTCGGAGTGGACGGCGAGCGGCACGCCCACCAGGTCGACGGCCAGCCAGACGAACCAGAACTCCACGTAGCGGCGGGCCTGGCTGTACATGGCGAGGATCGAGCCGACGAAGATCCAGGCGTCCGCGAGGACCATCCACCACGGCGCTCCGGGGTAGAACGAGGCGTCCGTCCCCTTCAGCACCGCGCCGAACGCGGCCGTCCCCGCCACCATCGCGGCGACCAGCACGGCGCGTTCCCGCCCAGACGCCCAGCGGACGTTGATGGTGCCTTCCTGCTCGCGGCTGCGCTTCCAGGTCGCCCAGCCCCAGGACGCCGAGACGATGATCACGATCTGTCGGGCGGCGTTGCCGCCGAGGTGCACGTTCAGGCTGGCGATCAGCAGCAGCACCGAGCCGAGGATCTGCACCGGCCAGGCCACCAGGGACCGCCGCAGGGCCAGCCAGACGGTGGCGAGCGCCAGGATGTTGCCCAGGAAGTCGGACCAGTAGACGGGGAGACCGAAGAAGTCGAACTGCTCGTTCAACCAGTGGAACGCGCTCATGACTCACACCTTTGTTCGTGCGGAGCGAGGTGGGGGAAGGGGCGGTCGGCCCCGCCGAAGCGGGGGGTGCGGGGCCGACCGGGCTCGGGGCGCAGGGCGCGCGGCCGCGTGGGGAGCGGGTGTGCGCGCCGGCAGGTGAGGGCGGTGCCGGTGGATCGGGAGGGGGGAACGGCCGTGCCGGTGGATCGGGAGGGGAACGGCAGTGCCGGTGGGTCAGGAGAGGGCGGCCAGGACGTGCCGTCCGTGCGCGGAGTCCAGCAGGGCCTCGGAGCGGCGGACGTCCTCCCGGGCGGCGAGCAGCAGCTCGTCGACGGAGGCGAACCTCTCGGTGTCCCGGATACGGGCGACGAACCACAGGTCGACGCGCTCGCCGTACAGGTCGCCCGGGGCGTCGTGGCAGTACACCTCGGTGTGGATCTCGGAGGTGTCGCAGAAGGTGGGGTTGGTGCCGATGCTGATCGTCGCGCGGTGCACGGTGCCGGTCGCGCGGCGGGCCAGCCAGCCGCTGTAGATCGCGGGCGGCGGGACGGGCGTGCCGGGCTCGGCGGCGATGTTGGCGGTGGGGAAGCCCAGCCCCCGCCCCCGGCCGGCACCGTGCACCACGGTGCCGGACAGGGGGGTCGTCGGAGCGTCAGCCATGGGGGGTGAGCTCACGGAACTGGCTGGTGTGGAAGACCAGCGGCTCCACCCCGGGGAACAGCTCGACGGTGAGCAGCTCCATCAGGACGATCTCGTGGTCGCCGCCGTCGTACACCGCGCTCACCCGGGCGGTCAGCCACAGCGCCGCGTCGTGGATCAGCACCGCGCCCTCCGGCGCGGCCTGCCACCCGGTGCCGTCGAAGCGGTCGCCCTCGCGGGAGGCGAGCCGCCGGCAGAGCGCGCCCTGGCCGCGGCTGAGCACGCTCAGCCCGAGTTCCGGTGCCTGTGTCAGCCTGGGCCAGGTGGTCGAGGTGCGGGCCACGCTGACCGCGACCATCGGCGGCTCCAGCGAGATCGACACGAAGGAGCTCACCGCGAGCCCGACCGGTTCGCCGTCGCGCAGCGCGCCGAGCGCGACCACTCCGGTCGGGTAGGCCCCGAACGCCTGGCGCAGCGCCGCGGCGTTGGGCTCCGCCCCGGTCGGCCGCTCGGTGTGCGGCCGCCCCGCGGTCGGCGGCTGCGCGGACGCGGCGGCGGGCGGGTTCGGGTGGTGGGCGGGAGTGACCATGGTCGTCGCCGTCCTCTCGTCGCGAGTGTGGTTCAGTGCCGGTACTGCGCGGCCGGGTGGCTGGCCGGCAGGGCCCGGTCGGACGCGCCGGTGAGCCGCTCGCGCAGCGACTCGCCGTCCGCGTACGCGCCGCGGAAGACGCCGCGGGCGCGCAGGATCGGCAGCACCGACTCGACGAACTCCGTGGTGGAGGCCGGCTGGACGGTCGGCGAGAGCAGGAAGCCGTCCAGGTCGGCGCCCTGCGCCAGGGCGCAGATCTCGTCGGCGATCTCCTCGGCGGTGCCGACCACCGGGCGGGCGCCGACGCCGTGGGTGTGCCAGTCGGCGAGCACGTCGCCGACGGTCCGGCCGGCGAACCGGGCGACCTGGGTCTGGGACATCTCGGTGGACAGCTCCGACATCGGGGTGTCCGGCGCGTACGAGGACAGGTCGAGGCCGGTGAACATGGCGTAGCTGGCGACGGTGACCTCCGGGCGCTGGGCGTCCAGGACGCGCTGCCAGCGGCGCTCGGCGTCCGCGGTGGTGGCGCCGACCACGCAGGAGAACGCCGACATCACCTTGACCTCGTCGGCGCGGCGGCCCGCCCGTACGGCCTCCTCGCGGATCGCCGCGGTGTGCCCGGCGAGCTGTTGCACCGAGCCGCTGCCGACGAACATGCACTCGCCGTGCCGCCCGCCGACCCGCCGCCCGGCCGGGGAGGCGCCGGCCTGGAACAGCACCGGGGTGCCCTGCGGGGAGCGGGCGGTGTTGCCGTAGCCGTGCGAGCGGAAGTACGGGCCCTCGTGCTCGACCGGGTGCACCTTGGCCGGGTCGGCGAAGCGGCCGCCCTTGTCCTTCTCCAGGGCGTCCGGCTCCCAGGCGCCCTCCCAGTACTTGTAGACCAGGTCGAGGAAGTCCTCGGCCATCTTGTACCGGTCGTCGTGCGCCACCATGTCCATGCCGAAGGCCTTGACCGCGGTGTCGGCGGTGCCCGTGGTCACGATGTTCCAGCCGAGCCGGCCGCCGGACAGCTGGTCCAGGGTGGCCAGCCGGCGGGCGAAGGCGTACGGCGGCTCCACCAGCACCGAGCCGGTCACCACCAGGCCCAGGTCGGTGGTGCTCGCCAGCAGCGCCGAGGCGATCACGAACGGGTCCAGGCGCGGCAGGTCCAGGGTCTCCTCGGTGGCGATCGGCGGGCGCACCCCGTCGATCTCCGACCAGCCCCAGGCGTCGGCCAGGAACAGGAAGTCGAGCTTGGCGTCCTCGCAGACCTGCGCGATCTCGCGCCAGTACCCGAGGGTGTCGAACAGGTGCCGGCGGCTGTCGGGGTGGCGCCAGGTGGCGGTGCCGCTCGCGTTGGTCTGGGCGTTCTCGAACAGGCCGAGCTTGAGGTTGCGCATGGGGTGTTCTCCGTTGAACTGGTGATGCGGGGGGGTGGGGGGACCTGGGGGTCCGTCACAGCACGGGGGAACGCGGGGGGAACAGGGGGACGGCGAGGGGTCCGTCAGGATGCCGCGGGGACGGCGGGGGTGTCGAGGACCGCGGTGGGGGCGTCGAGGACCGCGGCGTCCGCGTCGAGCTGCGCCGCGGAGGGCATGGAGGACTGGGCGCCGAGTCCGGTCACGGCCAGCGAGGCCGCGCGGACGGCGCGTCGGGCGGCGGCGAGCAGGTCGGCGCCCCGGGCGAGGGAGTCGGCGAGGGCCCCGCAGAAGGTGTCGCCGGCGCCGACGGTGTCGACGGCGTCCACGACGGGGGCGGGCAGGTGCACGGCCGGGCGGCCGGGCTGTTTGACCAGCGCCCCGTCCGCGCCGAGCGTCACCACGACCGCCCGGCAGGGCAGCGCGGCCCGCTCCAGCAGCTCGCGCGCGCCGTCCGGGCCGTCCGGCGGCTCCGCGCCGAGCAGGGCGGCGAGTTCACCGAGGTTGGGCACCAGGACGTCGACGGCGGACAGCACCTCCGGGGCGACCGGCCGGGCCGGCGCCGGGTTGAGGACGACCGTGCCGCCCTGTTCCCGGGCCCGCAGCACGGCGGCGGCGACCACCTCGGCGGCGATCTCGTGCTGCACCAGGACCACCTCGCCGGCCGAGCGGGCCAGCCGCTGCGGCAGGTCCGCGACCGTCAGCGCGGCGTTGGCTCCCGGGTTGACCACGATGGTGTTCTCGCCGGCCCGGTCGACCACCACGGAGGCGATCCCGGTGGTGCTCTCCGGCGCCGGGCGCACCGCCCCGACGTCCACCCCTTCGGCGGCGAGCGCCCGCAGGATGGGGGCGGCGTCCGTACCGACCCGGGCGACCAGACGCACCCGCGAGCCGAGCCGGGCGGCCGCGACGGCCTGGTTGGCGCCCTTGCCGCCGACGCCCTCCACGAAGCCCCGCGCGAGCACGGTCTCGCCGGGTCGCGGCAGGTCCCCGACGGTCAGGACGAGGTCGCGGTTGATCGAACCGACGACGGTGATGAGCGGCATCCGCACTCCTTGGGAGATCGATCTCCCACACTGTGGACCAGCCCCCGGAAACCGTCAAGTACCCTCGTGCTGCGCATTGCGCCAGCTCAGCCGAGCCCTCTCCGACCGCGAAGGACCACCCCACGTGACTGCGCCCCGACTCCTCGACGTGGCCGCGGCCGCGGGCGTCTCCCGCGCGACCGCCTCACGCGTCCTGGCCGGCACCCCGCGCAACGTCGACCCCGAACTCGCCCGCCGCGTCGAGGAGGCCGCCCAGCGCCTCGGCTACCGCATCAACCACTCCGCGCGGGCGCTGCGCACCGGCACCACGGGCACCATCGGCGTGGTCGTCCCCTCGCTCGCCAACCCCTACTTCGTCCAGCTCGCCGACGCGCTCGCCCAGCAAGTCCGCGCCGCCGGAGGGCAGTTGGTGGTCTCCGACGCCGCCAACGACACCGCCGTCGAGGCCGAGCAGATCGAGACCCTGCTCGGCGGCCGGGTCGACGGACTGCTCGTCGTCCCCGTCTCCGCCGGCGCCTCCGGCCCCGCCGTCCGGGCCGCCGCCGAACGCACCCCCGTCGTCCTCTTCGACCGCTGGGCCACCGGCTCCGGCACCGTGGCCGTCACCCTCGACAACACCGCCGCGATGCGGCTGCTCCTCGACCACCTCGAAGGCCTCGGCCGCCACCGGATCGCCCTGGTCGCCGCCGACCAGGCCTCCTCCTCCGGCGCGGAACGCCTCGCCGCCTTCACCGAGGCCCGCGGCGCCGACGCCACCACCGTCCTGCTGCCCAGCTTCACCACCGACGCCGGCCGCACCGCGGGCCGGCGCATCGCCGAGCGGCACACCGGGATCGACGCCGTCGTCTGCGGCGCGGACGTCCTCGCGGTCGGCCTCGTCAGCACGCTGCAGCGCTCGGCGGTCCCCGTCCCCGGGCGGATCGCCGTCACCGGCTTCGACGACACCGAGATGCTCGAACTCCTCGACCCGCCCATCACCTCCATCCGCCACCCGCTCACCGCCATGGCCGAACGTGCCCTGACCCTCCTTCAGGCCCCCGCCCGCGAACGGACGGAGCGCGTGGAGCGCTTCGCCCCGCAGCTGGTGGTCCGCTCCTCCACCGACGCCGACGCCTGACGCCGTCGCCCGACCCCTGACACCTGCACACCTGATGCCCGGCGCCGGGAATCCGGGAACGGCCGACGGCCGGCCCCGGGCGGACCTGAGTCCGCCCGGGGCCGGCCGTCGGGTACGGCTCAGCGCTCCTTGTCCACCGCCGGCAGCCCGGCCTGACCGGCGGTCAGCCGGCCCTCGGCGTACAGCCAGCGCACCGTGTCCGCCATGGTCTCGGCGGTCGGCCTCGGCGTCAGCCCCCCGGTGCTCGCCGCGGGGTCGACCGGGGTCGCACAGGCGCAGGTGTAGACGGCGCCGTACTCGGCGGGGATGTGCCAGGGCCATCCGCGCTGGAGCAGGGTGGCCAGGGCGCCGACCGGCAGCATGGCCCGGGCGGGGAGGAAGGCCGCGGGCAGCCGCCTCCCGGTGACCTCCCGCAGGGTCCGCACGTACTGCCGGGTGGGCAGGTGGTGGCCGGGTCCGAAGTGCCGATCGGAGCCCGCCCTCGGCGTGGTCAGCAGCCGGGCGTGCAGCTGCGCGGTGTCCCTGACGTCGCCGACCGGGAAGCCGCCCAGCGGCCAGATCGGCATCAGTCCGCGCAGGGTGTTGCGCAGCCGGGCGTTCTGGTCGCCCAGCCCCGGGTCCTGCGGGCCGAGCAGCGCGGGCGGGTAGCTGATGACCACCGGCGCGCCGTCCCGCTGGTGGCCCCGCGCGATCCGCTCGGCCGCCGCCTTGGTCGCCATGTACGTGTCCCGGGGACGGCCGACCGGGGAGTGCTCCCCGAGCGGCCGTCCGGGGGACGGCAGCAGCGCGACGATGCTGGAGACGTGGACGACCGGGTCGGCGCCCGACCGTCGGGCGGCGGCCAGCACCAGTTCGGTTCCCCGCTCGTTGGTCCGGCGCATCTGCGCGTTGCGCCGGCTGTCGAAGGAGTACACCGCGGCCGCGTGCAGCACGGCGTCGGCGCCGCGCACCGTGCGGGCCGCGTCGCCCTCGTCGGTCACGTCCCCGACGACCAGGTCGACGGCGCCCGGGTCCACCTCCAGCAGGCCCAGGACCCGCCCCGCGGCGGCCGGGTCGCGGACCAGCATCCGCACCCGGTGGCCGCCGCGGACCAGCGCCGCGACCGAGTGGATGCCGACGAATCCGGTGCCGCCGGTCACGCTCACCAACATCGGACCATCCCCCCGCTCAGCCGATCTCTTCCGGTTTCCCGCCGATGCCCCGGTGGAAGGAACCGCCGTAGAACAGCAGCGCCTCCCGGTGGTCGGCCCAGTCCGAGGCGAGCACCTCGCCGAGGAAGATGGAGTGGTCGCCGCCGTCGTACTGCTCGGCGAGCTTGCACTCCAGCCAGGCCAGCGAGCCCGCCAGCAGCGGCGCCCCGGTGAACGGGCCGGGCTGCCAGTCGAGGCCGTCGAACTGGGCGGCCCCGCGCGGCCTGCTCCTGTTCGCGAAGTACCGTGCCAGGTGCTCCTGTTCGGAGCCGAGCACGGAGACCGCGAAGGACCTGGTCGCGGCGATCGCCTCGTGCATCGTCGCGGAGCGGGCCACGCAGCACAGCACCATCGGCGGTTCCAGGGAGACCGAGCTGAACGCGTTGGCGGTCATCCCGTGGACGTTCTCGCCGCCGGTGGTCAGGACAGTGACCCCGGTGGCGAAACGGGCCATCGTCTCGCGCAGGGCGCCCGGCAGGACGGCGCGGTTCGCCGCGGCCGCCGACGTCGCGCCCGGCGCCTGGGCGGGGGCCGGGGACCGGCCGTTGCCGGTCACAGCGCCCGCCCCGTACCGACCGGCCCGCCGGGCAGGGCCTGGGCGGCGAGGGCCCGCGCGACGGCCGGCCCCTCGGCGTACGGCACCAGCGCCAGGCGCAGCTCCTCGGGCACCCGGGCGGGGACGGTGGCCGTGTTCGGCCCGCGCATGCACGCGATCCGCTGCCGGCCGCGGGCGACCAGGTTCTCCTGCTCGCCGTCGATCCGCAGGTAGTCGAAGCTGAACTGGATCTGGGTCTGGGTCAGCTCCTCCAACCGCATCCGGACCGACAGCTCGTCGAACGAGGTGATCTCGGCGAAGAAGTCGCACTCCACCTTGAGGGTGAACAGCTTCAGGTCGTCCCGCAGCTCGGCGAGCACCCCCGGCGCCTTGTCCTTGAGGAACATCTCCCGGCAACGCCCCTGCCAGCGCAGGTAGTTCACGTAGTAGACGTTGCCGACGAGGTTGGTCTCCTCGAAGCCCACGGTGTGCCGGATCTCGTAGTAGGCCGACATCAGTTCTCCTTCCCGACGAGCACCGCGAACAGCACCGGCTCCGTCCGGTCGTTGACGGTGGTGACCCAGGTGGCGACGGCCGCGTCGCCGGCGGACAGGACGACCCAACCGCCCGGGTGGACGCGGTCGAGCGTCAGCGCCTGGGTGGTCGCACCGGACTTGCGCAGGCACTCCAGCGCGCTCCAGACCCTGGTGCCGGCCACCGCCGGGCTGCAGCCCGCCTCGGCCACCAGCAGGTCCCGCAGGGCGAGTTGACCGGCGCCCAGCAGGGCGTCCCAGTCCTCGGCGCTCCGCTCCAGGACGGTCTCGACGTCGCAGGCGAGCCGCCCGGGTCCGGCCACCGCCAGGGTCAGGCCGGGGCCGTGCGAGGCCGAGACCGTGATCCCGTCGAGTCCGGGCCCACCGGCGAGTTCGGGCTTGCCGTCCGGCCGGTGGCGCAGGTCCGCCGGCCGTCCCAGCGCCCGGCCGAGAGCGGTCGCGGTGCGGGCCCGGCGGTCCCCGTCGGCGGACTCCGCGGTGGAGTCCGCGGCGGGCTTCGCCGCGGGCTCGACGACCACCGCGCGGCTGCCGCCCAGCACCCGCTCCAGGCCGCGTTCCAGGTACGAACCGAGCATCGCGGGCACCCACGGCCCGGCTCCGTCGCGCTTGCGGACGGCGACCAGGGTCAGCCCCTCCCAGCGCTCGACGACCTTTCCGGCCGGGGTGCGCACGTCGAGGTCGTAGACGTAGCTGTCCCCGTCCTGGGAGCGCTCCCTGGCGTCGAGCACCACGTACTCGGCGTCCTGGTCCGCCGGGTCGGCCAGCCAGAGCCGCTCGATGCTCTGCGGCAGCAGGGTGGCGTCCGGCACGCAGCACTGGATGGCGTGCATCATCGCGTCCCGGGTGCCGGGGTCGGCCAGTTGCTGGTCCTGCGGCAGGAAGGCCGCGAACCACGGCGCCGGGGCGGTGGTGGAGATCTCCGCCAGCGCGTGCCGGGCGCTCGCCCGCCGGTACTCCAGCAGGCGCTGGAACCGCTTGCCCTGGAAGAGCACGCTGCCGTACAGCTCGGTCACCGGGTCCACCGGTACCGCCGGCAGGCCGAACTCGACCGGCACCGGCGTCCCGGGCAGCTCGGGCCGCGGGTAGCGCAGCCGGGCCCGGAAGTGGTCGGCCGCGAACTCGGTGCCCTCGCTGCGCAGCACCACGTCCACCGTCCCGGGCTCCCGGACCAGCGCCGCGATCCGGATGGTGGTCGAGCCGCCCGGCCGGACCACCACGGGCCGGCGGAACTCGACGTCCTCCAGCAGCGGCGGACCCTGGTGCCCGCTCACCGCGGCGGCGACCTGGGCCATCGCCTCCATGCCGAGCACGGCCGGGAAGAGCAGGTCGTCCTGGAGCCGGTGGTCGGTCAGATAGGGGTCGCCGCCCTCGGTCAGCTCGGTCTCGGTGATCAGCTCGATGCCCGGGTGGTGCGCGACCACCCGCTCGACGAACCTGGTCAGCGGAAGCTCGCGCCGCTCGGTGGTGAGGGTGGGCAGGCCGCCGGCCCGCCCGCTGACCACCAGGACGGGGCCGGCCGAGGGGTCCGCGAGCACCTCGCGGAGCACCTGGATGCCGTTCTCGGTGGAGATCGGCGTGATGCCCTCCCGGATCAGCGCCTCGACGACGCCGAGCCGTTCGCCCATGCCCGCGCCCGACCAGACCGACCACTCCAGCGCGACGGCCCGGGCCCGCGGGTACCGGTCCTGGAAGCGGAGGGTCAGCTCGGTCATCCAGTCGTTGGCGGTGGCGTAGTGCGCCTCGCCGCGCAGTCCGGCCCGGCCGATGATCGAGCCGAAGGTGATCAGCAGCTTCAGGCGTTCCGGTTCGACGGCCGCCAGGACCGCCTCCAGGCCGTCGGTCTTGGGCGCCAGGGTCCGGCGGAAGTCCTCGGCGCTCAGCGCCTCCAGGGCGGCCGGCTGGTTGAAGCCCGCGCCGTGCAGCACGGCGGTGACCGGGCCGAGGCCGTCCTCCAGCAGGGCCACCGCGGCGGCGATCTGCTCGGCCGAGGTCACGTCGGCGCGGGCGTAGCGGTGGCGCAGGCCCGCGGCCTCCATCCGGGCGAGGTTCCCGGCGAGTTCGGGGTCGGTGGCCGGATCGGCGCGGCCGATCAGGGCCAGGGCCGCCCCGGAGTCCTGGGCCATCGCGATGGCGCACTCGGCGGTGATGCCCTTGCCGCCGCCGGTGACCAGGAGGACGTCCCCGGCGTCGAGCGGGGACCCGCCCTCGGTCGCGGGACGCAGCTGCAGCGGCCGGAGCACCGGGACGGTCCGGCGGCCGTCCGGCTGGTAGCGGACCTCCGCGAAGCCGGCCGTGGCGGCGGTCTCGGCGACCACGCGGGCCACCGCCTCGTCACGGGCCGCGCCCTCGGGGGCGGTGTCGGCCAGCTCGACCACCGTGACCGGGACCGACGGGTGCTCCAGGTGCAGGGTCTTCGCCAGGCCGGAGGCCCCCAGCCGGTGCTGAACCACGACCAGCCGGGTGCCCTCGGGGGCGGCCAGGACGGCCCGCCCGGCGGTCAGGAAGAGCTCCGCCTCCTGCGGTCCGCACGCGTCGGGGAGGCAGAGCAGCACGCCGTCCCCGAGGCCCGCCGCGGCGAGCGCGGTGCCCAGCGGTTCGGCGAGCGGGTGGCCGGGGGTGCTGTGCACCGTCCAGCGCCCGGCGGGGGCGGGGTCCTCGGCGGGCCGCGGCCGGGCCGGCAGGACGGCCTCCCGGTGCTCGACCGCGAAGGGCCGCACCCACGGGGCCACACCGGCGACCTCGCCCGCCGACTGGCCGCCGTCCTGCGCGGTGTCCGCCAGCTGGTCGATCAGTTCGGCGATCCCGCCCAGGTTGACGGTCGCGTAGTTGGGCGTCGCGGCGAGCACGGGCCGGCCGAGCGCCCGGGTGACGTCGTTGACGATCTGGCCGATGGTGATTGAGCTCAGGTGCAGGTCGTCCATCGGGTGGGTCTGCGCGGTGACGGAGTCCAGCGGCAGTTCGACCCGCTCGGCCGCGAGCCTGCGCAGCAGTTCCAGGGTGGAGTCCGTGCCCTCGCCGGTGTCCGCGGACACCGCCGCGCCGGCCCGCTCGTCCCGGCCCGGCCCGCCGTCCGCCGCCAGCTCCGCGTCGATGGCCGGGGCCGCCTCGCAGGGGTTGGCCAGGAAGGTCATCGCACCGTCCGCCGGCAGCTGCCGGATCAGGCGGTCGCCGAACAGGGCCGCGGTCCGCAGCGGTACGCCGAGCACGAACGCGGCGCCGGCGACCCTGAGCAGCGGGCCGAGCGAGGCGCTGTCGGTGTCCACCGCCAGGGTGGTGAGGTTCGGGGCGATCTCCGCCAGCAGGCCGGACAGCACCCGGCCGGGGCCGACCTCCACGACCAGGTCGGCGTCGGCGACCGCCACGGCGGCGGCCTCCTGGAACCGGACCGGGAGCAGGACCTGTCCGCGCAGCACCTCGCGCAGGTCGGCGGACGGGTCCAGGAGCCGTCCGGTGACCGTGGAGGCGATCGGGCGGACGGGTTCCTGGAAGTCGAACCGCGCGAGCTCGGCGGCCATCGCGACCGCGGCCGGCTCGACCAGCGGCGAGTGGAAGGCGTGCGACACGTTCAGCCGGGTCGCCGTGACGCCCTCGCCCGCGGCCCGGCGGCAGACCTCGTCGACCGCCTCGGCGGGGCCGGAGAGCACGGTCTGCCGGGGCCCGTTGTAGCCCGCGATCACCACGTCCTGTCCGGCGGAAAGCCGGGTGGCCTGCTCCGGGGTCGCCGCCAGTCCGGCCATCGCGCCGCCGCCGTGGCTGGCCTGGGCCATCACCCGGCCGCGGATCGTGGCGAGGCGCACCACCTGTTCCTCGGTCATCGCGCCCGCCCAGTGCAGGGCGGTGAGCTCCCCGAGGCTGTGGCCGACGGCGGTGTCGGCCCGGATGCCGACCGCGTCCAGCACCCGCAGGGCGGCCAGGGAGCCGGTGACGATGCGCGGCTGGGCGACCTGGGTGGCGACCTGGTCGTCGCCGGTGGGCAGGGCGGCGGCGCGGAACACCTCCTCCGCCGCGGCGAACCGGCGCCGGATCGCGCCGACGGCGCCGCGGCCGGAGCCCTGGCCCGGGAAGAGGTAGGCGATCCGGGGGGCGGTCCGGGCGTGGCCGAGGAAGATCCCCTCACCGGCCGAGGACACCTCCCGCGCTCCGGAGTCGAGCAGGGCGAGCAGCCGTTCGAGGCCGCGCACGGCGTCGTCCGGGCCGGTCGCCACCACGGCGGCCCGCACCGGGCCGTCGGCGAGCCGGTCGGCCAGGGTGCCGGCCAGGTCCGCGAGTTCGGCCTGGGCCAGCTTGGGCACCAGGTCGAGCAGCCGGGTCAGCTCCGCGCGCAGCGCGGCCGTGTCCGCCGCGTCCAGCAGCAGGAGTTCGGCGTCCTGGCGGCCGGCGACCAGCCGGGTGGTGCGCGCGTCGAGCGCCTCGCGCCGGGTGCTGCCGGGTGCCTCGGCGAGGGTGACGTGGGTGTTGATCCCGCCGAAGCCCATGGCCGACACCCCGGCCCGGACCGGGTGGCCGGCCGGCCAGAGTTCGGCCTGGCGCGGGACGTACATCGCCGCCTCGTCACCGAGCAGACCCGGATGCGGGTCGACGTGGCCGGTGGCCGGGGGGATCACCTGGTGGTGCACGGCGAGGGTCGCCTTGATCAGGCCGGCCACGCCCGCGGCGGCCTTGGTGTGCCCGAAGTTCCCCTTGACCGTCCCGAGCGCGGCCGGACGGGCCGTCGGGTCCGCGGCGCGGCGGGCGGTGGACAGCGCCTCGATCTCGGTCGCGTCGCCGAGGGCCGTGCCGGTGCCGTGGCCCTCGAAGTACGAGACCGTCTCGACGCCGTAGCCGGCCCGCCGGTAGGCGCGGGTCAGTGCCAGCCGGTGGCCGCTCGCCTCGGGCCGGGTGATGCCGCCCTTGCCGTCCGAGGAGACGCCCCAGCCGCTGATGCTCGCGTAGATCCGCCGCCCCTGCGCCAGCGCGTCCCGCTCGCGCATCAGCACGAGCATGCCGGAGCCCTCGCCGGGCCAGAAGCCGTTGGAGTCCCGGTCGTAGACCTTCATCTCGCCGGTGGCCAGCGCGCCCGTCTTGGCGAAGCCGATCACCTCGAACGGGTCGATGGACAGGTCGACGCCTCCGGCGACGGCCACGTCCAGTTCGCCGTCGGCCAGTGCCTTCGCCGCCGTGACGACGGACAGCAGGGAGGAGGAGCAGGCCCCGTCGACCGTGTAGCCGCCGCCGCGCAGGTCGAAGTGGTTGCAGATGCGGCCGGCGATGGTGTTGGCGAGGCCGCCGGCCAGCGAGTCCTCGTCGATGGCCGGGAAGGGCGCCTTGTACTGCGGCTCCAGCTCCTGGAGGAGCTTCGCGACGTCCTCCTCGGACCAGCCCTGGCCGGTGAGCGCGGCGGCCACCGTGCGGCGCACGTAGGGCCACCGCAGCCGCATGATGTTGGCCCGCGAGAATTCCCCGGTGAGGCTGTTTCCGACCACCACGCCGGTGCTCTGGTGGGGAAGTCCCGAGCCGTCCGGGAATCCGGCGTCGGCAAGTGCCTCGGCGGCCACGTCGAGGGCCAGCCAGTGCGTCAGGTCGGTCGCCCGGTACGTGCTTCCGGCGACGCTGTATTTGATGCGGTCGAACGCGTAGTCCCGCAGGACCGCGGCCTTTTTCGTGTAGTGCCGGTCCGGCGCACTCCGGTCCTCCGACCAGTAGTCCGCCTGGTTCATCCGCTCGTCCGGCAATCGCCGGAAGGCTCGACGGCCGCCCAGTACGTTGTCCCACAGTTCGCTCGCCGAATTGGCGTCCGGATAACGGAGGCCAATTCCTACGATAGCGATCCGCTCACTGCTCACGTATTCACCACCCATGGAGATGAATTGACGGCGAATCTCCTCGCCGACTCGACTCGCCTGCACTGTCGTCAAGAATGCATCTGCGGCCGCCCCGATGTCTTCTCCGAGTTTGCTTTCCGCCTGGTGGGGGGCGCTGCTTTTCCATAACGGTGTGATTTCTCGGCGTCGCTGTTCAATAACGCCGTCATTTCCGGAACGGGCCGCGCCCGTACGGGCGGCCGTACGGACGACCGTGCCGGTGGACGTGCCGGTGGACGTGCCGATGCCCGTGCGGACGGTCGTGCGGGCGGTCGTGCGGACGGCTGGGCGGGCAACCGTGCCGACGCCCGTGCCGATGCCCGTGCGGGCGGCCGGGAACGTGCCGAGGCTCCCGCCGGTCGGCGGGAGCCTCGGTCGTGCGGGGCCGTGCGCGGGGTCAGCCGTCGGCGGCCTTGGGTAGGCGGGCACCGAGCCGGGCGCCCAGCTCCCGGGCCGCCGTCAGGGCGGCCCAGGAGGTGAGCTCGATCAGCGCGGTGTCGCCGGGCCGGTCGCTGCGGAACTCGGCGACGAGGCCGTCGTCGACCTGATAGGAGGCCTGGGCGGTCAGCAGGGCCAGCCGGCCCGCCGCACGCTGGTCCCCGGGCAGGGCCGACACCGCGTCCTCGACCCAGGCGCGGCTGATCCCCGGCGGTCGGCCGTCCCACCCGGCCAGCCGGTCCGTCACCAGGGCGCGGACGCCGTCCGGCACCGACCGGGCCCCCGCCGCGTCGATCGCGGCGGCCGCCCGGGCGAACGCGCCGGCGACGCTGGGGGTGCCCGCCGCCCAGCTCAGGTCCCCGGGCAGCGGCGCGGAGGGCAGCAGGTCGAGGGAGGTCCCGGCCGGCGGGGCGAGGCGCGCGCTGCGGCGCATCAGCCGGCCGAGGACCGCTCTCGCCGCCGACCGCGCGGCCGGCGGCAGACCGGCCGGCAGCGGGCTCTGCGCGAGGAACAGGTTGACCATGCGGTTCAGGTAGTGGAAGGTGACGGCCACCCCGACCAGCTCGGGCGCCGCCTGCGCGGGGAACGGCGGCCCGTCGTCCGGCGCCTGCCCCCGGTCGCCGTCCGACCGGAACCAGTCGGCCCACCCCTCGGCCGTCGCGCGGGCCGTGCCCGGGGCGGCGGCCCCGGGCAGCAGCGCGGCCAGCGCCGTGCCGTGCACCTCCACGCAGTACGGGCAGGCGTTGGCGGCCGAGACCGCCGCGGCCACCGCCTCCTTGGTCGCGCGGTCGACCCGCCCGCCGGCCACCAGGGTCTCCCGCAGCATCACCCAGGAGGCGGCGAGCACCTCCGGCGCGGCGGCGTGCAGCCCGATCGGCGGGGCGAGCATGCCGAACTCCCGCTCGACCTCGGCGAAGACGCCGGCCACCTCCTCCCCCGCGTCCGCCGGCCGCACCGCGGCGACCCGGCGGATCTGCGCCATCGACCTCCGCAGGGCCGGCCGCAGGAACGGTGTCGTCATGTTCCCCCTCCTCGATGGCTCGATCCGGTGCCGGGTCCGGCTACCGGCGCATCAGGCCGGGCAGCTGCACCTGCACGCCGCGCCGTCCGCTGGTCGCACCGTCCGGCGCGGGAGCGCCGTAGACGACGTCCACGCCGCGCTCCCGCGCGGCCCGCACGATGCCGGGGATCGCGCGTTCGGCGAGCGCGGAGATGGTCAGCGCGGGGTTGACCGTGAGCGCTCCCGGGACGGCGGAGCCGTCGGTGACGAAGATGCCCGGGTGGTTGCGGAGTTCCTGCCGGTCGTCGAGCGCCGAGGTCTGCGGGTCGTCGCCGATCCGGCAGGACGCCAGCGGGTGCACGGTGTAGGCGCCCACCAGGTCGTTGGTCCACGGCATGACGCGGGCGAGTCCGTCGCGCTCCAGGATGTCCTTCACCACGGCGTCCGAATCGGCCCAGGCGCGCAGGGTGTTGGCGGTCGGCCGGTACGAGATCGACCCGCGCCCGAGCATCTGCTGGGAGATCCGGACGGCGTTGCCGGTGGGCGGCGGCGGCCCGAAGACGCCCTCGTTGTCGTCCTCGATCATGGTGAAGACGGTCAGCCAGGACTGCCACTGCCGGACCAGTTCCTTCTTCTCCACGCCGAACCAGCTGGGCCCGGTCGCGTCGGGCACCTGCGCCAGGATGGTGCCGAAGCCCGGCGGGAAGTAGAGCTGCTCCAGGGAGAACCGGGAGTGTTCCGGCAGCGATCCGTCGAGGTTGTCCCAGCTCGCCACGACCGGGCCCTTGCCGATCTGGTTGGCCTTGAACGCCCGGCCGTCGGAGCGCTTGAGCCCCAGCAGGTCGCGGGCCTTCTCCTCGTCCACGATGGCCGTGTTGAGGCGTTCGCCGTTGCCGGAGAAGTAGCGGCCCACGGCGTGCGGCATGGTGCCCAGGGTCGCCTCGGAGCGCTGGAGGATGACCGGGGTGGCGCCGGCGCCGGCGGCGAGCACGACGATCTTCGCGTCGATGGTGCCGCTGTCGACGTGCACCCGGTAGTCCACGTCGTCGACGACGTCGTAGTGCACCCGGTAGCCGCCGTCGTCCGTCCGGGACAGCTGCTGCACCTCGTGCAGCGGCCGGATCTCGGCGCCGTGCGCGAGGGCCGCCGGAAGGTAGTTCAGCAGCAGGGACCGCTTGGCGTCGAAGCGGCAACCGGACATCATCCAGTTGCAGTTGGTGCACTTCGCCCGGTCGATGGCGGCCGGGACGGGGTTGGCGGTGCGTCCCGCGTGCTCGCAGGCGGCGGCGAACAGCCCGCCCGCGTACGTGACGTCGTTCCAGTCCTGCTGGGTGATGGGCAGCGCCTCGGCCACCCGGTCGTACCAGGGGTCGAGGACGTCCCGGTCGATGGCGGCCGGCCACATCCGGCGGCCGATGCTGCCGCGGCGCTCGAAGACGAACTTCGGGGCGCGCGGCATCGCGGCGAAGTACACCACGCTGCCGCCGCCGACGCAGTTGCCGCCGAGCAGGCTCATGCCGTCGCCCACCACGAAGTCGAAGATCCGGGTGTACGAGGAGCCGAGCAGGAAGTCGTGGTCGAAGTCGTCCGCCTTCAGCCACGGGCCGCGCTCCAGGATGGTGACCTTCGCGCCGCCGGCCGCCAGGTGGTACGCCGCGATCGCGCCGCCGAAGCCGCTGCCCACGATCAGGACGTCGGTGCTCTCGGTACTCGTCATGCGGGACTCCCTGAAGGCGTGGTGTCCGGGTGGGGGTCTGCCAGTTGCTTGCCGTACGAGAAGTCGGGGAACCGCCACAGGCCGTCCTCGTCGGGCTTCATGAACCCCATCGCCGTGAGGCCCGGGTGGCCCGACGCGAGCGCGTCCGCGGTGGGCATGTGGGCGGCGGTGTCGAAGGCCATGTTGGCGAACAGCGCCAGCAGGACCCACAGTTCCCGTTCCTGGTGCTCCGTTCCGGTCAACTCCTGCACCAGCCTGGTCCGGTCCGCGAACGGCAGGGCGACGAACGGCGGCACCGAGTCGTCGAGCCGCAGGCCGTGCTCGTCCGCGTACGTGCTCGCGTGGCGGTTGAGTGCCTGCTGGTAGTCGTCCAGGGCGTCCGACAGTCCGGTCGCGGGGGTTTCGAGCAGTTCGATGGCGCCCGCCTGGACGGCCCCGCCGCCGGTCGAGGCGCCGGCGACCGCCCGGTCGTCGGGCGAGCGTTTCTCGCCCGGGACGATCGTGTCCGCGAAGGCTTCGAGTGTCATGGTCCGGTCATGGTTTCGATCTGAGGCAGGCGATCCCACCGGCATCTCCTCAGCTACTTGTCGAAAAGCGGGGACGGCGCACACCGGCCGATCCCGATTCGCATACGCGACTGTGGCATCGTGCGCCCAATGCGCTCCCGCCCGCATCTCTCGCGTTGCTGAGCGCCCCCACCGCCATTCAAACCCGACTTCCGGGATGTCTCACCGCTCGGACATGCCAACGGCACGTGCCGCCCGGCCCATTGCGGCTGTCATGTGCCTGCTGCTACGGTCGTCACTTGCTATGGCGGCGACACTTTTCAGCTTCGCCTTCCGAAGGGGGTTCTCCCTTCGCTTGCCCTGGCGCCTTCGACAGTCGGCCTGTCACCGCGGCCGTGACTTTCGTTCCCGATCATCGCAAGGGTGGAATTCTGTTCATCCGCAGGTGCGGCGGAGAAGCTGGAGTCTAAAGATGACATCTGCCATCGAGCAGGCTGTTTCCCGGGCCATCGAGACCATGCACGACAACATCGGCGAGTTACTGACCATCGACGATATGGCGCAGGCGGCCATGTACAGCAAGTTCCACTTCTCCCGGGAATTCCAGCGGATGACCGGGGTGTCACCACGGCGGTTCCTCTCCGCCCTCCGGCTCGAAACGGCCAAGCGCCTCCTCGTCGAGACCTCGTTCACGGTGACCGAGATCAGCCACCGCGTCGGGTACAACAGCGTCGGCACCTTCAGCTCACGGTTCGCCAACAGCGTCGGCGTGCCCCCCACCACCTACCGTCAACTCGGGGGCTTCACTCCCCGGATCGAGATCGACGCGCGCGGCCTGGCCCGGAGCACCGAGCTCTCGAGCTTCCGCGGCGAGGTCCGGGCCCCGGTCGCGGGGCACCTCGGCCTCGTGTACATCGGACTGTTCCCGACCCGGGTCCCCGAGGGCCGGCCCGCCGCGTGTACCGTCCTCCCCCGCCCCGGCGTCTTCTTATTCGACCAGGTGCCGGCCGGCACCTGGTACCTGCTGGCGCACTCCGTCCCGGCCGCCTTCGACGAGGTGCTGACGGGTGACCACCCCGTCTCGGTGGGATCGGTCGGACCGATCGAGGTGCGGCCGGACGTGCCGCTGCTGCCGATCGAACTGCGCCTGCGCCCGGCCCGCGTCCTCGACCCGCCGGTCCTGCTGGCGCTGCTGGACGCGCGGACGATCGCGCAGACCGTGCGGACCCCGATCACCGACACCGCCTGATCAGGCCCGGGCCCCGGCGGCGGGCCACAACGACAGGGGCCTCCGCCGCGGCGGAGGCCCTCCGCACGAAGCCCCCGCGACGTCGTCGCGGGGGCTCTGCCGTGTGCCGGGCGGGTGGCCGCTCAGCCGGCGGAGTGCACCGTCATCGGCAGGCCGCCGCGCACCCGCAGCGACAGCATCGGCTCGGCCACCACCCGGTACCCGGGCACCTTCCTCAGCCGCAGGTCCCGGGCGACCATGGCGATCGTGAACGTGGCCTCCAGCAGCCCGAGGTGGTTGCCGATGCAGAAGCGCGGACCCGCCCCGAACGGGATGTAGGCGTAGCGCGGCCGGTCCGTGGCGCGGTCCCGGTCGAAGCGCTCCGGGTCGAACTGCTCCGGGTCGTCCCAGAACCGGGAGTGGCGGTGCAGGGTGTACGGGCAGATCAGGACGTCGGAGCCGGCCGGGACGTGGTACCCGCCGACCTCGTCGTCCGCCTGGGCCTGCCGCGGCAGGATCCACACCGGCGGGTAGAGCCGCATGACCTCCTCGACCACCATCGAGGTGTACCGCAGCCGGTGCAGGTCCTCGAACTCGGGCAGGCGGTCGCCGAGCACCTCGACGGCCTCGGCGTGCAGCCGGTCCATCACCTCGGGGTGCCGGTCGGCCAGGTAGAAGGTCCAGCCCAGGGTGCTCGCCGTGGTCTCGTGGCCGGCCAGCAGCAGGGTGACCAGTTCGTCGCGCATCCGCTGGCGGGCGACCTTGTGGTCGGGCTCCTGCCGGGTGGCGACGATCAGACGGGACAGCGCGTCCTCCCCCACGATCTCCCCGGCGTCGCGGGAGACCCGCTCCGCCACCAGCCGGTCGACCACCCCTTGCAGGTCCTGCCGGGCCTGCCGGAAGCGGAGCTGCTTGGACAGCGGCACCCAGCCGGGCACCATGCCCATGGTGACCATGTCGAACATCGCCTGGTCCTGCACGGCCTCGAAGTCGTGGCCGACCGCCTCGAAGGCGCTGAGGTCGACGTCGAGCAGGGTGCGGCCGAGCACCCCGAGGGTGAGGGCCGTGACCTCCTTGGTCACGTCGACCGGCGCGCCGCCCTCGTGCGCCCGCAGCCGGCCGACCAGCTTGGCCGCCTCCTCCGCGACGGCACCTGCCTGTTGGACGATCCGCTTGTGCTGGAAGGCGGGCTGGATCTGCCGGCGCTGCTTGCGCCAGAGCTCCCCCTCGCTGGTCAGCAGGCCGTTGCCGAGGGCCCGCCGGGCCTGGGCCAGACCGATCCCCTTGTGGTAGTTGGCGGCGTTGTCCGCGAGCACGTGCTTGGCGTGGTCGGGGTGGTTGAAGAAGTAGAGCGTCTTGGGGCCCATCGAGATCCGGACCGCGTCGCCGTACTCCGCCGCGGCGGAGCGCATCATTTCGAGCCGGTCTCCCACCAGCCTGCGCAGCAGGACGGGGGCGGCCCGGCGCGGCGGGCCCGGCGGCACCCGGCGGGTGGCGGCCACGGTCAGCACCCCCCGACGGTGGCGAAGCGGTCGGCGATGGCCTGGCGCCACACCTCGTACGCGGGCAGCGCGCCGGGCACCGGCCCGCCGGGCCGCACCTCCTGGGTGACCGCGGCGGCCTGATCGGGCGTCATGCCGCAGAAGACCCGGGTGGCCAGCTCGGTGTGCGGCACCAGCAGTCCGGCCCGGATCCGGGCCTCGGCGGCGAACGCGCTGCCCTGGGCGACCATCGGCGCGTGGATGCCGGCCCGGTCGCGGAACGCGCACAGCTCCGACTCGTCCTCGCCGCCGGCGTAGGTGGCGGCCAGTCCGGCGCCGCCGTAGAGGTCGGACCGCCGGGACTCCGGGAACTTCTCGATCATGGTCGCGACCAGTTCGGCGTCGGTGCCGCCGACGAACCACAGGGCCCGGCCGATGCCCTGGTCGATCGCGCGGCCGGCGTACGACGGGGAGTCGTGGGCCGGCCAGGGGAAGGCCGGGTCCCGGTACTGCTGGTGGACGTACCGTTCGGTGCGGAAGTACGCCTGGTGGAAGCCGTACCCGTCGAGCACCAGCCAGCGCAGCAGCGGGTCGAGCTTGTCGATGTCGGGCCAGCAGAACCTCGGCAGCCGGGCCATCGCCCAGCCGATGCCGACGTAGACCATGTAGACGTGGTCGGCGCCCCGGCCGGTGAGGCAGCGGGCCACCGAGTCGCGGCCGGACAGCCGCAGCCCGTCGAGCATGGCGAACCCCATTCCTGCGCCCTCGTAGGCGAAGCCGCGGAACCGGTCCGGGATTTCCTCCAGCGGGTATTCCGCCTCCGCCGGGTTCCGGGCCTCCACGGCGTGGGCGTAGCCCTCCAGGAACCGCGCGCCGACCGTCTCCAGGAGGTCCTGGGCGGCCGGCGACTTCCGGTGGAAACCACGCGTTTCCAAGAGCGTTTCAGAGGTGCTCGGAGTGAGAACTCGACGTCGGAGCGTCCGCCATGCACTGGACACGCCATACTCCTCTCGGGTTTCCCGCGGGGCGGCCGGTCCGCCCCGCGGATGACTTCGCACCGGTCCGGCCCGGGGCTCGTCGGGAAAGCACTCAGGCCGCCGGCCCCGGCGCGGGCCGGGGCGAGGGCCCGGCCTCGCGGAAGTGCTCGCGCACGTTCGCCCGCCAGAGCTCGTACGGGGGCGGCCCGCCGGCGGCGCCCGGGGTGCGGTCGTCCACCGCGCAGGCGTCGGCCACCTTCGCCGCCGCCTCCACCGACAGGCCGGTCAGGCCCGTCGAGGCGACCTCGGAGTGCGCGGGCACGAAACCCGCGTACGCACGGGCCTTGGAGGCGAACACCGACCCCTGGGCGAGCTCCGCCCGGTGCGGGCCCGCCGCGTCGCGCAGCCCGGCCAGGCCCTCGGCCGTGCCGCCGCCCGCGAAGGTCGAGGCCAGTCCCACGCCGCTCCACAGGTCGCCCTGCCGGTCCGGGCCGAACCTGCGCACCGCGGCCGCGACGTTCGCCGGCGATCCGCCGTGGATGAACCACAGCGCCCGTCCGACGCCCTGGTCGACGGCTCGCTGGAAGTACTCGGGCGCGCCCTGCCACGGGTACGGCTTGGGCCTGCGCTGCCCGTCCACCCAGCGCCGGGTGTGGAAGTAGGCGAGGTCGAAGCCGTAGCCGTCGACGGCCAGCCAGCTCATCGTCGGGTGGTAGGGCGTCCCGGTGAGGTCCGGCAGCACCTTGGGCCACAGCGACCTCGGCAGCCGCGCCATGGCGAAGCCGATGCCGATGTACGCCAGGAAGATGTGCGGCTGCCCGGACCCGGCCAGCAGGTCACGGGTGCGGTGGCCGCGGCCCATCGCGTCCAGGACGGTGAAGGCCATGGTGGCGCCCTCGTACGCGAATCCGCGCTGTTCGGGTTCGACCAGGCCGAGTCGGCGCTCGACCTCCCACTGGCTCCGGGCGTCGATCCCCCACTCGAAGCCGCAGACCACCGCCTGGGGCACCGCCTCCAGCCGTTCGGTGCTCTCCGTCGGTGTCACCGGGAAGCCGCGTCCGGCGAAGGTCACCGAGGCCAGTGACGGTGTCAGTACCAGTCGGCGCAGCGATCCGAAGGTCGTCGGCACGATCCCTCCCAGGCTCACGTCCCGCAATTGACGGTCCTCCCCATGGTCCTGAGGCGGCGTCACGGCCCGCATCTCCACGGTTGCGTTTCTGAACCCGCCCGGCCGCCGGGCGTCTTCGGGCGTGCTCCGCCCGCCGTCCCGCCGGCCGTCGCCCGGAACCCGGGCGCCACAATGGAACCGGCCCGCGCGAGACCGGGGTTCCGGCACCGTCGGTCCGTCCCCGCAACGTCGTCCAACCGAAGGAGAGCCCGTATGAGCACGTATCAGCGGAACGCCGAGGCCACGACCGGGTCGCTCTGGGACCGCTCACCGGACCATCTCGCCTACCGCGGCTCCCGGGAGAACATCACCGGGCTGCTGGGCGGCCGGCCCGCGGTGGCCGACGTCCCCGTGCCGGCCTGTCCGGGGTGGACGGTCCTGGACCTGGTCGGCCATCTGCTGGAGGTCTGCCGCACGGTGGCCGCCGACGCGCCGGGCAACCTGTGGGAGGTGCCGCACGCCGACTCCGGCGACGGCCTCGCCGGTCTGCTCACCGAGTGGTCACGGCTGGACGGCGGGGTGGAACGGGTGCTCACCGAGTCCCCGCAACTGCGGCACACCATGCTGATGATGGACGCGTTCACCCATGAGATCGACCTCCGGGTCGCGCTGGGGGAACCGGTGCTCCCGGACCACCCGTCCTACCCCTCGTCGCTGGACCTGGTCGTCCGGGGCTTCTCCGCCGCGGTGCGCACGCTGGGGCTTCCGGCGCTGCGCATCGAGACGCCGGGCGCCGAGTGGCGGGCCGGTGACGGCGAGCCGGCCGCCGTCGTCCGCGGGCACCGGCACGACCTCCTCCGCTCGCTCACCGGCCGGCGCTCGCCGGGGCAGATCGCCGGACTGGACTGGAGCGCCGCGCCCGAGGCCTGGCTGCCCGCCTTCACCTGGGGCCCGTTCCGGCCGCCGGCGCAGCCCGTCGAGGACGCGGCCGCCGGGCGGTAGGCCCCGGGCCCGACCGGTCCTCGGCGGGCCGGGAAACGGCGCTGTGGCGCTGCCCCGAGCGGGCAGCGCCACAGCGCCGTTGCGGTGTCGTGCGCGGTGTCGCACGCGGGTGCCTCAGGCCGCGACCGCCCCGACCTGCTGCGGCTGCGCGGCCGTCCCGTCCGGGGCGCCCGCCCCGGCGGAGTCCGCCTGCCGGGACCGCTTGATCAGGTGCGCGACCCACCATCCGATCCCGCGCAGGGCGCAGACGATGGTGGTGGCGTAGAAGAGCGTGTAGACCACGTTGAACACCATCAGGACCGCGTAGACCATGGCGACCGAGGAGCCGAACATGAACTGGGCCTTGGCCTTCATCGGCGTCGTTCCCGGGTCGCTGATCATGTAGTTGGTGAACAGCACGAAGGCGACGCCGGTCATCGCGCCGAGCGCGGAGTACAGCGAGACGTCCCAGATCCAGTGCCGGACGAACGCCTGGATGGCGAACGCGCCGAGCCAGCCGACGATCAGCGGCGTCCGCTTGGTGAGCAGCGCGTTGATCACCGTTCCCGCGGTGGCGATGATCAGCGGGATCATCACCCGGAAGAAGGTGTTCGCGTTCTCCGTGAACTGGTACGGCGGCGCGATGCTGAACCAGGACCCGAAGCACACCAGCGACATCGTGATCCCGAAGTTGGACGGGTTCATGTAGTGCCGCATCCGGCCGGCGATCGGCGCCTGCAGGGCGTGCTTGCCGCCGACGCCGATGACCACTCCGAAGAACATCGGCAGCAGCTGGTTGTTCCCGTAGGTCAGCATGTTGACCGCGAGCGCCGTGATGTGGGCGGGCAGCAGGAACTCGTAGACCCCGCGCACCCCGTTGCCCAGGAAGCGCGGCGGGCG
This sequence comes from Kitasatospora sp. NPDC058063, assembly GCF_042885395.1. Taxonomy (NCBI): domain Bacteria; kingdom Bacillati; phylum Actinomycetota; class Actinomycetes; order Kitasatosporales; family Streptomycetaceae; genus Kitasatospora; species Kitasatospora sp. NPDC058063. The sequence continues at coordinate 99,689 of NZ_JBHVSD010000004.1, forward strand.
CCGCTGGGCCCAGCCGCTGACCAGCTCGAAGCAGATCTCGCAGGTGTAGGCGGTGATCACCGCGATGAACGGCCACAGCCAGGGCTGTTCGAAGCCGAGCAGGGTGTAGCCGAAGGTGTTGAACACGCTGATGGAGATCGCGAAGTTGCGCAGGGCGAGGTAGCGCGGATCCTTGGGCTTCGCGGGGGCGGCGGGCGCGGAGGGCGCGGCGGCCGGGGCGCCGCCGGGGCGGGACTGCGCGGTGGCGCTCATCGGTTCGGGACCTCCTGGGCGTCGCTGGTCAGCATCAGGGTGTGCGTACCGGCGGTGAGCTGCTCGGTCTTCTTGTGCATCCCGCCGTTCGCGTCCCGCCACCGCAGCTCGACGGTGACCGGACCCTGGTGGGAGCCGAGGCCGAAGCGCGTGTCGAAGCTGCGGAAGCCGCCGTGGCCGCCGCCGCCGTCGAGCTGGGAGATCTGGGTGCCGTCCGGGGTCATCACGCACACGGTGGCGCCGTACGCCGGCGACCCGGAGTTCACCAGGCCCTCGCCCGCCCCGCCCTCGGCGGTCGGCCGGTAGAGCCGCAGGTTCAGCTGGTTGCCCAGGTTGGGCGAGGTGTTGGCGTAGAAGGCGGGCGGGCCCCACTGGCGGGCCACCGCGAAGTCCAGCCGGCCGGTCCCGGTGGTGTCGCCGGTGGCGAGGCCGCGGGTCGGGGTGGGCACGGCGATGCCCAGTTGCTCGCTGATGTTGACGTACGGGCCGTCGGGGGTCTTGGCGTAGAAGGCGATCGCCTCGTCCCCGGCGATGTCGTCACCGGGCTGGACGTTGGGCCACATCGCGGGGTTGGACAGCAGGTCGTCGTTGGTCATGGCCATCTCCTGCAGCCACGGCCAGCGGTTGATCTTGCCCTTCACGAAGCCGGTGGCCTGGAGGACGTTGAGGTCGCCGCTGTTGAGGAAGTCGCCCATCTTGGCGTCCCAGCCCCAGCCGGTCCAGGCCATGCCGTGCTCCTGGGCCTCCTGGGTGAACGGCGCGATGCCGGCGTCGAGCTTGTTCCGCATGTCGGCTTCGTCCTTGGCCTTGTTGATCCAGACGAAGTTGCTCTCCTCCAGGCCCCAGGCGACGGTGATGTTGCTGACCATCATGTCGAACTTGCCGTCGTGGCCGAGGTCGCCGAAGTCGACGCCCATGCCCTTGAAGGAACCGTTGCCGAGCACGAAGGACTTGGGCGTGGTCGGGGTGCGCTCGCCCTTGGCCTCGGTGAGCTCGATGTGCCCGGGCGTCGACCGGTTGTACAGCAGGTGCCCGTGGCCGAAGTCGTTGGCGACGTACAGCTCGGGCAGTCCGTCACCGGTCAGGTCGGCGCCGGAGATCGCCAGGGTCCATCCGGTCGACGCGTCGAAGGGGATGGCGCCCTTCTCCTCCACGTACGACGCCGTGGGCTCGGGCCCCGAGGTGCTCTGCTGCCAGCGCAGGACGTGGTCGCCGCCGGCGTTCTTGGCACTGGACAGCGAGTCGTTCATCACGACGTTCTTCAGACCGTTGGGGTCGAGGACGTCGGAGTCGGGGAAGTAGTTGCCGATCACGATCGACGGGTGTCCGCTGCCGTCGAGGTCGCCGACGTAGTCCGCGTCGGTGTTCCAGCGCGGGCCGTGGTACTTCCCGTCCAGCGACTCCGAGGGCACCAGCTCGCGCGGCACGTAGGAGCTCGCGGCGGGGGTCGTCGCGTCCGACTTGGCCATGAACAGGATGGGCGTGCGGCCCCAGTACGTGACCAGGAGGTCCATCCGGCCGTCGCTGTTGAAGTCGCCGGGTGTGCAGCCGGTGGGCGCCATGGTGTCGTCCATCGGCAGCGGCTTGCCGTCCAGCACGAAGGGCGTGAACCGGTCGGCCTCCCGGGCGGTCGGCGTGTACGTCACGACGACGCTGTCGGTCCTGGTGTCGACGATGCACATGCTGTTGGCCACACCGTGCCCGGTGAGGTCGTTGATCGCGATGCTGGCCCCGACCGAGGAGATCCACGAACGGATCTTCTGGTAGGCCGGGTTCACCTTCCGGACCGTATTCATCGGCTGCTGGTCGTAGCCGGGCGGCATCGCGATGGGCATTTCCTTGAAGCCGTACTGCTTCGCGACCCCTTCCGCCCCGGCCACCGCGACCGAGCTCCGCGCCGCGAAGAACAGCGAGGCGGCCACCATGATCACCACCAGGCCCGGTACCAGTCTGCGGAATCGTTCACGGTTTGTCACCGAAATTCCCCTCTCGGCAGATCGCGTACGACCCTGCTTTCGCATCGAGTGCACTCCCGCGGCCGACTCCTGCGGGCCGAAAAGGCCCGGGGTCCTGGTGCCGCGGTCCCGAAATGCGACGGTGAATCCCACTTCACTCGCAGGTCTACTGCACGAGCATGAACGCCGGACGCCCGCAAAGGCATCTCTCACATTGCTCACCGGCCGGGAACGGCTTTTGCCAATTGTTTTCTCGCCGAAATAATCTCCGGCGGCGTGATCGGAAACGGGTGATCCGCCGTCCGCGATCGGCGAGTGGCGGACGGCGGACGGCGGTCGGCGGTCGGCGGTCGGCGGGCAGCGGGCGCCGGCCGGCCGGGAACACGCCGAAGCGCCCTCCGAACGGACGACGGAGGGCGCTTCGACAGCAGGTGGTTCGACGGCGGGCGCCCGGGCGGGCGCGCCCTGGACCGCCGGGCGGCGCGCGCCCGGCGGCGGTCAGTAGCGGGCGGAGGCCCCCGGTGGCACGTCGTGGCGCAGCCACCCGGCGGGGTCCACCCGGCGGCGCACCCGGTCCACCCGTTCGACGTCGGCCGCGGACAGGTGCCGCTGCGGCTGCTCCAGCCGCTCGACCAGGGTCGGCGCGGTGCGGCCGGTGTCCCAGGGCGTCAGGGCGGAGCGGACCTCGGCGCAGTGCGCCCGGGCCGCCGCCGTCGCGGCCGGGTCGAGCGCCAGGCCGCCGGCGGTGAAGGCGAAGGCGGCGTCGAGGTGGCTCAGAGCCCCGCCGTCCGGATCCGGAACCGCGAGCGCGCCGCCGAGCTGCCGGAGTTCGGCGTTGACCAGTGGCGATCCCGAGCCCTCGCCGAGCACCCGGAGGAACGCCTCCGCGCCGTCCGCGCCGAGGTCGGAGAGCAGCATGTGGTCCCCCACCACCGGCACCGGATCGGTCGGGTCCATGTGGGTGCGGACCACGGCCGGCGGGGTGGTGGTCTCCCAGGTGTCCAGCACCGGCTCGGCCACCGAGCGGAACCGGCCGAGCAGGTCGGCGGCCTGGCGTTCGGCGGTCGCCAGGCCGTCCTCGGTCGGACTGAGCACCACCCCGGCCAGGCACAGCACCGGACCGCCGGTCAGGACCGGCGGGATCTCCGGCACGGCCGGCAGGTTCATCACCCGGAACACGGTGGTGACGGCCTCCGGGGCGTCCCGGGTCCAGCCCAGCCAGCGGGACAGCAGCTCGGGGCCGTACGCGGCGGGCCAGAAGGCGGCGCCGGTGACCACCCGGGCCGCCGGGAAGAGCGCGATCTCGATCGCGGTGACGACGCCGAGTCCGCCGCCGCCCCCGCGCAGGGCCCAGAACAGCTCGGGGTCGGCGGTCGCCGAGACGCGGCGGAACTCGCCGTCCGGGGTGACGAGTTCGATCGCCCGGACGCTGTTCACGGCGAGCCCGGCGCGGCGGCCGTAGAAGCTGATCCCGCCGCGCAGCAGGTAGCCGACCACGCCGACCGTGGGCGAGGTGCCGTGCGGCGCGGCCAGCCCGTACCCGGCGGCGGCCTCGACCACCGCGCCCCAGCGCGTTCCCGCCGGGACGCGGGCGGTGCGGGCCACCGGGTCGATCACGACCGGGCCCGCGGGCTCGGTGCGGATGAGCAGGGATTCGTCCATCGGGCGGGCCGAGCCGGAGGCGTGCCCGGTGGTGTGCACCCGGACCCACCGGCCCGCGCGCTGGGCGTGGCGCAGCGCCGACTGGACCTGTCCGACGGTGCCGACCGTCACCGCCGCCGACGGCCGCACCGGCGCGGCCAGGTTGAACACGGCGGTCGCGGCGGCGAAGGCGCGCTCCCCGGGCAGCGCGACGGCGTGCTCGGTCTCGGTCATGGCAGGAGCTCCTCGGCTCGTCGACGGGTCACTTGACACCGAACCGGGCACGGGCCAGCTCCCGGGTGGTCACCGCGGACAGGAAGACCCCGATCCCGGAGTGGCTGTGCAGGGTGGACAGGTCGCGCCAGACCCGCTCGATCCGCTCCCCCTGCCGCACCGCGCTCGAACCGGCCGTCGGGAAGAGCTGCCCCTCCACGGCGTGCCAGCACAGCCGGATCACCTCGCGGCAGATGGTGGCCAGGCGCAGGTCGTGCTCCCGGGTGAAGGCGCCCGGCCCTGCGGCGCACAGCTCCTGCCACTGGGTGATCGCCTGCAGCACGGCCGCCTCGGCCGTGGCGATCATGCCGGCCGCCTCGCCGTACCAGAACTGGTAGTCCGGGTCCTCGGCGCGGGTGACCACGGGCGGGAACAGCGTCGTGCGGGAGAGCATCAGCTCCTCGTAGGCGTCCAGCGCGCCCTGGGCCATGCCCACGGCGAGCGAGGCCACCTCCAGCACCATGAAGCTGAGCGAGCCGCCGCCGTACTCCGGGTTGCCGTGCAGCCGGTAGCCGGGCGTGCCCCCGTCGACGACGACCTCGCTCATGTGCGTCCGCGGGAGCGTCAGGTGGTCCGGGACCCGGCCGTCCTCGATCACGATGCTGTGCGAGCCGCTGCCCTTGAGGCCCAGCTGGCCGCCCCAGTCGTCGAGCCGGCGGAACTCGGCGCGCGGGGCGACGAAGAGCATCGGCGCGGGCGGTTCGCCGTCCTCGCCGGGCACCGGGACGTGACCCATGAAGTGCGTCGCGTACGGCGAGCCCGAGCAGTAGTTCCAGGTGCCGTCGATCCGCCAGCCGCCGTCCTCGGCGCGCTCGGCCTTCCCGTTCGGCACGATGGTGGCCGGGCAGATGAAGTCGCCGCCGGCGAAGAGCTCGGCCTGCGCCCGCTCGTCGAACAGCGAGGCCGCGGGCAGGGCGTGGGTGGCGCCGAGGCAGTACATCCACCCGGTCGACGGGCAGCCGCGGGCCAGCGTCATCGCGACCCGCAGGAAGGTGTCGATGCCGAACTCGTAGCCGCCGTAGCGCTTGGGCACGAGAATCCGGTAGAAGCCGGCCCCGGCGAACGCCTCGTGGGTGTCCTGGGCGTAGTAGGTGCGCTGTTCGGTCTCGGCTTGCCGGGGCACCAGGAGCGGCGCGATGGCCTCGGCCCTGGCGATGATCTCCCCGGGTGTCAGACCGGGCTCGGGCGGCTGCGGCGAGCCGGACCCTGCGGCGTTCATGGCGACCGTCATTGCGGCGCAGCTCCTCTACGGTTCGGGCGGGCGTTCCACCGAAGCTGGATGGACTTTCCCGGCCAGCCTGGCCCGCGGCCCGGCCGGTGCGCATCTCCCGGATTGCCAGCACGATCGAAGAACCCACGGCCGCGGGGCCGTTGCTACGGTTCCGGGGCGAATTCGCCCCGGACTCCGTGAGAGGAATTCCCCATGAGCCCCAATGGAAAGCCGCAGTCGAACGCGCCGGCGAACAGGACGCCACTCTCCTTCAACCAGGAATTCCTCTGCGGCTTCGACCGCGGGGACGACGAGGGGCCGTTCGGCCCGAGGTTCCACATCGTGCACGGCTGGCGCCTGCGCGGGAAGGTCGACGCCGCGACGCTGCAACTGGCCCTGGACGACGTGGTGGTGCGGCACGAGGCCCTGCGCACGGCCATCGTCCGGGGCGAGGGCGAGCGGTACCAGGAGATCCATCCGCCGACCCCGGTCCGGCTGGAGCTGCGGGAGCTGGCCGGGGCGGATCCGGCGGCGCGCGAGCGGGCGGTGGAGGACCTGATCACCGAGGTGGAGTCGGGCACCATCAGCGCGCGGGAACTCCCGCTGCTGAAGGCCACCCTGCTCCGCTTCGACGAGGAGGACGCGGTCCTGGCCCTCGTCGTGCACCACACGGCGGCCGACGGCTGGTCGGTGCGGCTGATCATCCGCGATCTCGCCGTCCGCTACGCCGAGCGCCGCGGGCACACTCAGCCGGAGCTGCCGGTGGCCCTGCCGTACCACGAGTTCTCGGCGTGGCAGCGGGAGTACGCGGCGGATCCGGCACTGGAGGAGTCGCGCGCCTTCTGGCGGGAGCAGCTGGCCGGCGCCGAGATCTACTCGGTGGCCACCGACCGGCCGAAGTCGGCCGGCCTGCCGGAGTCCACCGCCATCCACCGCTTCACCGTCGACGCCGAACTGACCGCGCGGGCGGTGGAGATCGGCCGGGCGCTGCGCAGCACGCCGTTCATGGTGCTGATGGGCGCGTTCGCGGTGATGGTCGCGCGCTCCTCCGGAACGACCCGGGTGGTGGTGCCGACCTTCTCGCCGGGCCGCGGCGAGGACCGCTTCCACCACACGGTCGGGCCGTTCTTCAACTTCCTCCCGCTGTGCACCGAGCTCGCCGGGTCCCGCGACTTCGCCGAGGTGGTCGCCCGGATCCGCACCACCAGCCTGGAGGCGTACGCCCACGACATCCCGTTCGGGCAGATCCTCGCCCAGGCACCGGAGTTGATGCTGCCGACGCTGGAGGACGGCCGGGCGGCCTGTGTCTTCCAGGTCTTCCCGTTCCCGTTCCTGCTGGACGGGGAGCTGATCGGGGACCTGGAGTACACGGAGGTGCGGCGCCGGCTCACCTCGCAGCCGGTGGGCTCGGACGTGCCCAACGGCGCGCTGTGGACGCTCAACCTCGACCCGGCCGGGGACGTGGTCGCGGGCATCCAGTACAACAGCAACCTCTACGACGAGAGCTCGGTGGCGGAGCAGGTGGACCGCTTCCGCGCGGTGCTGCGGGAGCTGGTCGGCGCGCCGGACGCGCCCCTGGACCTCCGTACCGGGCGTTCCTGAACCACTGGGGCCGACGGTCCCCGCCGCGTGCGGCGGGGACCGTCGGCCCCGTCGTCAGCCGACCCTGATCGGGCCGCGGGGGCGCAGGCCCCGGCAGGCGTCGTTGTAGTGGTCCAGCAGCAGCTGCGCCTCGGCGTTCGCCTGTGCGAAGCGGACCCGCGGTTCCACGTCGGTGACCAGCACGTCGTGCATGGCGGTGGTCAGGATGTCCTGGATCCCGGCGAACTCCCCGAGCAGCGCGCCCCGGGCGGCCGGCGAACCGGAGTTGGCGGCGAGCTGGTCCAGCGCCGTGCGGAAGTGCGGGTTGCGCTCGAACCAGCCCTCCTGCTCCAGCAGGTCGATCGCCCCGCCGGTGACCGGGATGAAGCCGGTCTCCCGGTGCCGCTCGGCGGCGGTGCGCGGAGTGTTCAGGTACTGCATGAAGGCCAGGGCGCCGTCCTGGGTCTCCTGGTCCAGGCCGGCGGCCAGCCAGAGCGCGTCGCCGCCGATCACGTTGCCCGCGTAGGGCACCCGGTCGTTGTACGGCATCCGGCAGGCCTGGACGACGAAGCCGCCGTCCAGGCCGGCCTGTGCCATCCGGGCCGCCTCGACCGAGGTGGTGAGCACGAAGGCGACCTCCTGTCCGGCGAAGGCGCGGAAGTTGCCGTCCCAGTCGACCTCGGTGTTCACCCGGCTCGGGTGGTAGCGGTACAGGCCCGCCCGGTGCAGCCCCCGCCACCACTCGACGTAGGCGAGCATCGCGTCCGAGTCGAGGTACACCTTCTCCGCGCGACCGGAGCGGCCGTTGTCGTGGTCGGCCAGCAGCGCCCCCTGCTGGGCCACCGACTGCTGGAACCACCAGCCGTGGTTGGGCCAGGTGATCGCGTGGGCCGGCCCGTCCGGAAGCGCGGCGACGGCCCGGCAGGCGGCCTCGATCCCGGCCCAGGTCTGCGGGACCTCGGTGATCCCGGCCCGCTCCAGCAGGGTGGTGTTGGCGTAGAGCAGCGTGGTCGAGGTGAGCGGCGGCATGGCCGCCACGGCGCCGTCGTGGGTGTAGTAGTGCCGCGCGGCGGGCGCCACGTCGCCGAGGACGACCGGCTCGCCGAGGATCTCGGTGCGGCCCGCGATCGCCCGCTCGACCGAGGTGAACAGCGGCGAGCCGTCGGGCCGCCGGGCGTCGAGGGCGTCCCGGGTCGACGTGTAGAAGTACTGCGCGATGGTCGGCGCTCCGCCCTGCTGGACGGCGTCGTGGACCGTCTGCGGCACCGACAGCCAGTCGGCGCCGCTGACCCTGATCCGGTACTCGGGGTGGTTGGCCGTGAACTTCTCCGCCAACTCCCTGGTCCGGTCGAGAAAGTACGGCATGAACGGGTAGAGCGGCACCACGATGTCGATGTCGATTCGCTTGCTCATTCCGGAGTCCCTCCTGCGCAGGCCTGGCAAATCCAGATGCTCATGCTCCGGGGGCGGCGGACCGCGGGCATCTCCGCTCGTGCTGAGTCCGGGCCGTGCCGGCGGCGCGGGCCGCCCGGGTCCGCAAGCGGCGCACGTCGGGAGAAGCCACCGCCGCTCCCGGGCTGTCAGTCTCGATCCGTCCGGTGAACTGGCAGCAAGGAGAGGCGTCTGATGGCCGAAGCCCAGGAAACCACCGCCGGAAGTGCGCGCGGAACTCGCCCGCTGACCGGGGCGGAGTACATCGAGAGCCTGCGCGACGACCGGGAGATCTACCTCTACGGCGATCGGGTCAAGGACGTCACCGCCCACCCGGCGTTCCACAATCCGGTCCGGATGACGGCACGGCTCTACGACGCCCTGCACGACCCCCGGCACCGGCCCGTGCTGACCGCGCCGGTCGACAGCGGCGGCGAGGGCTACACCCACCGCTTCTTCACCACCCCGCGCAGCGCGGAGGACCTGGTCGGCGACCAGCAGGCGATCGCCGCCTGGGCGCGGATGAGCTACGGCTGGATGGGCCGCAGCCCCGACTACAAGGCCTCCTTCCTCGGCACCCTGGGCGCCAACGCGGACTTCTACGAGCCGTTCGCGGACAACGCCCGGCGCTGGTACGCCGAGTCGCAGGAGAAGGTGCTGTACTGGAACCACGCGATCGTGCACCCGCCGGTCGACCGCTCCCTGCCGCCGGACCAGGTGAAGGACGTCTTCATCCACGCCGAGCGGGAGACCGACGCCGGCCTGGTGGTGTCCGGCGCGAAGGTGGTCGCCACCGGCTCCGCGCTGACGCACTACAACTTCATCGCGCACTACGGCCTGCCGATCAAGGACCGCACCTTCGCGCTGGTGGCCACCGTGCCGATGAACGCGCCGGGGATGAAGCTGATCTGCCGCCCGTCCTACACCGCGACGGCCGCGGCGATGGGCAGCCCGTTCGACTATCCGCTCTCCTCCCGGCTGGACGAGAACGACACCATCCTGGTGCTCGACAAGGTGCTCATCCCGTGGGAGAACGTCTTCGTCTACGGGCAGCCGGAGAAGATCCGGATGTTCACCGGCCAGTCCGGCTTCATCGAGCGGTTCACCTTCCACGGCTGCACCCGGCTCGCGGTGAAGCTGGAGTTCATCGCCGGCCTGCTGGCCAAGGCCCTGGACATCACCGGCACCGGGGACTTCCGCGGGGTGCAGAGCCGGCTCGGCGAGGTGCTGGCCTGGCGCAACCTGTTCTGGGGGCTGTCCGACGCGGCCGCCCGCAACCCGGTCGCCTGGCGCAACGGCGCGGTGCTGCCCAACTCCCAGTACGGCCTGGCCTACCGGTGGTTCATGCAGACGGGCTACCCGCGGATCAGGGAGATCGTCCTCCAGGACGTGGCCAGCGGGCTGGTCTACGTCAACTCCAGTGCCAAGGACTTCGGCAATCCGGAGATCCGGCCCTACCTGGACCGGTTCCTGCGCGGCTCCGGCGGCGTGGACGCGGTCGAGCGGGTCAAGGTGATGAAACTGCTCTGGGACGCCGTCGGCAGCGAGTTCGGCGGTCGCCACGAGCTCTACGAGCGCAACTACGCGGGCAGTCACGAGAACACCCGGATCGAACTGCTCTTCGCCCAGCTCGCCAACGGCCAGCTGGACTCCTACAAGGGCCTGGTCGACGAGTGCCTGGCGGAGTACGACCTGAACGGATGGACGGTACCCGATCTGTCCTCCTTCGCCGACCTGAGCGACTCCGTCCACGGGCTGCTCGACAGCTGATCCGGGCACCGACAACCAATCGACGATGATCGGAGGGCATGGTGGCTTCCCCTTCCCTTCAGGGGCATTTCACGGAACAGGCGCTCAGGACACCGCACGCGATCGCCGTGTCGTCCGGCGGAGTACGGCTCAGCTACCGCGAGTTGGACGAGCGGGCGAACCGGCTGGCGCACCGGCTGGGCGAACTCGGCGTGGGGGCCGAGTCGCCGGTCGCGGTGCTGATGGAGCGGTCGGCGGACCTGGTGGTGGCGATCCTGGCCGTGCTCAAGGCCGGCGGGTGCTACCTCCCGCTGCACAGCGCCCACCCGCTGCCGCGCAAGCAGTGGATCGTGGACCACTGCGCGGCACCGGTGCTGCTGACCGACGAGCCGATGAGCCGGCAGGGCCTGCCGGAGGTCGCCGAGGTGGTCGTCGTCGAGGGCGAGAAGGGTCTCGCGGGCTACCCCGCGACGGACCCGGCCGTCCCCACCGGCCCGGACGCCCTCGCCTACGTGATCCACACCTCGGGCTCCACCGGGGTGCCGAAGGGCGTCGCGATCGCCCACCGGGACGCGCTCGGCCTGGCCCTGGACTCGATCTGGGCGGACGGCCGGCACGAGCGGGTGCTGATGGTGGCGCCGTACGCCTTCAACGTCTCCACGTACGAGTTCTGGGTGCCGCTGCTGCACGGCGGGCGGACCGTGGTGGCCCCGCCGGGCGACCTCGACGTGCACACCCTGCGCCGGCTGATCGCCGAGGAGCGGATCACCGGCATCCACCTGACCGCCGGACTGTTCCGGGTGCTGGCCGAGGAGGACCCGGGCTGCCTCGCCGGTGTGCGCGAGGTGCTCACCGGCGGCGACGTCATCGCCCCCTCGGCCGTCCAGCGGGTGCTGGAGCACAACCCCGCCCTGGTGGTGCGGGCGATGTACGGCGCCACCGAGGCGACGCTGTTCAGCACCAGCGCGCCGATGACCGCCCCCTACCTCGCCACGGGCCCGGTGGGCGTCGGCCGGCCGATGGACGACGTCCGGCTGCACGTCCTGGACGCCGGGCTGCGGCCCGTGCCGGTCGGCGGGGTGGGCGAGCTCCACATCGCCGGACGCGGCCTGGCCCGCGGCTACTTCAACCGGCCCGATCTGACGGCCGAGCGCTTCGTGGCCAACCCCTTCGACGGGCCGGGCGAGCGGATGTACCGCACCGGGGACCTGGTCCGGGTCGACCGGGACGGCCTGCTGGAGTACCTCGGCCGGGCCAACGACCAGCTCAAGGTGATGGGCTTCCGGGTGGAGCCCGCCGAGGTGGAGGCGGCACTGGCGCGCCATCCCGGCCTGGCCCATGTCGCCGTCGTGGCACGGGAGTCGGATTCCGGGGAGAAGCGCCTGGTGGCGTACTACGTCCCGGAGTCCGACGGGATCGAGGCGGGTGCGCTGCGGGCGCACGCGGTGGAGCAGCTGCCGGCGTACATGGTGCCGACGGCCTTCGTGAGCGTGCCGGCCCTCCCGCTGACCCCCAACGGCAAGCTCGACCGGCGGGCGCTGCCCGAGCCGGTGACCGGTTCGACCCGCCGGGCGCCGTCGACCGAGCGGCAGCGGCAGCTGTGCGCCCTGTTCGCCGAGGTGCTGGAGGTGCCGGAGATCGGGGTCGACGACAGCTTCTTCGAGCTCGGCGGCCAGTCCCTGGCCGCGATGCGGCTGGTCAGCCGGATCCGGGCCGAGCTGAAGATCCCGCTCACCGTCACGCAGTTCTTCGACGTTCCCTCGGTGGCGGCCCTGGAGGGCCTGCTGGACCGGCCGGAAGGAGAGCGGGAATGAGCAGCCCCTTCGACGCCGACGACGGCGAGTTCACGGTCCTGGTCAACGCGCGCGGCCAGTTCTCGCTCTGGCCGGCCGACGCCTCGGTACCGGCGGGCTGGACGCCCGAGCACGGGCCGTCCGACCGGACCGCCGCCCTCGCCTACGTGAACGAGCACTGGACGGATCTGGGGCCGTACGGCCTCACCGGGCGCTCCGCTGGGCAGCCCGACGACTGACGAGGAGTCCGGAACATGAGCCTCGACGCGGGTCAGGAGACCTTCGGCGGCATGCTCGTCGACCACATCACCTGCTACGTCGCCGACTTGGCGGTCACCACCGAGTGGCTGGTCCGCGGGTACGGCCTGGAAGTGTACGCGAGCTCGCCCCCGCGGGCGCGGGAGCTGAGCTCGGTGGCGCTGGGCGCCAACGGCATCCGGCTGCTGCTCAGCCAGCCGGTGGTGGGCGACCACCCGGGAGCGGCCTACGTCGAGAAGCACGGCGACGGGGTGGCCGACATCGCCCTGCGCGTCCCGGACGCCCGGGCGGCCTTCGCCACGGCGGTGCGCCGCGGCGCCCGGCCGGTGTCAGCGCCGGTCGCGCACGGCGACGTGGTCACCGCCACGATCATGGGCGTCGGCGACATCGCCCACACCTTCGTCGAGCGCCCGGCGGGCGGCGACGAGCGGCTGCTGCCGGGGCTGTCCCCGGCCGAGGCCGGCCCGGCCGGGGCGGCCGGGCCGGGCTGCGGTCTGCGGGAGGTCGACCACTTCGCGATCTGCGTCGAGCCGGGGCAGATGGACTCGACGGTCGCCTTCTACCGCGAGGTCCTCGACTTCGAACCGATCTTCACGGAGCGGATCGAGGTCAACGGCCAGGTAATGATCACCAATGTGGTGCAGGGCGGCACGGTCACCTTCACCCTGATCACCCCCGACCCGTCCGAGGTCTCCGGCCACCTGGACGCCTTCCTGAAGGACCACGGCGGTCCGGGCGTGCAGCACATCGCCTTCACCACGGACGACATCGTGCGCTCGGTCGACGCGATCGCCGCCCGGGGCGTGGAGTTCCTGGGCACCCCCCCGGCGTACTACCGGCTGCTGCCGGACCGGCTCACCCCGCTGCGGCACTCGGTGGCGGAGCTGGAGCGGCTGAACCTGCTGATCGACCAGGACCACGACGGGCAGCTGTTCCAGATCTTCGCCAAGTCCGTGCACCCCCGCAACACCCTCTTCCTGGAGGTCATCGAGCGGATGGGCGCCCGCTCCTTCGGCAGCGGCAACATCAAGGCGCTCTACCAGGCCATCGAGCACCAGCAGGGCAGGGGCACCGACGATGACGCGTGACACGATCCCCGACGAGCGCTTCCGGAGCGCGGTCGAGCGGCTGCGGGTGCCGGGCATGGGAACGGAGGTGGTGGCGCCGCTGCTCTCCCAGCTGATCCACCTGGTCCGGCCCCACCGGGTGCTGGAGGTCGGCATGGGCTACACCACCCCGTTCCTGGCGAAGGCCCTGGCCGAGGCCGAGACCCTGGCCGGGGCCGAGGCCGAGGCCCTGGTCCGCAAGACCCGGCCGTACCTCGCGGACGGCCGGGAGCTGGACGAGGCGTGGATCGACAGCGAGCCCGCGCTGCTGCTCCCGGGCAACTACCGCGAGCCGTACCGGCCGCGGTTCGTGGCGGTCGACGACCTCTCGGACAGCGGCTCCTCGGCCCCGCTGGTGACGGAGGTGCTGGCCGACCTCGGCCTCGCCGAGCGCGTCACCGTCGTCAACTCCGACATGCGCGGGGCCGTCGGACGCCTCCCCGAGGAGTTCCGGCCGATCGACTTCGCCTGGGTCGACGCCTGGGACTGCCTCTACTTCTTCGAGAACTTCTGGGAGTTGATCGACCCGGACGGCGGGATCGTGGTCATGCACTACCTGATGACGTACCCCGAGGGCGAGGCGATCCTGGAATACATCGCCGACACCCAGCGGATGGCCCCCGGCGAGTTCGAGGTGCTCAACCTGCTGGAGAGCCGCAAGCTGCGCCAGAACAGCATGACCGTGCTGCGCCGCACCGGCGGCAGCCGGCCCCGGCAGTACTCCGACACCGGTCAGCGCCCCCGCCTGGGCGGGCGGGTGCGTGCCGACGCCGCCGCGCTGGCCGAGTCGTTGGAGGCCCCGGGCACGGTCTGAAACCGGCCCGGACCGCACGCGCATTCTGGAAGATGGCGGCCTCCGGTCGCCTGGCTAGATTGATTCACATCCACTGCGAGCCTTGCGAACAGAGGGGAACCACCGGCATGAGCACACTCTCCGAGGACCCGAACAGCGTCAAGTTCGTCTACTGGGACAACCTCACCTACGCGCCGTCGGGATCGCGCTCGCCGGAGGAGTGGGACCCGGTGCTCGGGGCCCGCCTCTACGAGACCTACCTCGACCACTGTGTCGAGGCGGAGCGCCTCGGCTACGCGGGCCTCAGCCTGCCGGAGCACTTCGGCCCGTCGTCGATCTCCCCGCACCCGAACGTCATGCTGGCCGCGATCGCCGCGCGGACGACCCGGGCCCGGCTGGTCTCCGGGGTGAACCTGGCCCTGCTGCACCACCCCCTGCACCTCGCCGAGCAGTTCAACATGATCGACGTGCTCTCCTCCGGGCGGCTGGAGATCGGCCTCGGCCGGCGCGGCGACCGGGCCGCCTTCGAGCACAACGCCGACCTCATCGACGGCGCCGTCAACCGGATCGACCACCCGGTGGCGAAGGACGACCTGACCCCCGCGTACACCGCGTTCCTCCAGGACGCCGAGGTCGCGAAGGTCACCGTCTGGCCCCGGCCGGTCCAGCCGAGCGTGCCGCTGTGGGTGGCCGCGGAGACGGACGAGTCCCTCGCCATGGCGGCCCGCCGCGGCTGGAACGTCTTCACCGGGCTGAACCTCGACCCGGCGGCCGGCGGCATGTCCAAGATCAGCGTGGAGGAGATGGTCGCGCGCCTGCACCGCTACCTGGAGGTCGGCAAGGAGCACGGGCACGAGCTCTCCATGGCGAACGTCGCGGCGAGCTGCTTCACCGTGATCGCCGACACCGACCGCGAGGCCGCGGAGCTCGTCCGCGACGGCTTCGTCTCGCACATCGAGACCGCCGGCGGGGTGCTGGCGCGGATGGCCGGTGCCGACCCCGCCGACAGCCCGCTGTCCTCGCTGGCGAAGGAGGGTGACACCGGCGTGCAGGGCGTGTTCGAGGCCCCCGCGGAGTCCTACCTCCGCAACCCCTTCGCCCTGGTCGGATCGGTCGAGACGGTCCGGGCCAAGCTGGAGGCGCTGACGTCCGCCGGCTTCCGGCGCTTCGTGCTGCTCTGCGGCGGTGTCGGCACCACGCACGAGGTCGCCTGGCAGTCGGCCCGGGCGATGGCCGAGGACGTCGCCCCCGAACTGTTCGCCGCCACGTCCGGCTCCGGCGCGGTGGCCAGCTAGCCGGACCTCCCCGCCCGGGGGCCGCGCCGCTGGGGCGGGGCGCGGTCCCCGGGCCCCGCCCGGGACTCCGGGACCCGACCGCCGGCGCCGCGCGCGCCCGGCCCGTGGAAGGACGAACGAGCATGACCGACAGCACCGTTGATCCGACCGGGCCGGTGGTGATCAGGCCCGGGGACCCGCGGTACGAGAACCTCGTCCAGGGCTACAACCACCGCTTCGTCGGACGGCCCGACCAGGTGCACGTGGTGACCGGCACCGAGGAGGTGGTGGCGGCCGTCGACGAAGCGGTGGCGACCGGCCGGCGGATCGCGGTCCGCAGCGGCGGGCACTGCTTCGAGGACTTCACCGCCTCCCCCGACGTCCAGGTCCTGCTGGACGTGTCCCAGCTGAACGGCATCTCCTACGACCTCGACCGGCGCGCGATCGAGGTCGGCTCCGGCGCCCTGCTCGGGGACGTCTACCGGACCCTCTTCAAGCGCTGGGGCGTGACGGTCCCGGCCGGCACCTGCCTGGACGTCGGCGTCGGCGGCCACTTCACGGCCGGCGGCTACGGCCACCTCTCGCGCCGCGACGGCCTGGTCGTCGACCACCTCCACGCCGTCGAGGTGGTGGTCGTCGACGAGGCCGGCCGGGCCCGCGCCGTGGTGGCGAGCGCCGACCCCGAGGACCCGCACCACGACCTCTGGTGGGCCCACACCGGCGGTGGCGGCGGCAACTTCGGCGTGGTGACCAGGTTCTGGCTGCGCACCCCGGGGGCCGACTCGGCCGACCCGGCCCGACTGCTGCCCCGGGCTCCGGCCCGGGTGTGGAAGCGGACGGTCATGTGGCCCTGGGAGGGCATGACCGAGGAGGCCCTCGCCACCCTGCTGCGCAACTACTGCACCTGGTACGAGGAGCACGACGACGCCGACGCGCCGGCGGCCGGCCTGTGGAGCAACCTGATCGTCACCCACCGGAACTCCGGGGCCTTCGGGATGGTCGTGGTGATCGACCACGAGGGGCCGGACGCCGAGAAGGTGCTGGCCGAGCACTTCGAGGCGGTCAGCGCCGGGGTCGGGGTGGAACCGTCGGTGCACGTCACCGAGGTCGTGCCCTGGCTGAGCTCCTGGCTGCCCTCGTACAGCTTCCCGAACGACCCCAAGGGGCGCTACAAGGACAAGGCCGCCTACCTGCGCAAGGGTTTCACCGACCACCAGCTCGGGGTGGTCTGGCGCTACCTGAGCGATCCGGAGCACATCAACCCGATGTCGTGCCTGGTGGTCGCCGGCTTCGGCGGCAGGGTCAACACCGTCGCCCCCGACGCCACCGCCACGGTCCAGCGGGACTCGATCCTCAAGGTCCTCTACAGCGGCGGCTTCTGGCTGTCCGCGGACCAGGACGAGGCCTGCATCTCCTGGGTCCGGGAGTTCTACCGCGAGGTCCACGCCGGGACCGGCGGGGTCCCCGTCCCCGACGGGTTCACCGACGGCGCCTACATCGGCTACCCCGACCGCGACCTGGCCGACCCCGCCCTCAACACCTCGGGGGTGCCCTGGTCGGTGCTCTACTACGGCGGCAACTACCCGCGCCTGCAGCGGGTCAAGCGGGCGTACGACCCCCGGAACGTGTTCCGCCACGCACTGTCGATCGAACCAACCGACGCACAGCCGGACTTGCTGGAGGATCAGGATGCTTGAGAACAAGGTCGTCGTGGTCTCGGGGGTCGGCCCCGGCCTGGGCCGGGCCATCGCCCTGCGCGCCGCGCAGTCCGGGGCGGACGTGGTGCTCGCCGCCCGGACCGCCTCCCGGCTCGCCGAGATCGCCGCGGAGGTCGAGCGCACCGGACGCCGGGCACTGGCCGTACCGACCGACATCACCGACGACGAGTCGGCCGCCGCCCTGGTCAAGACGGCGACGGAGGCCTTCGGCCGGATCGACGCCCTGGTCAACAACGCCTTCGCGGTGCCCCCGCTGGTCGACCTCGGCGAGGTCGAATTCGCGGACGTGCGCGCCGGGTTCGAGACCAACGTCTACGCCGCGCTGCGGCTCACCCGGCTGTTCGCCCCCGCCCTGGCCGAGAACCGGGGCTCGGTCGTCATGATCAACTCCGCGGTGATTCGGCACTCCAAGCGGCTGTTCGGCGCCTACAAGATGAGCAAGGCCGCCCTGCTGTCGCTGGCCCAGAGCCTGGCCACCGAGCTCGGCCCGCAGGGCATCCGGGTGAACACCGTCGCCCCCGGCTACATCTGGGCGGACGCCCTGCGCGAGGGCTTCGGCCACTGGGCCGCGCAGCGCGGCGTCACCGTGCAGGACATCTACGACGAGATCGCGGCCACCCTCGACCTCGGCCGGCTCCCCGAGCCCGACGAGATCGCCGACGCCGTGCTGTTCCTGATGTCCCCGCTCTCCCGCGCCGTCACCGGCCACTGCCTGGACGCCAACGCCGGCGAGTACCACCACTGAACCACCCGGACCCAACGGAAGTCGAGGATCAGCGGTGACACGGAACACGAAGCCGTCCGGGGCCCTGGCCGCCGGACCGGAACGCACAAGACCCGGCACCGGAGCGGGCACGACCGCACCGAGCTGGTGGCAGAGCCCATGGGTGACGGCGCTGGCCGTCCTCGTGGTCTTCAATCTGGTGTACGCCTTCCCCCGGTACCTGACCGGCGGCCCGGGCCAGGCCAGGATCCCCCTGGACCCGTCCTTCCCGGCGCACTACGCCGTCCTGGTGGGGCACGTCGTCTTCGGCAACATCTCGATGGTGACGGTCTTCCTCCAGGTCCTGCCGTGGATACGCCGCAACCACCCGGCGGTGCACCGGATCAGCGGCCGGGTGTACATCTTCGCCGGGGCCCTGCCCGGCGGCCTGCTGGCCCTGGTGCTGCTGCCCTACTCCACGGCCCCGAGCGGCAAGATCGGCCTGGCCATGATGGGCGGGCTGTGGCTGCTCACCACCGTGCTCGGGCTGCGGGCCGCCCTGCAGCGCCGGTTCGTCGACCACCGGCGCTGGATGGTCTACAGCTTCGCGATGGCCCTCGGCACCAGTTGGGGCCGGGTGGTGGTCGAGCTGATGGGGTACATCCCCGGTTTCAAGCTCGACCTCCCGGTGCTCCTGGAGGTGGCCAACTGGGCGGGCTGGGTGGTCAATCTGCTGGTCGCCCACTGGTGGCTGGAGCGGACCGGCCCCCGGGCCGCCCAGCTGGTGCGCTGACGTCCCTCCCCGCGCGGCCGGCCGTGGATCGCCACGGCCGGCCGCGCGCTTTCGTGTCGAGAACGGGCCGTCGGCTCCGACGTCTCCTGTGACGGCCCCCGGAGACGCCCGGAGGCCACGTCCCGAGGAGTGAGAACCATGAAGTACCTGCTCGTGATGCACATGGACCCGGTGCTCTGGGAGGGCCTGTCCGTCGACGAGCAGCAGGCCGTCTTCACCGGCCACGGCGACTTCATGAAGCTCATCAGGGAGTCCGGCGAGCTGGTCACCACGCAGGCGCTGGCCGAACCGGGGCAGAGCACGACCGTCAGGGTCCGCGACGGCGGCCCGGTGCACACCGACGGCCCGTACCTGGCCGGCAAGGAGTTCGTCTGCGGCTTCTACCTGGTCGACGTCGAGACCAGGGAGCGCGCGGTCGAACTGGCCGCACTGATCCCGGACGCCCGCCACACCGGCGTGGAGGTCCGCCAGGTGATGTTCGAGCAGGGGCTTGAGATGTGACCCGGGGCCCGGCTCCGCCCGCGGGGGCCGGAGCCGGGCCCCGGCTCACTGTGCGAACGCCGACGGCGGGCCGGGCCGGATGCCCGGCCCGGCCCGCCGTCGGGGCGGATCAGTCGACGATCTCCATCTGGCCCATCATGCCCGCCGAGGAGTGCTCCAGCATGTGGCAGTGGTACATGTAGCGGCCGAGGTAGTCGGTGAAGGTCGCCTGGACCCGGACCGAAGTACCGGGCGGAAGCGGCACGGTGTCCTTCAGGCCCGCGTCACCGGGCAGCGGCGGCCGGCCGTCCCGGTCGAGCACCCGGAACTGCGCCAGGTGCAGGTGGAAGGAGTGCTGGATCGGACCGTACTTGGTGGCGCTGTCGCCGTTGGTGACCGTCCAGATCTCGGTGGCACCGCGGCGGACCCGCTGGTCGACCCGGTCCGGGTCGAAGGGCAGGCCGTTGACCAGGCCGGTCGGCGTGCCGTTCAGGTCGAAGGAGAGCGTCAGCTCGCGGTGGACCGTGGCCGGCGGCAGCTCGGGCAGCGGCCGCAGCGTGGCCGGCACACCGCTGCGGTCGCGCGCCCGGCGGTCCACCGCGAACTGCAGCACCGGCTCGATCCGGTCGTCGCCGGTGTACTGCCCCTGGTTGGTGAGCGCGGCCCTGCTGCCGACCGCCAGCCCGGAGAAGTCCACCACCAGGTCCACCCGTTCACCGGCGGCGAGCGGGAAGTCCGTCCCGGTCCGGTCGACCGGCGCGGGCAGCAGACCGCCGTCCGAGCCGATCTGGAGGACCGGCAGGGAGCCGAAGTTCAGCTTCAGGAACCGCAGGGACGAGCTGTTCAGCAGGCGCAGGCGGTACTTGCGGGCGGCCACCGGGAAGTACGGCTTGGAACGGCCGTTGACCAGGATCACGTTCCGCTTCGCCGGATCGCCGTGGACCAACTGCCCCGCGGCGTCGAACTCGGCGTCCCGGATCGCGATCGGCACGTCGTACTCGTCCCTCGGCAGGTCGTGCCGGCGCTCGTCCTCACCCTCGATCAGGTAGAAGGCGTGCAGGCCGCGGTAGACGTGCTCGGCCTCCGCGTGGTGGCTGTGGTCGTGGTACCAGAGGGTGGCCCCGGGCTGCCGGTTCGGGTACTCGTAGCGGCGCTCGCCACCCGGGTCGATCAGCTGCATCGGGTGGCCGTCGCTGTCGGCCGGGACGTGGCCGCCGTGCAGGTGCACGTTGACGGCCTCCGGCAGCCGGTTGCGGTAGGTGACCAGCACCCGGCGGCCCTCCCGGGCCCGGATCGTCGGGCCGACGAAGCTGCCGCCGTAGGTCAGGCAGCTGGTCCTGACCCCGGGGAGCAGTTCCAGGTCGGCGGCCAGGACATCGAGCCGGTAGACGTCGGTGTCGTCGGTCCGCGCCACCGGCCGCAGGGTCGGCGGCACCGGCATCCGCACGGAGAACGGCCCCTTGGGCGGCCCTCCGCCGATCCGTACGGGGGGCAGCGGGTCCCCGCCGGCCATGGCGCCCACCGGCAGGCCCACCCCGGTCACCGCGGCGATGCCGGCGAGGCCCAAAAATCTTCGTCTGAACACAGTGTCCTCCCCACGTCGGTCCCCAGGCGTTCGCCCGGGGTCGCTGCCGGTGCGTCAGGCGTACGACACGACCGCGCGGAAACGGACCTCGCCGCGTTCGACCCGTTCGAGCGCCTCGGCGACCCGCTCCTTGGGGAAGGTCTCGATCATCGGCGTGACGGCCCCGGAGGCGACCAGGTCGAGGGCCTCGGTGAGCTGGTCGAGGCCGTTGTGGGTGGCGCCGATCACCTGCTGGCGCTGCGCCCAGAACGGGCTGGTGGGCGGGATCGTGAAGGAGTCGACCGGGTCGATGGTGGCGAGCACGATCCGGCCGTTCGGGCGCAGTCCCTGGAGGGTCTCGGTGGCGGCCCGGTAGGAGGTGCCGGTCACCAGGACCACATCGGCGCCGCCGGCCGCCCGCAGCTGCTCACCGTCGGCGACCACGTGGTCGGCGCCGAGCGTGCGGGCCAGCTCGTGCTTGTCCGGCGAGCGGGTGACGGCCACCGTCTCGAAGCCGGCGGCCCGGGCGAACTGCACGGCGAGGTGGCCGAGTCCGCCGATCCCGAGGACGGCGACCCGCTCGCCCGGCTCGGGGTTCGCGGCGCGCAGCGCGCTCCACGCGGTGTACCCCGCGCACAGCACGGGCGCTGCGGCCTCGTACGACAGGGCGTCCGGCAGCAGCACCGTGCTGGCGGCCGGCACCGCGACGTACTGGGCGTGGCCGCCCTGCACGGTGAGGCCGCTCATCACCGACTCCGGGCAGTTCATCCCGGACTGCCCGGTGAGCGGAAGGTTGAGCCGGCAGTAGTCGCACCGGCCGCAGGTCGCCTGCACCCAGGTGGTGCCGACCCGGTCCCCGACCCGGCGGGCGGTCACGCCCGGGCCGACCTCGACGACCTCCCCGGCGGCCTCGTGGCCGACCACCACCGGGTCGAGCGGCGGAAAGGGAAAGACGCCCTGGCTGACCCAGAGGTCGTTGTGGCAGACCCCGCAGGCGTGGACCCGGATCAGTACCTGACCCGGACCTGCCGTGGGGGTGGGGATCTCGCGCAGTTCCCAGCGCGCCTTGGCCTCGGGTACGACGGCTGCCCACATCGGACGGACCTCCCTTTCCTGTCAGCGGTTTCGCGGCGTGAGGCGGACCGGGAGGGTCTGCACGCCGTTCATGATGAAGGTGACCTGCGGTGCCAGTTCCTCGGCGGGAACGGCGAGTTCGAGCTCCGGGAAGCGCCGGAACAGCGCGGAGAGCGCGATTTCGGCCTCCATCCGGGCCAGCGGCATGCCGATGCAGCGGTAGACGCCGTGGCCGAAGGAGAGGTGCTCCTTGTCCGACCGGGCGGCGTCGAAGGCGTCCGCGCTGTCGCCGTGCACGGTGCGGTCGCGGCCCACCGCCGCGAAGTTGATCAGGACCGGGTCGCCCTTGGCGATGACGACGCCGCCGATCTCGATGTCCTCGACCGCGAAGCGGAACGGCAGGTGGGCGACCGGTGCCTCGACGCGCAGGGTCTCCTCGATCACGTCCGACCAGCTCACCTCGCCGCTGCGCAGCAGCGCCAGCTGCTCCGGGTGGGTGAGCAGGGCCCGGGTCGCGTTGGCGAGCAGGTTCATCACCGGCTCGGTGCCGGTGGCGAGCAACAGGTGCAGGGTGCCGACGAGTTCGGAGTCGTTCAGCCGGGAGCCGTCCTCCTCCTGGGCCTGGACCAGGTCGCTGGTCAGGTCGTCCCCGGGGCTGCGGCGCTTGGACTCGACGAACTCCTGCATCTCCCGGTGCCACTGCTCGACGTTGGCCGCCGACTCCTCGGGGGTGAGGGTGGTGTCGATGTTCGCCTCGCCGCCGCGGAGCATCTGCACGCGGTCCTCGGCCGGCACGCCGAACAGGTCGCAGATGACCCGGGCGGGCATCGGGCGGGCGAAGCGGGCCTTGAGGTCCACCACCTCGCCGGGCTCGCAGCCGTCCAGCTCGTCCAGCAGCTCGTCGACGGCCTTCTCGACCTCGGCCCGCATGGCCTCGACCCGGCGCGGGGTGAAGGCCCCGGCGGTCAGCCGGCGCAGCCGGGTGTGGTCGGCGCCGTACCGGGTGGTGAGGTTGTCCATCAGCACCCAGCCGATGAGCGGGAAGTCCTCGCCGATCCTGCCCTCGGCGAAGGCCGTCCAGTGCTGGCGCGGGTCCTTGGAGAGCCGGTGGTCGGTGAGGGCCTGGCGGGCGGTCTCGTGGTCGGTGATCGACCAGCCGAGCACGCCGCCGGGCAGTTCGATCCGGGCGACCGGGCCGTTCGCCCGGATCCGCGCGCCCTCGGCGTGGATGTCGTGTCCGGCGGGGTCGATGACGACGGGTTCGGGGATTGCCATGGGGATCCTCCGGGCGGTCGGTGGGAACGGCGGGCAGGGCATGCCGGACAGGGCCGCTCGGTGCGGCCCTGTCCGGTGGGGCGCCGGCTACAGGTAGAGGGTGTTGGGCCCGAGGCCGCAGGCGACCCGTCCGTACAGTTCGAGGTTGGTGTTGGGGTGCAGGATGCCGTGCAGGTTGAGGGTCTGGACGTCCCGCTCGATGCGCTGGATCGGGACGGTGGTGTAGATCGAGGAGCCGCCGCTGGCGGTGTTGAGGATGTCCACCGCCTCCTTGGTGCGCGAGCAGACGGCACCGAGGTCGAGCCTGATCCGGGCCCGCTCCTCCAGGGTCCACTCCTCGCCGGTGGGGCCCTTGGTGTCGATCAGGGCGGCGGCGCGGTGGGCGTGGAACTCCACCTCGTCGATCCTGGTGATGGCATCGGCCACCTGGAGGTGGGTCACCGGGGCCTCGGCCTGGTTGGCGTACTCGGTGTAGCTGATCTTCCGGCCGGGGAGCCGCTCGAAGAACGCCTCCTTGGCGGCCTTGGCCAGCCCGAGGGCCGGTGCGGCCACCGTGGCGCACGCGGTGGGCATGAACGGCGCCCGGTAGATGGGCGATTCGGCGTTCGCCAGGGAACGGTGGTGCCCCTGGAGCACCGGGACCATCGGCAGCACCCGCGGCTCGGGGACGAACAGGTCGGTGGCGACGGTGGTGACGCTGCCGGAGCCGCGCAGGCCGGTGGTGTGCCAGTCGTCGACGATCTCCAGGTCCGCCAGCGGGACGGCCACCATGATCGGCTGCGGCCCCTCGGGGGTCATCAGCACGGCCGCGTTGGTGTTCCAGGAGCTGTGCAGCGCGCCCGAGTTGAACGTCCACTTGCCGTTCAGCAGCACGCCGCCCTCGACCGGCACGGCGACCGCGGTCGGGCTGAGGATGCCGCTCACCCGCACGCCCGGGTCGGCGAAGATCTCGTCCTGCACCTCGTCCGGGAACAGGCCGGCCATCCAGGAGCTGATGGCGTAGACCGCCATGACCCAGGCCGTGGAGCCGTCGCCGCGGGCCAGCTCGGCGATCACGTCCACCGCGGTGCGCATGTCGGACTCGTAGCCGCCGTAGCGGACCGGCACCCGGATCTGCAGCAGTCCGGAGTCCGTCAGCGCGGTCAGCGTCTCGTCGGAGAGCCGGCGGTGCTCCTCGTGCCACAGCGCGTTCTTCTGCAGCAGCGGCACCAACTCGGCGGCGCGGCTCACCAGTTCTTCCCGGGACGGGGATTCCTTGGCTGTCATCGGGGGCTCCTCCGAAGTGGGCGGCCCACGCGGGACGGTTGGCCGTCCGGGCCGCGGTCGTTGATCGGCCCTGTCGAGGCTGGCAGCCGGGCGGGACGCCCGCATCTCCCGGATTGCGGCGCGTCCGGAGCGTGTCCAGGCCACCCGGCGGCCCGACGATCGAGCGCAATCGGGGAGTTGTCACCCTCCGAGGCCCGGTGTGAGGCTGGCCGTCACCCGGCCGCCGTGATCGCGGCCGGGACCACCGGAGAAGGAGAGAGCCATGTCCGCCACTCCCCCGCCCAACTCCCCCGAGGCCTCCGCGCTGCGCGCCGTTCCGGAGCGGATCGTCGCGGCCTGGGCCGCCCAGGACGCCGACGGCTTCGCCGAGGTCTTCACCGAGGACGCGACGCTGATCCTGCCCGGCGACATCTACCTGACGAGCCGTCAGGCGATCCGCGCCTTCATGACCCAGGCGTTCGCCGGCCCGTTCAAGGGAACCCGGGTCACGGGCGAGCCGGTGTCGGTCCGCCCGCTGGCCGCGGACGTGGCCGTGCTGGTCACCCAGGGCGGCGTGCTGGCGCCTGGGGACACCGAGGTGACGGCCGAGCGCGCGATCCGCGCGACCTGGGTGCTGGCCCGTCAGGGCTCCGACTGGCGGATCGCCTCGTACCAGAACACGCCCATCGCCGCCTGAGACCCGGCGGGCCGGCTGCGGCCCGCGCTGCCCGCACCTCCGATCCGAGCGTCCACTGAGAGGACCCGGCATGCGCCCCTTCCGTATCGACATCCCGCAGGAAGCCCTCGACGACCTGGACCGCCGGCTGGCGGCGACCCGCTGGCCCGGTGAACTGCCGGGCGTGGGCTGGCAGCGCGGGGTGCCGCTCGGCTACCTGAAGGAGCTGGCCGAGTACTGGCGCACCGGCTTCGACTGGCGCAAGGCCGAGGAGCACCTCAACACGTTCCCGCAGTTCCTGACCGAGATCGACGGCGTGGACATCCACTTCCTGCACGTGCGCTCGCCGGAGCCGGGTGCCACGCCGTTGATCATCACCCACGGCTGGCCCGGCTCGGTGGTCGAATTCCTGGACGTGATAGGTCCGTTGACCGATCCGCGGGCACACGGCGGCGATCCGGCCGACGCGTTCCACGTGGTCGTCCCCTCGCTGCCCGGCTACGGCTTCTCCGGCCGCCCCCAGGAGGCGGGCTGGGACACCGCCCGGGTCGGCCGGGCCTGGGCCGAGCTGATGCACCGCCTCGACTACGACCGGTACCTCGTCCAGGGCGGCGACTGGGGCATGCCGGTCTCCCTCCAGCTCGGCCTGGCCGATCCGGCGCACGTCGCCGGCGTCCACCTCAACATGCTCGCCACCTTCCCGCCGCAGGACCCGGCCGAGTTCGCGAACCTGGACGGGGCGGACCTGGCCCGGCTGGAGTTCGCCGCACACTTCGAGCAGGACGGGGCCGGCTGGCGGAAGATCCAGTCCACCCGGCCGCAGACGATCGGCTACGGCCTGACCGACTCGCCGGTGGGCCAACTCGCCTGGATCGTGGAGAAGTTCAAGGAGTGGACGGCCGCGGAGTCGGCGCCGGAGGACGCGGTGGCCCGCGACCGGCTGCTGACCAACGCCGCGATCTACTGGTTCACCGCCTCCGCCGGCTCCAGCGCGCAGCTCTACTACGAGTCCAACCGGCTGGACTCCGACTTCATCCGTACCTGGGCCGGCCCCTGGCCGCTCGCCGCGCCGGTCGGGGTGGCCGTCTTCCCGCAGGACGCCGTCCGGCCGATCCGCCGCTGGGCCGAGCAGATCCTCCCGACCCTCGCCCACTGGTCCGAGTTCGAGCGCGGCGGGCACTTCGCCGCGCTGGAGGAGCCCGAGCTGTTCGTCGGCGACGTCCGGGCGTTCGCGCGCCGGGTGCGCTGACCGCCGGCGCACCCGCGAGACCGCCGACGACCCCGGGAGGGACGGCCGGGGAACCCGGTCCGCCGTCCCTCCCCACCCAGGTTTCACCCAGGCCCGGAGTCGAGCAACGACACCGGACGGAAATGGAGTCGATGTGTCCTTGATCCTGAAGTCCCGCGGCACCGGGCGGCGCGGCCGCCGCAGACCCGGCTGGCTGGTGCTCACGGCGCTGGCCGCCGCCGCGCTGGCGATCGGGCCCGGCATGGCCGCCCCGGACCTCGCCTCCGCGGGCCCGGAGGCGGCCGAGGGAAGCCACGGCCGCCCGGTCCACCCGCGGGACTGGCCCCTCTCCAACGGCGATCTGACCAACACCAGGAACGTCACCCGGACGCCGATCAACTCCCACAACGTCAAGAACCTCAAGGTGAAGTGGCGGCTCCCGCTGGAGGGCACGCCGACCTTCGCCGGCATCATGGCCTCCAATCCGGTCGTGGTGGGCGACACGGTGTACCTGATCAATCTCAACTCGGACGTCTACGCGGTGGACAAGGAGACCGGGAAGGTCCGCTGGAAGCGCGTCTTCAACAGCCCCTCGGTCGGGCCGAACGGCGTGGCCTACGCGCGCGGCCTGCTCTTCGGCACCACGTTCACCGGCGCCTTCGCACTCGACCCGGCGACCGGCCGGACCGTCTGGTCGCGGGAGCTGATCGCCGCCGGCCAGGGCGGCATCGACGTCGCCCCCCAGGTGTACGAGGACACCGTCGTGGTCAGCACCGTCCCGAACACCTTCGGCAAGTACGTGCCGGGCGCCATGGGGACGATCTTCGCGCTGGACACCGCCACCGGCAATCCGCGCTGGAGCTTCAACACGGTCAAGGACGGCGACCTCTGGGGCCACCCGGAGATCAACAGCGGCGGCGGGACCTGGTTCGCGCCGGCCCTCGACGAGCACGGACGGCTCTTCGTCTCCATCGCCAACCCCGCCCCGCTCCCCGGCACCCCCGAGTACCCCAACGGCAGCAGCCGGCCGGGCCCCAACCTCTACACCAACTGCCTGCTGGCACTCGACAGCAGGACCGGCAAGCTGCTCTGGTACCAGCAGGCCGCACCGCACGACCTGCGGGACTACGACCTCCAGGAACCCCCGATCGTGACCACCACGAAGGTCCGCGGGGTGCCCACCGAGGTCGTGGTGACGGCGGGCAAGATGGGCAAGGTCTTCGCCTACCGGGCCGACGACGGAACCCCGCTGTGGACCCTGCCGGTCGGCACCCACCTGAACGACGAGGGACCGCTGCCGGACACCCCGGTCACCGTCCTGCCCGGCATCATCGGCGGCATAGAGACGCCGATGGCACTCTCCCGCGGGCGGCTCTTCGTTCCCTGGGTCGACAACCCGAGCAAGCTCGGCGCCACCGGCGGGCTGGAACTGCCCGACAACGCCGCGGGCCGGGGCGGCCTCACCGCCGCCGACGTGGCGACCGGCAAGGTGCTCTGGCAGCGGGACCTGCCGCAGATGGCGCTCGGTGCCGCCACGGTGGCCAACGACGTGGTCTTCACCTCGACCTTCGACGGCCAGGTGTACGCGTTCGACACCGCCACCGGCTCAACCCTGTGGACGGCCAGGACACCGGCCGGCATCATCTCCTTCCCGGCGGTGAGCGGCAACCTGCTGCTGGTCGGCGCGGGCGCCCCCGGGCTCTCGACCAGCCACTCGTTCGAGCTGGTCGCCTACTCGCTCTGACCCTTTCGCACGTACCGCCCCGCTCTCCCACCGCTCCTGCCCCGACGGCCACCGGCCGGCGTCCCACGCCGCGCCGGTGGCCGTCGTGCGTGCGTTCCCGGCGCGTGTTCCGGCGGCGTGCGGCGGGCGCGCGGGCCGGGGCCGCACGGCAGAAGATCTCCCGAAATTTCTGCCGTCCGATGTCGATCCGCGGCGGTCGGCTTCGTCTACCAAGTGCCGGGCCTGGACCCCGGCGGTCGAGGGCCCTGGTGCCTCGACACGGTCGCGGTCGCCGGGGAAGGAGTGGACGCCTTCCCCGGCGGCCGTCGACCACTGCGACCACGAGGGAAGGGAGCCCGCCGGGAACTACCGAGAGTGACCACTGAAGGGCGGCTCGGACTCCGGCCCACGCACGGACGACAGTCGCGCAGGGCCCGTCACCGGTGCGCGGGAGCGCCCGGGACTTCTCGTGTCGTGCGGTGCCCACGCGGGCCCACGGCCCCGGTCCGACCTGCTCCCCACAGCCCTCACACACCGCCTGAACTGCGCATTTCCCGACCGTGTCGATAAACACGCGGCCAACGGCGAGCGCCCGGGCGGTTCTTGACCATGCTTCGTGGACGCTGCTACACATCGACCCGTCGCCGACCTCACCGGGGCGGCGGATCTTCTGTGGGCACGACCGTGGAGGAACCGTGGTGCAATCACCCACCGTACTGGCCGACGGGCTGGACTTCCCGACCAGCCTCACCTTCGACGACGCGGGCCAGGTGTATCTGGCCGAGTCCGGACTGCCCTTCGGGGGCGCCGCCCCCGGCGGCCGGATCTGGCGTCTGGGCCCGGGAACCGACACCTCGTCACGCACGCTGATCGCCGACGGCCTGGCCGCCCCGGTGACCGGACTGCTCTGGCACCAGGACCACCTGTACGTCTCCGAGGGCGGGGCCGGCCGGATCACCCGGATCGGCCCGGACGGGCAGCGGGCCGTCATCGTCGACGGCATGCCGGGGCCCGGCAACTACCACATCGACATGGCCGTGGCCGGCCGGGACGGGAAGCTGTACTTCGCCCAGGGCGCGATGTCCAACCTGGGGATCATCGGGCTGGACGCCTACGAACTCGGCTGGCTGGGACGCCTTCCGCACTCGTACGACATCCCCGGCCTCGACATCGAGCTCACCGGCTTCAACGTCACCACGGACGACCCGCTGGCCGGCCGGCCCGGCGCGCGGACCACCACCGGCGCGTTCGCCCCGTTCGGCACCGCGACCCGGCCGGGGCAGCGGATACCCGCCGGGCTGCCGTGCAGCGCGGCCGTGCTGCGCTGCGACCTCGACGGCGGCAACCTGGAGCTGGTGGCCTGGGGGATGCGCAACGCCTTCGGCCTGGGCTTCCTGCCGGACGGGCGCCTGCTGGCGGTCGACCAGGGCGCCGACGACCGCGGCAGCCGCCCGATCGGCAACGCCCCCGACCTGCTGTTCGAGGTGCGCGAGGGTGCCTGGTACGGCTGGCCGGACTTCATCGGCGGCATCCCGGTGACGGACCCGGCGTTCAAGCCCACCCGCGGCCCGCAGCCGACCTTCCTGCTGGCCAACCACGGCGAACTCCCGCCGCCGGAGCGGCCGGTGCTCGACTTCGAGTCGCACGTCGCGGCCACCAAGTTCGCCGTGGCGCCCCCGCGCTCCCCGCTGGCCGGGCAGCTGGTGGTCACGCTGTTCGGGGACGAGGCGCCGATGACCCTGCCGCCGGGCGGCCCCCAGCTGGGGCGCGACCTGCTGCTGGTCGACCCGGCCGACTGGTCCACCCGGGGCCTGCCGTCCGGTCCCGAACTGCACCGGCCGATCGACGTCGGCTTCGCGCCGGGCGACGACGCGCTGCTGATCCTGGACTTCGGCGAGTTCGAGATGACCGACCACGGCGTCGAGTCCCGGCGGGGCACCGGCCGGCTCTGGCGCTGGGCGGGCTGGGACCGCTCGTAGGACGTCATCCCTCCTCACCGAAAGGCAGTCGCACCATGGCAGGCAGGACCGGACTTTGGCTGGTCGGCGGCAGGGGGTCGGTGGCCACCACGGCCGTCTGCGGCCTCGCCGCGTTGCGGGCCGGGCTCGTCCCCGCGACCGGCAGCGTCAGCGAGCGGCTCGACCTCGATCCGGGCGTCTTCCCCGGCTGGTCCGAGCTGGTCACCGGCGGCCACGACCTCGTTTCCACCCCGCTGGGCAAGCGGGCCGAGGAGCTCGCCGCCGCGGGTGTGCTGCCCGGCCGGCTCCCGTCGGCGGTCGCCGAGGAACTCGCGGCCGCCGACCGGGAGATCCGCCGCGGCCACGACCCGGACGACGACGCCCCGGCCACCCAGGCCGAGGCCGCGGACCGGCTCGCCGCCGACCTCGCGGACTTCCGGCGCTCCCACGGCCTGGAGCGGGTCGTGGTGGTCAACGTCTCCTCCACCGAGCCCCCGCTCCGGGCGCTGCCCGAACACGCCGACCTGGCCGCCCTCGACCGCGCCCTCGCCCAGGAGGGGCGCCGGGTGCTCGGCCCGGCCGCCCTCTCCGCGTACGCGGCGTTCTCGGCCGGCTGCCCGTACGTCGACTTCACCCCGTCGCCCGGTCTGCGCATCCCGGCGGTCACCCAACTGGCCGACCGGCACGGCCTGCCGTACGCGGGCTGCGACGGCAAGACCGGCGAGACCCTGCTGCGCAGCGTGCTGGCACCGATGTTCCTCGCCCGCGGGCTGCGGGTGCGGTCCTGGTCGGGGACCAACCTGCTCGGCGGCGGGGACGGCGCCAACCTCGGGGTGGCGGGCCGCGCGCAGGGCAAGCTGGAGTCCAAGACCCGCGGGCTGGCCGCGCTGCTCGGCGGGGAGGTCACCGCCCCGCTGCACATCGACCACGTCCCCGACCTCGGCGAACGCAAGGTCGCCTGGGACCACGTCTCCTTCGAGGGCTTCCTCGGCACCTCGATGAGCCTGCAACTGAGCTGGGACGGCTACGACTCGGCGCTCGCCGCGCCGCTGGTCCTCGACCTCGCCCGGCTGGTGGCCGGTGCGCACGCGGCCGGGGAGTCCGGGCCGCTCGGCGCACTGGCCTTCTTCTTCAAGGACCCGCTCGGCAGCGACGAGCACCGGCTCGCCCAGCAGGAACAGGACCTGGTGTCCTGGGTGCGGCGGATCGAGGTGGCCCGATGAGGGCCGCCCTGCGTCCGTGGCTCGACCTGGTCCGGGCACCGGCGGCGCTCACCGTCCTCGGGGACACCGTGGCCGGCGCGGTCGCGGCGGGCCGTCCGCTGCGCGGCCGACGGCTGGCCCTGCCGCTCGCCTCCGTCGCCCTGTACTGGTCGGGGATGGCGCTGAACGACTGGGCGGACCGGGCGGTCGACGCGCTGGAGCGCCCCGAGCGCCCCGTCCCGTCCGGTCGGATCGCGCCCGGGGCCGCGCTCGCCGCGGCGGCCGGGCTCGGCGCCACCGGACTGGCCCTGGCCGGTCTCGCGGGCGGGTCCGACGCGCTGCGGATCGCCGTGCCGCTCACCGCCGCGGTGTGGGCGTACGACACCGTGCTGAAGCCGACCCCCGCCGCCCCGCTGGGCATGGCGGCCTGCCGCGGCCTGGACGTCCTGCTCGGCGCCGGATCCGGGCACTGGCGGGCGGCCGGCGTCCCGGCGCTGGCGCTGGCCACCCACACCCTGGGCGTGACCGCGCTGTCCCGCGGCGAGGTCCACGGCGGCCGCTCCGCCGACGCCCGGCTGGCGGTGGCCGCCACCGCGGTCACCGCCCTGCTGACCGGCACGGGCCGGGCCGCCTCGGCCCGGCACCGCACGGCCGGGGCGCTGTGCGCACTGGGGTACGCGGCCGCCACCGGCCCCGCCCAGCTCGCCGCCGGCCCGGTGCGGTCCACCGGACCGACCGCGGACGGCACCGCGGGCGGCACGGCGGCGGCGGTCCGGACCGCGACCGTGGCCGGGATCCACGGCATGGTGCCGCTGCAGGCCGGGCTGGCCGCACGGCTGGGCTCGCTGCCGGCCGCCGCGCTGGTGCTGGGCGCCCTCCCGCTGGCCCGCCGGCTGTCCGCCCGCAGGAGCCCGACGTGAGCGCGATCGCCGTCGGGTACGGCACCAACGGCTTCGCCAACCACCGGCTCGCCGACGCGGTCCGGGTCATCGCCGACCTGGGCTACACCTCGGTCGCCCTCACCCTCGACCACCACCACCTCGATCCCTTCGGCCCGGACCTGGCCCGGGAGACCGACCGGCTGGCCGCGCTGCTCTCCGCCGCGGGCCTGCGCTGCGTGGTCGAGACCGGCGCGCGCTTCCTGCTCGACCCGTACCGCAAGCACCACCCCACGCTGGTGTCCGGGGACGCCGCGCCGAGGATCGACTTCCTGCTCCGCGCCGTCCGGATCGCCGAGTCGCTCGGCGCCGACTGCGTGTCCTTCTGGTCCGGCGTGAGCGAGCCCGGGGTGGACGGACGGACCAACCGCGCACGGCTGGTCCGGCACCTCGGCCCGGTCCTGGCCGAGGCAGGGCGCCGGGCGGTGCGGCTCGGCCTGGAGCCCGAACCCGGCATGGTCGTCCAGCACCTCGACCAGGCCCTCGACCTGCGCCGCGAGCTCGGCGAGCCCGATGCCCTCGGCATCACCCTCGACGTCGGGCACTGCGTGGCCGTGGAGCCGGTGGACGCCGCGCAGTGCGTCCGGCGCGCGGCCGGGCTGCTGGTCAACGTCCAGCTGGACGACATGCTTCCGGGTGTCCACGAGCACCTGGAGTTCGGAGCGGGGCGACTCGATCTCGCCGCGACGCTGGCCGCCCTCGACGGGATCGGCTACAGCGGCGTCGCGGCGGTCGAACTGCCCCGGCACAGCCATGCCGCACCGACCACCGCGCGAACGGCCCTGGCGGCGATACGCCGGGCCCAGGAGACCGTTTCCGTTCCGCCGGCGCACACGGGTGCACCGGCGTCGTCCACGATCGGAGACCGCCCATCATGACCGAGACCGAGAAACACCGCTGGATCGAAACCAGCGTCTACGGCGGGAGCCGGCCGGCCCCGCCGCCGTACCGGCACCCGCAGGACGACTGGCTGACCTGCGCCGAGCGCCGGGTCCGCGAGTGGCCCGGCACGATCCACCAGGAGTTCCCGCTGGCCGGCCGGATGGTCGGGCGCGGGCCGGTGCAGCCCAACTCCGACCCCCAGGGACTGGTGCACGGCACGGTCGACGACCGGGCCCGGGCCCGGCTGCTCGCGGTGCTGGCCGGGTCCCTGCCCGGGGCGGTCCTGGCGGCCGAGGTCGAGAAGCTCTACCGGCACGGCGACGCCGCCGAGCGGCGCGGGGTGCTGCGCGCGCTGCCGGACCTGCCGGACGGCGTACGCCGGCTCGGCCTGGAGCTGGTCGCCGACGGCCTGCGCACTAACGACCCGCGCCTCGTCGCGGCGGCGATGGGCCCCTTCGCGGCCCGGCACCTGGAGCAGGACCAGTGGCGCCACGGCGTGCTGAAGTGCCTGTTCACCGAGGTGCCGCTGGGCGCCGTGGCGGACCTGGTCACCCGCACCGACGCCGAACTGCTGCGGATGGCCCGCGACCTGGCCGAGGAACGGCGGGCGGCCGGCCGGGAGATCGGCTCCGACCTGCGCGTGCTGCTCGGCATGAGCGTCCTGCTGGCCCTCGTCCCCCCGCGACCGCAGGAGGCCCGGTCATGAGGATCTTCGACCCGCACATCCACATGACCTCGCGCACCACCGACGACTACCGGGCCATGCGGGCGGCCGGTGTCCGGGCCGTCGTCGAGCCGGCCTTCTGGCTCGGCCAGCCCCGTACCAACCCGGGGTCCTTCACCGACTACTTCGACGGCCTGCTCGGCTGGGAGCGGTTCCGGGCCTCCCGGTTCGGGATCAGCCACAACTGCGCGCTCGCCCTGAACCCCAAGGAGGCCAACGACCCCCGCTGCGTCGAGGTGCTGGACGTCCTGCCGCGCTACCTCGGCAAGGACGGCGTGGTCGCGGTCGGCGAGATCGGCTACGACTCGATGACCAGGGCCGAGGACGAGGCGTTCGCCCGTCAGCTGGAGCTGGCCGTCGACCACGGACTGCCGGTCCTGGTCCACACCCCGCACCGGGACAAGCACGCCGGTACCCGCCGCACCCTGGACGTGGTCCGCGAGTCCGGCATCGCCCCGGGCTCCGTCCTGGTGGACCACCTCAACGAGGTCACGGTGGCGACGGTCGCCGACTCCGGCTGCTGGATGGGCTTCTCGATCTACCCGGACACCAAGATGGACGAGCACCGGATGGTCGCCGTCCTGAAGGAGTACGGCACCCACCGGATCCTCGTCAACTCGGCCGCCGACTGGGGGAATTCGGACCCCCTCAAGACGCAGAAGGTGGGCCGGGCGATGCTGGCGGCCGGCTTCACCGCGGCGGACGTGGACACCGTGCTCTGGCACAACCCCGTCGAGTTCTACGGCCGCAGCGGGCGGCTGGTCCTCGACGAGGGAATCCGGGACGACGCCGACGGCGCCTCCTTCGCGGGCAACTCGGTGCTCCGGGGCGGATCGTGAACCGGCTCTGCTACTCCACCAACGTCCACCCGGCCGAGGACCTGCCCGGCATCCTGCGGCAGCTCGACACCTGCGCCGGTCCGATCCGCGAACGCACCGGCTTCGACCGGCTCGGGCTGGGCCTGTGGCTGGCCGCCGACGTCGCGTCCGCACTGGCAGCCGACCCGTCCCTGCTCCGCCGGCTGCGGGCCGAACTGGACGCCCGGGACCTGTCCGTGCTCGCCCTGAACGCCTTCCCCTACGGCGGCTTCCACCAGCGGGTGGTCAAGCACGCGGTGTACCGGCCGGACTGGACCGAACCCGCCCGCGCCGCCTACACCGCCGACTGCGCCACCGTGCTGGCCGGCCTGCTGCCCGACGACGCCGAGGGCGGCAGCATCTCCACGCTGCCGCTGGCCTGGCGCAGTCCGTGGTCCCCCGCCGCGGACCGGGCCGCCGAGCAGGCGCTGCGCCGGACGGCGGCGGCGCTGCGCACCGTCTCGGCGCGGGCGGGCCGGCCGATCCGGCTCGCCGTCGAGCCGGAACCGGGCTGCGTGCTGGACACCGTCGAGGACGCCGTCGGCTGGCTCGCCACCCGCGCGGACCTCGAATTCGTCGGCCTCTGCCTCGACACCTGCCACCTGGCGGTCTCCTTCGCCGACCCGGAGCGGACGGTGGCCGCCGTCGAACGGGCCGGCCTGCGCGTGGTCAGGATCCAGGCCTCGGCCGCCCTCCACGTGGACGACCCGAACGACCCGGCGGCCCGCCGGCTGCTCGCCGACTACGCCGAACCCCGCTACCTCCACCAGGTGCGGGAGTCCGACGGCGCCGGCCGGGTGCTCGCGGCCGACGACCTGCCGGAGGCGCTGGACCGGCTGCCCGGCCGGTGGCCCTGGCGGGTGCACTTCCACGTGCCGCTGCACGCCGCGCCCCCCGCGCCGCTGCGCGCCACCACCGATGTGCTCCGCCGGGCGGTGGCGGCCGTGCGGGAGCGGACGGTGATCGAGGTCGAGACCTACACCTGGCCGGTGCTGCCCGGGCGACCGATCGGCGCCCCGACCGGTGCCCCGACCGACGTCCCCGTGGACATCCCGGCCGGGATAGCCGCCGAACTCGTCTGGGCCGAGCGCGAACTGATCGGCGAAAGGGCGGACCGTTGAAACCCGTGGTCCTGCTGGACGTGGTCGGCCTGACCCCGCGCCTGCTGCCGTACATGCCGAACCTCACTCGGCTCGCCGGGCGCGGCGGGTCCGCCCCGCTGCGCACGGTGCTGCCCGCCGTCACCTGCAGCGTGCAGTCCACGCTGCTCACCGGCCGGCTGCCCGCCGAGCACGGCGTCGTCGGCAACGGCTGGTATTTCCGGGAGCTCGGGGAGATCCACCTCTGGCGCCAGCACAACCGGCTGGTCCGGGCGCCGAAGGTGTGGGACACCGCGCGCTCCCGGCATCCCGGCTACCGGGTCGCCAACGTCTGCTGGT
The DNA here is from genome assembly GCF_042885395.1 of Kitasatospora sp. NPDC058063. Lineage (NCBI taxonomy): Bacteria > Bacillati > Actinomycetota > Actinomycetes > Kitasatosporales > Streptomycetaceae > Kitasatospora > Kitasatospora sp. NPDC058063. The sequence goes on from NZ_JBHVSD010000004.1 coordinate 135,484, forward strand.
GGTACGCCATGGGCGCCACCACCGACCTGCTGGTCACGCCGCGCCCGGTCTACCACGCCGACGGCCGCAAGTCGCCCGACTGCTACACCCGGCCGGCGGCGCTGCGCGACGAACTCACCGCCGAGCTGGGGCCCTTCCCGCTCTTCCAGTACTGGGGCCCGACGGCCGGGATCGCCTCCAGCCGCTGGATCGTCGCGGCGGCCCGCCGGATCCTCGCCGCCGAGCGGCCCGACCTGCTGCTGGTCTACGTCCCGCACCTGGACTACGACCTCCAGCGCTTCGGACCCGACGCGCCGCAGGCCGTGGCGGCGGCCCGGGCGGTGGACGCCGAGCTGGCGCCGCTGCTGGAGCAGGCGGAGCAGTCCGGCGCGACCGTGGTCGCGCTCGGCGAGTACGGCATCACGGCGGTGCGGCGCCCGGTGGACATCAACCGCGAACTGCGCCGGGAGGGCCTGCTGGAGGTGTACACCCAGGCCGGGATGGAGTACCTGGACCCGTGGGCCTCGCGGGCCTTCGCCGTCGCCGACCACCAGATCGCCCACGTGTACGTCCCCGACGAGGCGGACCTGCCCAGGGTGCGCGACCAGCTGCTCCGGCTGCCCGGCGTGGCCGAGGTGCTGGACCGCGCGGACCAGGCCCGCCACGGCCTCGACCACCCCCGGTCCGGCGAACTGGTGGCGGTGGCCGACCCGGACGCCTGGTTCACCTACTACTACTGGCTGGACGACGCGCGGGCCCCCGACTTCGCGCGGTCCGTCGAGATCCACCGCAAGCCCGGCTACGACCCGGCCGAGCTGTTCTTCGACCCGGCGGACCCGCTGGCCAGGGCCCGGGCCGCGCTCGGCCTGGCCCGCAAGAAGCTCGGCCTGCGCCACACCATGAACGTGGTGCCGCTGGACCCCTCCTGGGTCCGCGGTTCGCACGGCCGCCTGCCGGACTCGCCCGCCGACGGCCCGGTGCTGATCTGCTCCGACCCGGCGTGGCGGCCCGTCCTCGACGCGGCGGGCGCGATCGGCGCCACCGACGTCCCCGAGCTGCTGCTGGGACTCCAGGGCCTGGGCCGCTGACGAGCGGCCGTCACCGGTCGTTCAGTGCTTCGGCCCGGGACTCCAGGTAGCGGCGCTCGGGGATGCTGCCGGTGCGCCGGGCGGCCTCCCGGAAGCTGTTCCGGGCGGCCTCCCGGTCGCCGCTCATCTCCAGCAGGTGGGCGCGGACCGCGGCGAGCCGGTGGTGCTCCGCGAGCCGGCCGTCGGCCTCCAGGGTCCCGAGCAGTTCGAGCCCGGCCGCCGGGCCGAGGGCCATCGCGCGGGCGACGGCGTGGTTGAGCGTCACCATCGGGCCGGGGGCCATCTGCTCCAGCACCTCGTACAGGGCCATGATCTGCGGCCAGTCGGTGTCCTCGGCGTGCACGGCCTCGCCGTGCACGGCCGCGATCGCCGCCTGCACCTGGTACGGCCCCGCCACCATCCGCGGGAGGGTCTCGGCTATCAGCGCCAGCCCCTCCTTGAGCGCGGACTGGTCCCAGGCCGAGCGGTTCTGTTCGGCGAGCGGGATCAGGCTGCCGTCGGGCCGGGTGCGGGCCGGCCGGCGGGCGTCGGTCAGCAGCATCAGCGCCAGCAGGCCCGCCGCCTCGCCCTCCCCGGGCAGCAGCCGGTGCAGCTCGCGGGTGAGGCGGATGGCCTCGCGGGCGAGTTCGGGCTGCTGGAGGTCGGGGCCGCTGGTGGTGGTGTAGCCCTCGTTGAAGATCAGGTAGAGCACCTGGAGCACGACCCCCAGCCGTTCCTGGCGCTCGCTCTGCGGGGGCATCCGGAACGACGACCCGGTGGCCTTGATCCGCTGCTTGGCCCGGCTGATCCGCTGGGCCATGGTCGCCTCGGGGACCAGGAAGGCGTGCGCGATCTGCGCGGTGGTCAGGCCGCCGACGGCCCGGAGGGTGAGCGCGACCTGCGAGCCGGGGGTGAGCGAGGGGTGGCAGCACAGGAACAGCAGGGTGAGCACGTCGTCCTGCTCGGCCGCCTTGGGTTCCTCGCCCGGCCCGGGCGTCACGGTCTCGTCGGCCGGGGTGAGCGCGGCGACGGTGGCCTCGCGGCGCTGGCGGGCCTGCTCGCTGCGCAGCCCGTCGATCACCCGGCGGGCGGCCACGGTGATCAGCCAGGCCCGGGGGTTGCCGGGGACCCCCTGTTCGGGCCACTGGACGGCGGCTGCCAGCAGGGCGTCCTGGACGGCGTCCTCGCAGGCGTCGAAGTGCCCGTAGCGGCGGACGACCGCGCCGAGGACCTGCGGTGCGAGCGATCGGAGCAGGTCCTCGACCCGGACGTCGTGGTTCATCGGCTCAGCTCTCCGTATCGGCTTCGAAGACGACCTGACGGACCTCGATGCCGGTGTAGCGGGCGTCGGGGATCAGGCCGGCCAGTTCGATCGCGCGTTCCTTGGACGCACAGTCGACCAGGTAGTAGCCGGCCAGGAACTCCTTGGCGGCCAGGTAGGGGCCGTCGGTGACGGCCGGGCGGCCTTCGCGGACCCGGACCGTGGCGCTGCCGGACGGATCGGCGAGGGCCTGGGTCATCACCATCTCACCGGAGTCGAGGATCTTCTGCTCGAACGTGGCGTGTCCGGAGAAGACCTCGTTGCGTTCCCGCTCCGACAGGCCGTCCCAGACGACCGGGTTCATGTGGATCAACAGCATGTACTTCATCTCATCATTCCTTGGTCCCTCGCGCGGCGGGTCGATCTCTGCACCTGAGACGTCGCCGCGGGCGGCCCGCACTCGACATCCAAGCCGAGATCGCGTCCCTCCGCCCGAGTTTCCGCCGGAGATGTCGAGACCGTACCGGCTGGTCCGACGTACCGGGTGTGACGGCACCCGCGGACGCCGAGTGCCCCGAAAATCCGGAAGGACCCCCTGATGAGTGACACCACATCCCCCGGCGAGCCCGCGCCCCGGGCCGGACGGCGGGAATGGATCGGGCTGGCCGTCCTCGCCATGCCCGCCCTGCTGGTCTCGATCGACGTCTTCGTGATGCTGCTGGCCCTGCCCAGCCTGTCGGACTCCCTCCACGCCAGCGGCGTGCAACAGCTGTGGATCACCGACATCTACCCGTTCATGCTCGCCGGCCTGCTCGTCACCATGGGGTCGCTCGGCGACCGCATCGGACGGCGCCGGCTCCTGCTGATCGGCGCCGGCGCGTTCGGCCTCGCCTCCATCGCCTCCGCGTACGCCGTCAACCCCACCATGCTGATCGCGGCGCGCGCCCTGCTCGGCATCGCCGGCGCCACCCTCGCGCCCGGCACGCTCTCCCTGATCACCACCATGTTCCAGGACCCCAAGCAGCGCGGTGCCGCCTTCGGCATCTGGGGCGCGTGCTTCTCGGCCGGCGCCGTCATCGGCCCGATCATCGGCGGCGTCCTGCTCGCCCACTTCTGGTGGGGCTCGGCCTTCCTGATCGGCGTCCCGCCGATGGTGCTGCTGCTCGTGCTGGGCCCGGTGTTCCTGCCCGAGTTCCGCAACCCCGACGCCGGACGCCTGGACCTGATCAGCGTGCTGGAGTCCATGGCGGCCGTCCTCCTCGCCATCTGGGGGCTCAAGGAGATCGCCAGGGACGGCTGGCAGGCGCTGCCGATCGCGGCCGTGCTGGTCGGCATCGGCTTCGGCATCCTCTTCGCCCACCGCCAGCGCCGGCTGCCGAACCCGCTGCTCGACCTGAGCCTGTTCGGCCACCGCACCTTCTCGGCGGCACTGGTCAGCCTGTTCCTCGGCACCTTGCTCACCGGCGCGGTGATGTTCTTCGTCACCCAGACGCTGCAGCTGATGTACGGCCGTGACCCGCTCCACGCGGGTCTGTGGATGCTGCCGGCGATCATCGCCAACACGATCGGCTTCACCCTCTCCCCCAAGCTCGGTCAGCGCTACCGCCCCGCGTACCTCATCGGCGGCGGGCTGCTCCTCGCGACGGTCGGCATGCTGGTGATGACCAGGGCGGAGCCCGGATCGAGCCCGGCCGTCCTGATCACCGGCTTCGCCATCGTCTTCCTCGGCTCCGGCCCGATGGTCACCCTTGGCATGGGCCTGGTCATGGGCTCCGTGCCGATGGAGAAGGCCGGCTCCGCGGCCGCGCTCAACGAGACCAGCGGCCAGCTCGGCTTCGCCGTCGGCATCGCCGCCCTCGGCAGCATCGGCGCCGCCGTCTACCGCGGCGCGCTCAGCCTGCCCGACGGCCTGCCGGCCGACGCGGTCACGGCGGCCAAGGACTCCCTCGCCGGCGCGCAGGAGGCCGCCGGATCCCTGTCCGGCCAACTCGCCGACGCCCTCCTCACCCCCGCCCGGGCCGCCTTCGCGGACGAACTCCACACGGTGGTCACCATCTCCGGCACCCTGCTGGTCGCCACCGCCGTCCTGGTCGTCGCCCTGCTCCGGCACATGCCGCCCACGGGCCAGCAGGGGGCCGGCGCCGCCCCCGAGCCCAGCGAGGACTCCGTCCCCGCGGCCGGCTGACCGCGCCCGGCCCGCCCGCCCGGTCCGCGCGGGGCGGTCACCCGGACGGCCCACGATGCCCGTGCCCCCGACTCCACGACGGTCGTTGGGGGCACGGGCATCCGGCTGTACGGGTGGCCCGCAGCACCCACGAGGAAAGGTGTGGAGGGCATGACGCAACTGGTGACGGTGCAGTGCTTCAACGTGTCACGGGACGGGTTCGGCACCGGTGAGGGGCAGTCCCTCGAACGGCCCTTCGGCCACGCGGACCCGGCCGCCCTCTTCTCCTGGGCCGGTGCCACCGCGAGTTGGGTGAACCGCACCGACCCCGGCGGCACCCGCGGCCTGGACGACTACCTGACCCGCGACCACGCCCGCCCGCCCGGCGCGGTGATCATGGGACGCAACAAGTTCGGCCCCCAGCGCGGGCCTTGGCAGAACCACGAGTGGAAGGGCTGGTGGGGGGCCGAGCCGCCGTTCCACGCGCCGGTCTTCGTGCTCACCCACCACGCGCGCCCGTCCTTCACCCTGGCCGACACCACCTTCCACTTCATCGAGGCGAAGCCGGCCGAGGCCCTGGAGCAGGCGAGGGAGGCCGCCGGGGACGGGGACGTGCGCATCACCGGCGGTGTCAGCACCGTCCGCGAGTTCCTCCACGCCGACCTGGTCGACCGGATGCACTTCGCCGTCGCACCGGTCGACCTCGGCCGGGGGGAACGGCTCTGGAGGAGCCACACCGACCTGCTCGACCGCTTCCACCTCGACGCGGTGCCCAGCCCGAGCGGGGTCACCCACCTGCTGTTCTGGAGGCGGTGAGCACCGGCCGTCCCGGGGAAGGAACGAGGCCGGCGCGGGACCCGAAGGTCCCGCGCCGGCCTCGTCGACAACCGGTCAGGCGGCCAGGCCATCACTGAACACGATCGGCCGGACCTCGATGCCGAGGCCCTCCACCGCGGCGTCCGGGATCATCGCGGCGATCTCGTGCGCACGCTCCTGGTCCTTGACCTCGATGATGTAGACACCACCCACGTACTCCTTGGCCTCGGCGTACGGGCCGTCCGTCACCGCGGGAACGCCGCCACGGACGCGCACCACGGAGCTCTGCTCGGTGCCGGCCAGCGCCAGGGTCCCGACGAACTCGCCGGTCTCCTTGATCTTCTCCATGAACCCGCCGTGGCCCTGGAAGACGGCGTTGCGCTCCTCCTCCGACAGTGCGTCCAGGACCTCGGCGTTCGGGTACATCATGATCAGGTACTTCATGGTTCCGCTCCCTGCGACGTGAGGCGCTCGCTGCGCCCCCTCCACTTCTTGGTCGGCGCCGACGCGCCGTTCTCGACATGGTCGCGAAAAACCTTTTCCCGACCCAATCGGATCGCCGACGTCCGCTTCACGGTGCCGGTACGCCGAAGGCGGAGGGCGGCACCGGGCGACGGGCGGCGCGCAGGACCCGCAGCAGGGTGCGGGGGCGCATCAGGGACTGCGGGGAGGCCACGAGTCCGGCGATCCGCACCAGCGCGTCGGTCACCCGGGGGTCGTGCACCGCCGCCCGCTGCGCCAGCGCGGCGTACCGGTTGACCAGGGCGGTCTGGAGGTTCCGCTTGCCCTTGACGCCCCGGTAGCCCAGGTCGGTCACCGCGGCGAACGACCACGGGGAGCGGATCTCGCGGGCGATGTCCCGGAAGTACGCCTGGGGCCTGGGCAGCCGCCGCCCGGCGGCGTGCCGGCGCAGCACCAGCGCCTGCAGGGCGGCCGAGGTCATGCCCTGGGCGTAGGCGGGGTTGAAGCTGCAGATCGCGTCGCCCATCACCAGCAGTCCGGCCGGAAAGCGCTCCAGCCGGTGGAAGTCCCGGCGGACGCTGGCCGGAAAACGGAAGCGCAGCGGTTCGTCCAGGGGTTCGGCGTCGCGGATCGCCTCGTAGATCTCGGGGACGGGCAGCGACCGGACGAAGGCGTGGAACCCTTCCGGGTCGGTGGGCGGGTGGTCGCCCAGGAGCCCGGTCACCGACAGCTCCACCTGGTTGTCGTCGCCGGGCACCCGGTAGAAGAACGCTCCGCGCGGGTGCGAGGGCGTGGCGGCCGGGATGATGGCGATGTCACTGTCGAACGGGTCCTTCTCCAGGCGGTAGTGGCGGGTGGTGTACGCCAGGTCGATCTCGATCCGCTCCTCCGGCGGCGCCTGGTACCCGAGGTCGGCCAGCCACCGCGGGGTCCGCGAGCCGCGGCCGGTGGTGTCGACGACCAGGTGCGCGGAGAGCGTCTGTTCCTCGGCCCCGGGGGTGCGTGCCTGCACCCTGACCCCGGTGACCCGGTGTCCGGAGGCGTCCGTCACCGGGGCGACGATGTCGTGCTCCTCCAGGAACGACACCTCCGGCAGCGCCCGCACCCGCTCGCGCAGGTGGTACTCGAGCACCGGCCGGGTGGCGGGCACGGACGGCAGGCCGGTGCGGGCGGGGCTCAGCCGCAGCCCGTTGAAGTACCACTGGATGTCGTTGCTGAAGTCCCCGGGCCGCACCCCTGCGGCGATCAACTCGTCGGTGAGGCCCGGGAACAGCGACTCCATGATCTGGTGGCCGCGGGCGACCAGCCCGTGGGCGTGGTTGCCGTGCGGGACGCCGCGGCGCGGGCCGCGGACCCCGAGGATCTTGTCGCGTTCGACGATCACGACCCTCGGGTAGGACTCGGAGAGCACCCTGGCCGCCAGCAGGCCCGCAATGCTTCCGCCGAGAACCACGGCACATTCGTCGGTACGGGTGGCCATGAAGGTCCCCTCTCTCGGTTGACCGGACGGGTGGGGCGGTCAGTTCCCGGACGGCCGGAACTGGCCGGGGGTGCGGCCGTCCCCGGCCGGGCCGCGGTAGGCCTGGGCGAGGTCGAGCCAGACGTCGGCGTCCTCGCCCTCGGCCGTCAGGGCGAGGTCGTCGCGGTGCCGGCGCCGGGTCACCAGCAGGCAGAAGTCGGCGGCGGGGCCGCTGACGCGCTGCTCCGCGTCGGCGGGGCCGAACTCCCAGCGGGCTCCCGACGGGGCGGTGATCTCGAAGCGGAACTCGGTGTCGGGCGCCGTGAGCCCACGCGCCTGGTAGCCGAAGTCCCAGGTGCGGACCGCGAATTCGACCAGGTAGCGGAGCCGGTCGGTGTACTCGCGCTGCACTCCGAAGGTGTCGGCGATGTCCTGGCCGTGGCCGAAGAGCTCCATCATCCCGGCGGCGGCCAGCACGGGCGCGGGCAGCGGGCGGACCAGCCACGGCACCGGCCGGCCGGCCGGGACGGCCGCGAGGGCCTGCTCGGCGGTCCGGCGCTCGGCGTTCCAGCGCTCCAGCAGGAGCTTCGGCGTGCCGGACGCCAGGTAGGGCTTGAGGGACTGCTGCACCGCACCGTCGAAGTCCTGCCCGACGCCCGCGACCATCGCCTTGAACGCCTCGGGGTCGCCCGCGGCCGTTCCGGCCAGCTTGAAGGTGGCCGCGAGGTGGGCGATCTGGTGGGCGACGGTCCAGCCGGGCGCCGGCGTGGGCCGCGTCCAGTCGGCGTCCGCCAGGTTCGCCACCAGGGCTTCGACGGCGTCGCCGTCCGCCGCCAGTGCGGCTATCACGTCCTGCGAGTCGGCCATGCCTGTTCCTTCCGTCGGGGGGATCCGGGATGCCGACGCCTTCTCAACGCGCGCTGTGGGGCGTCGGATCGGGGGCCAGCCCAGTATCGGCCGGGCGGAGATCGGCGGGCTTCTCTGCTCGTGCTGTGCGCCCGGCCCGCTCTCCGCGGCGCTCCCGTGCCCCCGTGCGTCCGGCCCCGCGACGGAGCACGGCAGGCCGGCCGGCCGACGGGTTCGTCGGTCGGCCGGCCTGCCGTGCTCACGCTCGGTCGGTCGGTTCGGTCGGTCAGGCGGACGGTCGGTTCAGTCGGTCACCGGCTCCAGGCCGACCAGGGCGAGCCGGTGCCGGCGGCTGATGTACCAGGCGGCCGCGCCGCACAGCAGGGCGAGGACGGAGACCGCCGTCAGGACGGCGGAGGGCGAGGACACCAGGCTCGCCAGCAGCAGCGGCCCCATCAGGCCGCCCAGCCGGTTGAACAGGGAGACCCATCCGGTGGTCCGGCCGCGCCGTTCCGGCTCCGCCAGGTCGGCCGCGATCGGGAGGAAGATCGCGGCCATCGAGTTCACCGAGAACAGGGCCGCCACCAGCGCGCCCGCGGCGATCCAGCCCACCTCGGCCACCGCGCCGCTGGCCGTGAGCGCCAGCAGCAGCACCGCGGTGACGGTGGCCAGGCCCGCCGCCATGGAGGTCGGGCCGAAGCGGCGGTAGCCCAGCATCAGCAGCAGGGCGCACGGGATCATCACGACCGCCGCGACGGTGAGCATCAGGTTCGCGGTGTGCACCGGAACGCCGCCGATCCGGGCCAGGCTCGGCACCCAGGTGGTGAGGCCGAAGGTGAGCAGTCCGATGAGGGTGGCGAAGGCGCGCTGCAGGCCGTTGGTGAGGGCCCGTGAGGACCTGGGCAGGTGCTGGACGACCGGTGCGCCCGCGGCCGCCGGGGCGGGGGCCGAGGTGCGGTTGGGGACGAAGGGGGTGAGGAGGGCCAGCGCGGCACCGGTGGGGGCGCCGATCAGCCACAGGATCCGCCAGCCGAACACCGGTTCCAGCCACAGCGCCGAGCCGGCGGCGACCAGGTAGCCGACCGCGGTGGCGACGACGGAGAGCGCCACCACCACCGATCCGCGGACCTTTCCGCCGGCGGTCTCGGTGAGCAGGGTGATCAGCAGCGGGGCGAGGCCGCCGACCGCCACGCCCATCAGGCCGCACATCAGCAGGTTTCCCTCGAAGGTGGGCATGGAGCCGCACATGCTGGTGGCGGTGAACCCGAGGGTGGCGATCAGGTAGGAGCTGCGGCGGCCGATCCGGTCGGTGAGCACGCCGAACAGCAGCGCCCCGGTCGCCGTCCCGGTCAGTCCGCAGACCGCCAGCAGGGAGGCCGAGCGGGGATCGAGCCCGTACTCGGCCCGCATGCCGGGGATGACGAAGCCCAGCGTGGAGGTCTTGCTGATGTCGATGGTGAGGGCGGCCGTACCGATGAGGAGGATCAGCAGCCGGCCGCGACGCCCGGTCCCGGAGTCGGACTCGGCGGATTTCGGCCGTCCGCGCAGGGCGGCGCCGGCCACCACGAGCAGCAGTCCGGCGAGGGCGGTGAACATCTCCGGCATCTCCGACAGGGCCATGCCGTGCAGCTTCCGCCCGCTGTCGGCCGGCATGTGGGCCATGGGCATCGCGGGGTCCATGGCGAAGGAGTGGTGGAAGGCCACTGCCGAGGAGACCAGCACGATCAGGCTGCCCAGGGAGAGGAGCACTGTGGCGCCGGTGGTCCGGCCTGGGGATGTGGTGGTGGACAAGAGCGACCTCCGTCGAGCGCTGGTGTGGTGGTCGCGCGACCGGGCGTCGACATTTCCCCTCCGGCCGTCGGCCGCCCCTGGAATGTCGCGCTGAGTGACTGGAAAGCTATGCCCGGCGCCGTGCGGGCCGCTTCTCGCATTGTGCGGGGATCGAAGGGTTGTGGGCGCGAACGTCCCTGGCATAAGGGCGTTTTGCTTGACTGAGGGAATGAGTCCGCGACGCACGGATCCCGCTGCCCGTCCGGCACTGGTGGACATCGCCGCCCGGTTGCTGGCGGAGGAAGGGCCGCAGGCGCTGTCCGCCCGCCGAATCGCGAGCGAGATCGGCACCTCCACCATGGCCCTCTACACCCACTTCAACGGAATGCGCGGGCTGGTGCGCGCCATGGTTCACGAAGGGTTCACCCGGCTCCAGTACTACTTCACCCTGGTGGAGTTCAGCGACGACCCGGTGAGCGACCTGGCGTTGCTGGGTCGTGCGTACCGGTGCAATGCGCTGGCCAACCCCCACCTGTACGCGGTGATGTTCGGGGGCTCCTCGCTGGCCGGGTTCTCGCTGGGCGAGGAGGACCGGCAATACGGCCGTTACACTCTGGCCGGCGTGGCCGAGTGCGCCGCCCGCTGCATCGAGGTGGGCCGGTTCCGCGCGGAGGATGCCGAGTTGGTGGCGCATCAGATGTGGTCCGCGGTTCACGGTCTGGTCGTCCTGGAGCTCGGTGAGTACCTGACCGAGCCCTGTGACGCCGACCGCCTGCTGGAGGCGCAGCTGGTGGGGCTGATGGTCGCGGCCGGCGACACCCTGGAGGCCGCCGTCGCCTCGGTGGCGGCCTCCGTGGAGCGGCTGTGGGAGGAGGTGGACGTGGCGGCGACCGACTCGGACTGAGGGCGGAACCGCCGCAGGTCCGCGGCGGGTTTCCGTACGGTCCCGCTCCGACGCCGGGCCGGCGCCCGACCGGCACAGCCGTCACAGGAGTTCTCCTGAATCACATCCGCCCCGTCCGCAACATTCCGGATCCCCCCTCCGATGCATCTCGCCAATTGCTTCAATAGTTCAAACACATACCGGCCGGTATTCCACCACTCGACTTTGCCAAATAAACGCTCGAGGAAGTCGTTGAACTTGTCATGTCCGCCTGCTACGGTCATCAGTCGTTATCACGGTGCCACGGTGTGTCACCGTCAGTTAACGGAAGGGAGCAGGCAAACCTCGCGCGCTCCGGTACCCAGAGGCCGCCCCCCTCGGCCGCGTTCCAGGACGCAATACCGGAGTGGAGTTTCCGTCGTCCACCGGTACTGCGAGAACCTGGAGTCATTGTGAAACCCGCAATCGAAGAAGCCGTGGCCCGAGCCATCGAGGTCATGCACGAGAACATCAGCGAAATACTGACCATAGACGATATGGCGCAAGCAGCCGTCTACAGCAAATTCCACTTCTCCCGGGAATTCCAGCGGGTGACCGGTGTCTCCCCGCGACGCTTCCTGTCCGCCATTCGCATCGAAGCCGCCAAACGTCTGCTCATCGAGACGGACCTCAGCGTGACCGAGATCAGCCACCGCGTCGGCTACAACAGCGTCGGTACCTTCAGCTCGCGGTTCGCCAGCAGCGTCGGCACGTCACCCACGATGTTCCGCCAGTTACGCGGCTTCACCACCAGCATCGAACTCGAAAGACGGCACTGGACCCGGCCGACGGATCTCGCCACCGTCCGCGGCGAGATCCGCGCCCCCGTCGCCGACGACCTCGGCCGCGTCTTCGTCGGACTCTTCCGCACCCGCATCCCGGAGGGCCGGCCGGCCGCCTGCACGGTCCTCCCCCGCCCCGGCGCCTTCCACCTCGAACACGTCCCACCCGGGACCTGGTACCTCCTCGCCCACTCCGTCCCCGCCTCCTTCGACGAGGTCCTCACCGGCGAGGTCTCCGTCGGCTCCGTCGGCCCCGTCGAGATCAGGGCGAACGTCCCGCCGAAGCCGCTCGAACTGCGTCTGCGCCCCGTGCACGCCCTCGACCCGCCCGTCCTGCTCGCGCTGCTGGACGTCCGGGCGGCGGCCCTCACCGGGAACGCCAGGCTCCCCGAGGCCGGTTGAGCCGGCCCCGGGGAGCGGGCCGCACGGCCCGGGGCGGGGGCTCCGGGCCACGGGGGAGTACGGCCGGCACGGGGAACGACGGCCGGCGCGGGAGGGGACCGGCGCGGGGCGGGCCCCTCGGGCATGACGAAGGGGCGGCGGCCGGCTCACGCCGGCCACCGCCCCTGGAGGAGGCTCAGGCCCGTCGCCGCACGGCGATGACCGCCGCACCCACCACGCACGCCACCGCGGCGGTGACGTAGGCGAGGTGGTACCCGGCGAGCTGGTCCGTGCTGGTCCCCGCGACCAGGACCATCACCGCCACACCCGCGCTGGCGCCGATCTGCTGCGTCACGACGTTCACCGCGCCGGCGACGGCGTGCTGCCGCTCCGGGACGCCGGAGAGGCCGGCGGACGTCATCGAGGGGAAGTTCAGCCCCTGGCCGATGCCGCTGACCACCAGACCGGGCATCACGTGCAGCACGTAGTTCCCGTCCTGCGGCGTGCCCAGCCACAGCCCGGTGCCCACGCCGATCAGGACGAGGCCGACGGCCATCAGCGTCCGCGGGGAGTACGTGGCCAGCAGCCGGCCGGTGGCGAAGTTGGCGGTGAGGAACACCGCCAGGGACATCGGCACCAGGGCGATGCCGGACTCGAAGGGCGAGTAGTGCAGCATCCCCTGCAGGTACAGGGGCGCGAAGAACAGCATCCCGACCGAGCCCATGTACTGGAGGAACGCGGCCAGGCTCGCCTCCCGCACCGAGCCGATCCGGAAGAGGGCGAGCGGGAGCACCGGGTCGGCGGTGCGGTGCTCGCGCACCACGAACAGCACCAGGGAGAGCACCGCGGCGCCGAGCACGATCCACGCCGTGGCGCCGCTGCTGCTCACGCCGACGACGAGCAGGGTGAGGCCGAGCGTGCCCGTGATCGCTCCGGGCAGGTCCAGCCGGCCGCGGTGCCCGACGCCGTCGGGCAGTCCGATGCGCGTCGCGCCCAGCACACCGAGACCCACCAGCACCGAGAACCACAGCACCGAACGCCAGCCGAAGAACTCGGTCAGGACGCCGCCCAGCAGCACCCCGCCGCTGAAGCTCGCGGCGCCGACGGCCGCGTACACCCCGAAGGCCCGGTTGCGCGCCGGACCGGCCGGGAACGTGTCGGTGAGCAGGGCCAGCGCGGCCGGCCCCGAGAGGGCGGCGCCGATGCCCTGGACCGCTCTCGCGCCCAGCAGCGTCACGGTGTTGGGGGCCACCGCCCCGACCAGCGCGGAGACGGTGAACAGGGCGACGCCGGCCTCGAACACCCGCCGCCGCCCGATCACGTCGGCCAGTCGGCCGCCCACCAGCAGGAAGCCGGCGAACGTGACGGCGTAGGCGGTCATCACCCACTGGAGCGTGCTCTCGTCCAGGTGGAAGCGCTCCCCCACCGAGGGCAGCGCCGCGTTGAGCACTCCGAGGCCGCTCACGTCCAGGGCCAGCGCCCCGGCCAGGACCCCGAGTGCGAGTCCCGGACGGCGGACCGGTGAGGCCGCGGCGCCGGTGGTGTCACCGGTGGTGTCAGTGGTGTCGGTCATGCGGACCTGCCGTGGAAGTCGCGGCCGGCGAGTGTCCGCCCGAGGTGGTCGCCGCGTCCGGGTAAGGGGCTGTTGGCATCGACTGACGCCCTATCAAATTTGTCAACTGCCATGCGGACAGCTTGCATTGGTCGATCGTCCGCTGTCCACTCCACCCCGCGCCCGCAGATGGAACTGAACGGTACCGTCCGAGGAGATCGAATCGGACACTTTGGCGATCAAATCTCGCCAGCGCTTCAACCGGCCCGCAAAGTGCGCAATCCTGGAGTCGCTGGACTCTCCGCGCTCAAGGGCGGACGAAAGAAAGCGGCACTGCGAAATCCCGGCAGCGAGATTGCACGACAGATCCACCGGCAAGGCCGCACGGGGGCGGCGAGAATTCCACAGTGAGCCACTGAATCGCGACCACCCTCGTCACCTCGAAGTTTGCCGTCGTCACCATGCACGGCCGCACCGCACGGCCGGAGCTTCGGGCAGCCCTTCCCCCCTCCCAACGCGAGGAGCGGTGTTGCCCGATCGCACGTCCATGCATGTCATGTACAGGTCGGATCCAGCATTCGTAGTCGAACTGCCTTGATACGGAATCACTGACGAGCCCCCCTTGTGAACGATCGGTTGTGAAGCTCCACCCGCCCATTTCACCAGCCCTGCTGAGGGAGTCGCCATGCCCCAAGAGCGCGCAGCGCGAGACATATCCGCCGTCACGGATTTCCTGCTAACCCGTTTTGCCGAGCTGTTGGACCTGTCCGCGAACTCGGTGGACCGGTGGGCACCGATGCACCGGTACGGATTGGACTCGCTGAAATCGGTGAACCTCGCGGCCGCCCTCTCCGAGTTCCTCGGCTGGCAGGTCCCGGCCACCTGGATGTGGCAGTACCCGACCGTCGACGGCCTGGCCCGGGCACTCGTCGAGGGCCCGCGTGCCGCGGAGCCCGCCCCGACCGCCCGGCGCCGCACGCCCTCGCACGAGCCCGTCGCGGTCGTGGGCATCGGCTGCCGGTTCCCCGGAGGGCCGGACCCGTCCGCGTTCTGGCGGCTGCTGGTCGAGGGCGGCGACGCCGTCGGACCGGTGCCGGGCGCCCGCCGCGAGCTGCTGAACGACCGGGTGCGCTGGGGCGGATTCATCGACGGCATCGACCGCTTCGACCCGCTGTTCTTCGGCATCTCGCCCCGCGAGGCCGTCCAGATGGACCCGCAGCAGCGCCTGATCCTGGAACTGTCCTGGGAGGCGCTGGAGGACGCGGGCATCGCGCCGCACAGCCTGGTCGGCAGTGACACCGGCGTGTTCATGGCCTCCTGTTGGGGCGACTACGCCGCCCTGGCGCACTACCGCGGCCCCGACAGCCAGATCACCCCGCACACCGCGACCGGCATGCACGACGGCATCATCGCCAACCGCGTCTCCTACATCCTCGGCCTGCAGGGCCCCAGCATGGCCATCGACTCCGCCTGCGCGGGCTCGCTGATCTCGGTGCACGTGGGCTGCCAGTCGATCCAGCTGGGCGAGAGCGACCTGGTGCTCGCCGGTGGCGTGAACCTGAGCTTCGTCTCCGACTACTACACCGCCATGGACGCGATGGGCGCGCTCGCCCCGGACGGCCGCTGCAAGTCCTTCGACGCCCGCGCCAACGGCTACGTCCGCGGCGAGGGCGCCGGCGTCGTCGTGCTCGCCCCGCTGAGCGTGGCGCTGGAGCGCGACCTGCCGGTGTACTGCCTGATCAAGGGCAGCTCCTCCAACAACGACGGCCTGAGCAACGGCATGACGGCGCCCAACCCCCAGGCGCAGGAGAAGATGCTCCGCACCGCCTGGCAGCGGGCCGGCGTCTCCCCGGACCTCGTGGACTACATCGAGTGCCACGGCTCCGCGACACCGCTCGGCGACCCGATCGAGGCCAACGCCATCGGTGCCGTCCTGGGCGGCGACCGCCCGCAGCCGCTGCGGCTCGGCTCCGTCAAGTCCAACGTCGGCCACCTGGAGGCGGCCGCCGGGATCGTCGGCCTGGTCAAGCTCGCGATGTCGATGCGCAACGGCGTGCTGCCGCCGAGCCTGCACTACACCGCGCCGAACCCGCAGATCCTGTTCGACGAGTACAACCTCACCGTCCAGGACCGGCTGGAGCCGTGGCCGCGGCACTCCGACGCCCGCCGCGGCGGCGTCAGCTCCTTCGGGTTCGGCGGCTCGATCTGCCACGTCGCCGTCGAGGAACTGCCGCGCCCCGAGGCCTCGCTCCTGCTGCTGGCCGCGGACTCCCGCGAGGCGCTGGCCGAGCGGGCCCGGGCGCTGCGCGACGCGACCGACCTGCGCGCGCTCTGCCGCCGCGCGCCCGGCGACGGCCCGTTCCGGCTCGCGGCCACCGCCCGCGACATGGCCGAACTCAGGAGCAGCCTCGACGCCTTCGGCAGCGGTGCGCAGGCCCCCGGACTGAGCGTCGGCGAGCGGGCCGACCGCCGGCCGCGGGTGGCGTTCCTGTTCTCGGGCAACGGCTCGCAGTGGGTCGGCATGGGCCGGCAACTGCTCGCCGGCCAGCCGGTGTTCCGCCGGTCCATGATGAAGTCCGACCAGCGGATGCGGGAGCTGCTCGGCTTCTCGCTCGTCGAACAGCTGCTGGCCCCCGACGGCCGCCTCGACGACATGGACGTCTTCCAGCCGCTGCTGTTCTCCCTGCAGGTCGCGCTGGCCGAGACCTGGCGCTCGCTGGGGGTGGAGCCGGACGTCGTCGTGGGGCAGAGCGTCGGCGAGTTCGCCGCCTCCCACATCGCCGGCGCCCTCGACTTCGACGACGCCTCCCACCTGGCCGCCCACCACGGCCGGCTCCTCCAGCTGCTGGCCGTGGGCCGCGGCGAGGGCATCGTGGTGATGACCCCCGCGGACGAGGTCCGGCCGCACCTCACCGGCGGGCTCACCCTCTCCGGCTACAACGGCCTCGGCTCCACGCTCGTCACCGGCACGCCGCAGGAGATCGACGACCTCGTCGAGCGGCTGACCGCGGCCGGCGTCACCAACCACCGGGTGCGGATGGGCCACGCCCCGCACTCGGCGCTGGTCGACCACGTCCTCGCCCCGCTGAAGGTCGAGCTCGACGGCATCAGGCCCCGGAGCACCCGCATCCCGATGATCTCGACGGTCACCGGCGAACTCGTCGACGGCGCGGAGCTCGGACCGGACTACTGGGCGGACAACCTGCGCCGGGAGATCCGGGTGGTCGACGCCCTGACGAAGCTGCGCGACCACGACGTCGACGCGGTGATCGAGATCAGCCCGCACCCCCTCCTGCTCAAGTCGGCCTCGGAGATCCTGCCGGCGGCCACCCTGCCCTCGCTGCGGCGCGGCGCCGACGAGGCCTCGACCCTGCTCGGCTCGCTCGGCGCCCTGTACGCCGCCGGGCACCCCGTCGCGGCCCACCCGTTCCTGGCCGGCGACCGGGGACGGCACGTCGCGCCGAGCCCGGGCGACGCCGCGGCCGACGGGCAGCTGCACCTGGTGCCCGTCACCGCCCGGACCGCGGGCGCGCTGACCGACACCTGCCGCGAGCTGTCCAACCACGTCGAACGCGACCCCGGCCTGCGGGTCTCCGACCTCGCCTACACCCTCGCCGCCAGGCGCACCCACCACAGCCACCGGATCGCGCTGTTCGCCCGCAGCCGGCAGGACGTCCTGGACGGACTCGCCCGGGTCGCCGCCGGGCAGCCGCACCCCGACGTGGTCACGGGCACGGTCTCCGGCAACGCCGACCGGCGGGTGGCGCTGGTGTTCTCCGGCGGCGGCACCCAGTGGGTCGGCATGGGCCGCGAACTGCTGCGCTCCCACGCCGGCTTCCGGGCCTCGATGAACGCCTGCGACGCCGCCGTGCGCGCGGCCGGCGGCTTCTCGGTGCTCGACCACCTCGCCGCCCCCGCGGAGGAGGCCCGGTACGAGGAGATGGACTTCCAGCAGCCCGTGCTGTTCGCCCTGCAGGTCTCGCTGGCGAAGGTCTGGCTCGACCTGGGCATCGAGCCGGCGGCCGTCGTCGGGCACAGCCTGGGCGAGGTCGCGGCCGCCTGCGTCGCCGGCGCGCTGTCGCTGGAGGACGCCGCCCGGGTCGTGGTCTCGCGCTCGCACCTGCTGGAGCGCAAGGCCGCCGAGGGCGCCATGATCTCGGTCGACCTGCCGGAGGAGGAGCTGCGGCCGCGGCTCGCCCCGTACGCCGAGCACGCCGCCGTCGCCGTGGTCAACAGCCCCACCAGCGCGGCGGTCTCCGGCTCGCCCGAGGCCGTCGACGCCCTGGAGGCCGACCTCAAGCGGGACGGCGTCTCGGTCCGGCGGATCCGGGTCGAACGGCCGGTGCACAGCCCCGGCATGGACCCGCTGATCGAGCCGCTGCGCGAGAGCATCGAGGGCATCACCCCGCTGGCGCCGGCCATCCCCTTCCACTCCACCGCGCTGGCCGACACGGTGAACCCGGTCGCCGACGTCGACTACTGGGTGCACAACCTGCGCAACCAGGTCCGGTTCGCCGAGACGATCGGTGCGCTGGTCGACCGGGGCGTCTCCACCTTCATCGAGATCGGCCCGCACGAGACGCTGCGCGGCGCGGTCGAGGAGATCGGGCTGTCCCGCGGCGTCCAGGTGCACGCGATCAACTCGCTGCGGCGCGAGGAGAGCGACGTCCGCTGCCTGCTGGGCGCCGCCGCCTCGCTGTACGTCAGGGGCCTGCCGCTGACCTTCGACTCGCTCTTCGCCGACGACGTCGAGCTCGTGGAGACCCCGCTCGTCCAGTGGCAGAAGGAGCGCTACTGGATCGACACCGAGCCCCGCGCCGCGGCGGCGCCCGCCCCGGCCGTCGGGACCGCGGCCGTCGCCGCGGCCGCGACGGTGGCCGCTCCGGTCGAGGTGCGGCCGGCGGCGGCCCCGGCGGACCGGCCGGTGCCGGAGGTCGTCCTCGCCGAACTGGCCGACGCGCTGGGCGTGCCGGTGAGCAGGTTCGACGAGAACGCCGGTCTGCGCGACTTCGGTCTCGACTCGATGCTGGCGATCCGCCTCGTCAACAGGATGCAGGCGGTGCTCGGGCACCGGGTGTCGCCGGTGGTGTTCCTGGACGGGCGCTCCATCGCCGAGGTCGTCGGCCACTTCGTCGGGCTCTCCGGCGGACCGGCCGCGCCCGCCCCCGCGGCAGCGGCACCCCAGGCGCCGGCGGCGGCCGCCCGGCCCGTCCCGGTCCCCGAGGCCGCGCCGAAGCGGTCCTTCCTGGAGGACCTGTCCGAACTGGACGCCGAGGAGCTGGTGGAGGAGCTGGACGCGCGCGGGCTGCTGGAGGCCACCGACGAACCGGCGCTGGAGCAGTTGCGCGCCGAAGGCCTCGGTCTCGAAGTGGCACCGGCCTCGCACGGCCAGGCCTCGCTCTGGTTCATGCAGATGGTCGCGCCGGACGCCGTGCCGTACAACTTCATGGTGACCGCCCGGATCCGGACGGCGGTCGACGAGGAGGCCCTGGAGCACGCCGTCCGGGCCGTGCTGGACCGGCATCCCGCGCTGCGCACCGTCTTCGTGGAGGCGGGCGGCAGCCCGTACCAGGTCGTCCTGGACGAGCCGGTGTACGAGTTCCTCGTGGTGGACACCTCCGACCTGGACGACGAGCAGGCCCGCGAGGAGCTGGCCCAGTACGGGCACGAGCCGCTCGACATGGACAACGGGCCGCTGGTGCGGATCGTCCTCATGCGGCGCGGACCCTCCGACCACTACCTGATGGTGCTCGTCCACCACATCGCGTCGGACGCGGCCTCGGCCGACGTCATGATCCGCGAACTCCAGGAGTACTACGAGGGCGCCGACCCCGCCCGCAGCGCGCCGGTCGCCCCGTACACCGAGTTCGTCGAGTGGGAGCGGCAGTGGCTGGCCGGTCCGGCGGCCGAGGCGGCCCTGGACTGGTGGTCGCGGAAGCTGGCCGACCCGCCCGCCCACCTCGACCTCTCCAGCAAGGAGCGGCCGCCGGGCGTCACCTACGAGGGCCGCGACATCGCGTTCCGCTGGAGCGCCGAGGAGACCCGCCTGCTGCGGGAGTTCGCGGTGCGCGAGGGCGTGTCGGTGAGCACCGTCGTGCTGGCCGGGTTCTTCGCCACGCTCAACCGCGCGGCCGGGACCGAGGACTCGGTGCTGGCCACCGCCATCGCCCAGCGGGCCGAGCCCGGCTGGGAGTCCGCGATCGGCTACTACCTCAACACCGTGCTGGTGCGGGCGAACCCCTCCGGCGGGCGGACCTTCCGCGAGCTGCTGCGCGAGGTCCACGCCTACTCGCTCGGCCTCCTGGAGCACATGAACTACCCGCTCGACCTGCTGGCCTCCCAGCTGAAGCCGCCGCGCGCCGAGGGCCGCTCCCCCTGGTTCGACGTGGTGGTCAACTGGCTGTCCTCGGACGCCTTCCCGCGCTCCGTCAAGCTCTTCCACGGCGTCGGCGAGACCATCGACCCGGACGGCGCGCTGCCGCTCGAACCGCTCCAGGTCCGCCGGCACCTCGCCAAGTTCGACCTGGAGATCTCGATGGCCGACATCGACGGCAGGGTGGCCGGCCACGTCCAGTTCAAGCCGAGCTACCTGGAGCGGCGGACCGTGACGGCCCTGCTCGCGCTGTACCGCACCGTGCTCTTCGACTCGATCGCCCGACCCGACCAGGCCCTCGGCGACATCGCGCCGACCGGCCTCCCCAAGGAGACGGACAAGTGACCGAAACCCTGCACTCCGAGTTCATCGCCCAGGCGGTCAAGAATCCCGACGCGACCGCGGTCTACTCCGACGCCGGCGTCCTGACCTACGGCGAGCTGAACGAGCGGTCCCGGGTGCTGGCCGAGCGGCTGGTCGCCGACGGCGCGGGCCCCGGCGTCCCGGTCGGCATCTGCGTCGAGCGCACCCCCGACCTGCTCGTCGCCGTCCTGGCGGCCCTGCGCTCCGGATCCTGCTACCTGCCGCTGGACCCGAACTACCCCGCCGACCGGCTGACCTTCATGGTCCAGGACAGCGGCACCCGCCTGCTGCTCACCACGCCCGCGTCCCGGGCCAGTTGCCCGCCCGGGCCGACGGTCGTCGTGCTCGGGGACGGCGTGACCACCGAGGCCGGCGCGAAGCCCGTCGCGGTCGTGCCCGAGGACACCGCGTACGTCATCTACACCTCGGGCTCCACCGGCAGGCCCAAGGGCGTGGCCGTGCGGCACTCCGGCGCCGTGGCGATGCTCGCCGAGATGGACCGGGTCCTGGAGGGCTGCGACCTGAGCGGCGTCTCGGCCGCCAGCTCGATCTGCTTCGACCTGTCCGTGATGGAGATCTTCAACGCCCTGTGCCGCGGCGGCGCCGTGGTGCTCGTCGAGAGCGCCGTGCACCTGCCGGAGAGCCGGTACGTGGACCGGGTCACCCACCTGTCCGTCGTCCCGTCGGTGATGAACGGCCTGCTCGACGCCGGCGCCCTGCCCCCGAACGTGCGCTCGATCGTGTTCGGCGGCGAGGCCCTGCGCCGCAAGCTGGTCGACCGGGCCTACCAGGAGACCGGCGCCACCCGGGTGTTCAACGCCTACGGCCCCACCGAGGGCACCGTCTTCTGCTCGTTCGGGCTGGTGCCCGAGGAGGGCACCGACGAGCCGACCATCGGCCCGCCGACCACCACCGACCTGGTCTACGTGCTCGACGACGAGCTGAAGCCGCTGCCGGCCGGCGAGGCCGGCGAGCTCTACCTCGGCGGCGTCGGCCTCGCGCACGGCTACGTCAACCGGCCGCGCACCACCGCCGAGCGGTTCCTGCCGGACCCGTTCCGCAGCGGCGAGCGCATGTACCGCACCGGGGACGTCGTCAAGTTCACCGAGAGCGGCGAACTCCAGTTCCTCGGCCGCTCCGACCACCAGGTCAAGCTGCGCGGCTACCGGATCGAGCTGGAGGAGGTCGAGGCCCGGCTGACCGCCTGCCCCGAGGTCCGGGAGGCCGCCGCCACCGTCCGGGGCAACCGGCTCGTCGGCTACGTCGTGCCCGCGGGCGACGGCGCGCCGCAGGACGGCCCCCGGCTGGACGCCGCGCTCCAGAGCGCCGTCACCGGCAGGCTCGCCGTCGAACTGCCCGACTACATGGTGCCCGCGACGCTCGTGTTCCTGGACGCCCTCCCGCTGGGCCCGGGCGGGAAGCTCGACCGCAACGCGCTGCCCGAGCCGCCGGCCGCCGACACCGACGGGCCGCTGACCGCCGCCACCACGCCGACCGAGATCGCGCTGTCGGAGATCTGGGGCCAGCTGCTCGACCTCGAACCGTCGACCATCGACGTGCAGTCCGCCTTCTACGACCTCGGCGGCGACTCGCTGCTGCTCGTCCGCCTCGCCCGGCTGATGACCCGGCGCTTCGACCGCCGCGTCCGCGTGCCCGACCTCTTCAGCTTCCGCGACATCGCCTCCCTCGCCCGCTGGCTCGACGACGAGTTCGGCGCCACCCCCGAGGTGGTCCAGTCGGCCCGCCAGCGGGCCGGCGCCCGCCGTGCCGCCCTGCGCGGCCGCGGCGGCGCCACCGGCCGCTGAGTCACGCCCCCTACCCGACACGAAGCAGGAGCCTTCCATGACCGACAGCCCCGAGCAGGAGTACGACCCGGGTGACGTGGCCATCATCGGCATGTCCCTGCGGGCACCGGGTGCCCGCACCAAGGAGCAGTTCTGGGACATCCTCGTCAACGGCCGGGAGACCGTGTCCTTCCTGGCCAAGGACGACATCCACGTCGACGAGACCCTGATCCACAGCCCGTTCTACGTCCGGGCCTGCGGCGTGCTCGACACGTACGACAAGTTCGACCCGTCGGTGTTCGGCATCAGCGACCGGATGGCGGCCGCGATGACCCCGGAGAACCGGCTGTTCCTGGAGAGCGCCTGGGAGTCGCTGGAGGACGGCGGCTATGACCCGGACCGGCTCAAGGCCGAGATCGGCATGTACGGCGCCAACAACCCGCAGACCGCCGCGCTCTACAGCTCCCCGCCGGACCGGGTGTCGGTCGGCCCCGAGGCGATCGAGGCCAGCCTGGCGTGGTCGCCGGACACCATGACCTCCAACGCGCTGTACTACATGGGCCTCACCGGCGAGGCCGTCACCGTCGCCGCCGTCTGTGCGGGCTTCCACTACTCGGTGCACCTGGCCTGCCAGTCGCTGCTGCTGGGCCAGAGCGACATGGCGATCGCCGGCGGCTCGATGGTCCGCCTGCCGCACCCCCGCGGTCACCTCTGGGAGGAGAACCGCATCCTGTCGAAGGACGGCCACTGCCGCCCGTTCGACGCCAACGGCACCGGCACCGCGCTGTCCAGCGGCGTGGTCACCGTGCTGCTGAAGCCGCTCGGCCATGCCGTCGCCGACCGCGACCACGTCTACGCCGTGATCCGGGGCTCGGCCGTCAACAACAACGGCGTCAGCGCGATGGCGTACGGCCTGGCCCAGCCCGAGCGGCTGAGCGCCTGCATCGCCGCCGCCATGGAGGTCGGCGGCGTCACCCCGGACACCGTGTCCATGTACGAGGCCAACGGCCTCGGCCTGCCGATGACCGACGAGCTCGAAGTGCACGCGGCGACCATGGCGTTCGGCAAGCAGACCGCGACCACCTCGATCGGCGGGGTCAAGGGCAACGTGGGCCACGGCGGCGTGGTGTCGGGCGGCTTCGGCGCGATCAAGGCCGCGCTGTCGCTGTACCACAAGACGCTCCCGGCGACGATCAACCTGACGGAGGTCAACCAGGACCTCGACTTCCCCAGCACCCCCTTCGTGCCGCAGATCGAGGGCGCGGCCTGGGAGCCGGAGGCCGGCATCCGCCGCGCGGGCATCACCTCGATCGGCGGCGGCGGCTACAACGCCCACCTGCTGCTGGAGGAGGCGCCGGCGCCCGCCGAGCGCGCCCCCGAGGACGCGGGCCGGCCGCGGCTGGCCACCCTGTCCGCTCTGGACGACGACGCGCTGGGCCGCCAGCGCACCCGCCTCAAGGAGTGGCTGGAGGCGAACCCCGGCCTGCGCCTGGACGACGTCTGCTTCACCCTCAACCTCGGCCGCAAGGTGATGGCCCGCAGGTGGGCGGCCGTGGTCCGCAGCCGGGAGGAGCTGATCGCGGCGCTGTCCGACGACGCCGCCCGCGGCGCGGCCACCACGACCGCCGCCGCCCCGCGGACCGACCCGGGCGCCTTCTCGCGCAACGACAGCGGGATCGTGCCGGCGGGCCGGGACCACGAGGCGCTGTCCGACCTGGCCGCCGCCTGGGTGACCGGCCAGCAGGTGGACTTCGACGCCCTGCACCTCGGGGAGGCCGGCCGCCGCGTGCCGCTGCCCACCTACCCGTTCCAGCCCCGCCGGTTCTGGCGTACGGACTGGTGAGCATGAGCACACCGGCACTGGACACCTTGGACCTGGGAGACCCGGCCACCTTCGCGGACCACGACCTCGTCGGGTTCTGGCGCACCCTGCGGGACACCGCACCGATGCACTGGAACCCGCCGGTCGGCGGCCGTCGGGGGTTCTGGGTGCTCTCCCGCTACGACGACATCATGGCCACCTACCGGGACAACGTGAACTTCACGTCCCAGCGCGGCAACGTGCTCGTCACCCTCCTGGAGGGCGGCGACGCCGGGGCCGGCCGGATGCTGGCCGTCACCGACGGACCCCGGCACCTGGAGCTGCGCAAGATCCTCCAGCGGGTGCTCTCGCCGAGGGTGCTCGACGAGGTCGCGCAGACCGTCCGGGTCAACACCCGGCAATGGATCCGCGAGGCGGTCGAGTCCGGCGGCTGCGACTTCGCGGAGCAGATCGCCAGCCGGATCCCGATGACCACGATCTCGAACCTGCTCGGCGTGCCCGAGCGGGACCGGGACTACCTGCTCTCCCTGACCAAGACCGCGCTCTCGGCGGACGACGAGGACGTCGACGAGGTCGACTCCGAGATGGCCCGCAACGAGATCCTGATGTACTTCATGGACATCGTCGAGGAGCGGCGCGAGTCACCGGGCGAGGACGTCATCAGCATGCTGATCGGCAGCGCCATCGACGGGGTGCCGCTGACCGACGAGGACGTCGTGCTGAACTGCTACAGCCTGATCATCGGGGGCGACGAGACCAGCCGGCTGACGATGATCGACTGCGTCCGCACCCTCGCGGCCCAGCCCGAGCAGTGGCGGCGGCTCAAGCAGGGCGAGGTCGCCGTCGAGACCGCCGTGGACGAGGTGCTGCGCTGGGCCTCGCCCACCATGCACTTCGGGCGCAGCGTCGAGCGGGAGACCGAACTGCACGGCGTGCGGCTGCGGCAGGGCGACATCGTCACGCTGTGGCACGCCTCCGGCAACCGCGACGAGCGGGTCTTCGCGCGGCCCGAGGAGTTCGACCTCGGCCGCACCCCCAACAAGCACCTGGCCTTCGGCTACGGCCCGCACTTCTGCGTCGGCTCGTACCTGGCCAAGGTGGAGATCGCCGAACTGCTCAAGGCCCTGCGGGACTTCACCCTCGGCTTCGAGCAGACCGACGAGGCGCTGCCCATCCGGTCCAACTTCCTGACCGGGTTCTCCACCATGCCGGTGCGCTTCGATCCCGATCACTCCGGACTGAAAGAGGTCGACCGATGAGCGGCAACCCCTTCGACGGCGGGGAGGGCGACTGGCTGGTCGTCGTGAACGCCGACGAGCAGTACGCGCTGTGGCGGCCGCACCTGGCCGTCCCGGACGGCTGGCGGATCGTCCACTCCTGCCCGGACCGTGAGGGCGCCCTCGACTACGTCGAGCAGCACTTCACCACCGCGGTGGGAACGCCGGCGGCCTGACCGCGACCCGACGGCGACCACCACCCGAACCAGCGACCGCAGGAGTGCGGATGAACATCTACATGTCAGGACAAGGGGCGTTCGCGGTTCAGGTCGCGGAAGCCCTCCTGGACAACGGTCACAAGATCGTCGGCGCGGCCGCGCCCCGGCTGCGCAAGGGCAAGTCCGACGAGAGCGACGCGATGGCCTGGGACCGCCTGCGCGCCTGGGCGTTCCCCCGGGACATCCCCTGGACGGACTCGGCCGAACTGCGCGCGATGCACATCCCGGACGGGGTGGACATCATCGTCGCGGCGCACTCGCACGCCTTCCTCGGCCGCAACACGCGCGCCAGGGCCACCGTCGCCACCATCGGGTACCACCCCAGCCTGCTGCCGCTGCACCGCGGCCGGGACGCGATCCGATGGACCATCCGCGACGGCGACAAGGTGACGGGCGGGAGCGTCTACCACCTCACCGAGCGCACCGACGGCGGCCCGCTCGCCGCCCAGGAGCACCTGTTCGTGCCCCCGGGCTCGACCGCGCAGAGCCTGTGGCGCGACCACCTGGCTCCGCTGGGCGTGCGGCTGCTGCTGAAGGTGGTCGCCGACCTCGCCGCGGACCGGCGGATCGAGGTCCCCCAGGACGAGAAGCTGGCGACCTGGGAACCCGCGATGGACACCCAGCCGCTGTTCAAGCCGGAACTGATCGCCCTGCCCGGCAACACCCGGGTCGACAGCGACAAGTGGGCGCTGCACGAGGGGTGACCACCGCGTACCGGCCCGACGACCGGACCGGATCGATCAGGTCGACCCAGCAGGTGCCCCCGGGTGTTCGGCACTCCGGGGGCACCTGCCGCGGCGTCCTCCACGGCTGCCGCCGTCCCGCGCCCGACACCCCCTCCCGCCCGGGAGGGGGCCGGGAAGCGGCACGGCCCGACACCGGCGCCGCGCCCGAAGCTACGATGGTTCCCCGGCGGCCGAACCCGTGCACCAGCGCCGCCCGAACCGGCAGTGGTGGCGCAGGAGGCCAGGTGACGCAGGAGGCGGAGATGGCGGAGATGGCGGGAGCCGGGGCGAGTTCGCTCGCCGAGAAGATCGAGACGCTGTTCCGCACGGTCCGGCGCCCCAACCGGGAGCAGTACAGCAACGAGGACGTGGCGCGCGCCTGCCGCGAGGCCACCGGCGAGACCTTCTCGGCCACCTACCTGTGGCAGCTGCGCACCGGCAGGCGCGACAACCCGACCAAACGTCACCTGGAAGCCCTGGCACGGTTCTTCCAGGTCTCGCCCGCCTACTTCTTCGACGACCGCTCCGAGGAGATCCTCGCCGAACTCGCCGTCCTGGAGGCGCTGCGGGACGCCGGCGTCCGGAACATGGCGCTGCGGGCGGTGGAACTCTCGCCCGAAGCCCTGGACACGGTCTCCGATGTGATCGAGACTATCGCTCGCCGGGAGGCTGCCAGGGGCAAACCCTCCCGGTGAGCACGACGCGGTGCCACCGGGAGGCACCCCGCGACGGCTGACCGGCCACGCCGGCCCCGGCGGACAGGTGAGGCGCGCATTGCGGTGGATCCGGCGGTACGGCGGACTGATGCGGCGCTGCCGCGCGATCAGCGACTCGCTCGAACTCCCCGACCCGTTCGACGCCGCCGAGCTCGTCGCCCGCCTCGCCCGCGACCGCGGCCGGCCCATCGACCTGATCGCCGTACCCGCACGGCCCGGGGCGCCGTGCGGACTGCTCGTGACGACCGGTCAGGCCGACTACATCGTCTACGCCGAGGACACCAGCGAGGTGCACCGCCAGCACATCCTGGTGCACGAGTACGCCCACCTCCTGCTGGGCCACACCGACGGCACCCCGGCCGGCCCGGGACTCACTCGCGGCCTGCTGCCGCACCTCTCCCCGGCACTGATCGGGAAGGTCCTGGGACGCACCGTCTACCTCGAACCGCAGGAGCGGGAGGCCGAGTTGCTCGCCTCACTGATCCTCAAGCGCGCCCTGCTGACCGGCGCCCGGCCGTCCGGCGCCGAGCCCCGCGACGCCGAGTGGGCGCACCGGCTCGCCCCCCTGCTGGGCACCCGCCGCCCGACCGGCCCGCATGACTGACCCCGTCCTCGCCCTCGCCGCGGCCTTCCTGCTCGGCCTGGGCAGCTACCGCTTCCTCGCGGGCCGGCGCCGCGGCCGCTCGCCGGCCCTGCTCTTCACCTGCTGCTTCGCCTGGTGCTTCGGGGTCTTCCTGGCGCTGACGGCCGCCCGGGCCAGGGTGGACCTCGACCACGGAACCGGCCTGGCGGGCCTGTCCGGCATGCTCGCCGACCACCTCAGGACGGGCTCCGCCGGATTCCTCGCACTGACCGCCGTCGCGCTGCGCCGCCCCGAGGCCGACGCCCGCGCGCTGCGCCGCCGCTGTGTCGGCACCGCCCTCGCGGTCCTCGCCGCGACCGTCCTGTTCCTGCTCGCCCGGCCCAGGGAGGACGGCGGCCAACTGGTGGCCACCGGCGCCCTCGGCCCCGTGGCGCTGGCCGGCTACGACCTGGTCATCACCGGCTACGCGACCGGCTGCCTGGTCACCCTGCTGCGCCAGACGCTGCACTGGATCCGCCGGGCCGACGACACGGCCCTGCGCACGGCCCTCGGCCTGGTCGCCCTCACCACCGCCGTCGGTCTGATCTGGACCGCCTGGGGCCTCGACGACGTCCTCGGCGCCCTGCGCACGGGCCGTCAGCTGACCACCGAGGACACCGTCTCGCTGGCGCTCGGACGCGTGTGCGCGATCCTGCTGCTGGCCGGCGCCACCACGCTGCTGTGGGCGCGCACCGGGCGTGCCGTCCGGCGGTGGCGGGCCGCGTACCGCGGCTACCGGGCGCTCGGGCCGCTGTGGCGGGCCCTGCACGCGGCCTTCCCGCAGATCGCCCTCACCACGGGCCGGATCACCACGGGCCGAATCACCGGCGGCCGGATCACCGCGGGCCGGATGCCTCCCGCCGACGCCGAACTCGCCCTCTACCGCCGGGTCATCGAGATCCGCGACGGGCTGCTGATCCTGCGCCGCTACCGCACGGCCGAGGACTCCCCCTCCCCCGACGGCAGCCCCGGTGGGGCCCCTTCCACCGACGCCCCCTCCGCCGAAGCCGACGCCTCCGCCGACACCGACGCCGCCGCGCGGGCCGAGGCCGTCCGGATCGCCGCCGCCCTGCACCGCGCCCGCACCCGGGCTCCCGACGCCCTCCTCCGCAGCGGCCCGTCACCGGCCGAACCGCACCTGCCGCACACCGGCGGCATGGAGGCCGAGACCCGCTGGCTGGGGCAGATCGCCCAGGCGCTGCGGAACCTGCCGCCGCTGCCGGCCGGGCCGGCGGCGGACCGGAGCCCGGACGCGGCGCCTTCCGCTCCCGAATCGGCATTTCCCGGATCCCGATTCGGCATTTCCGATTCACCGACCTGACGACAACTTGACCGCAACAAGGCCGAGTTATTCTGCCAAAGAAATCTGACGAACAGCCAGGCGGAAAGAGCGGAAATGTCCTGAGGGCCGCTCCCCTCGGCCGCTCCGCGCCCGGGAACCGTCCACCCCCGCACCGGCGTCCCGTTTCCGGGGCACGTCGGTGACCGTCCGCAGCCCCCGCAGTCGCCCGGACCGCGCCGCCTCCATCCGCGACACCCCGGGTGACCAGCATCGACAACCAGAAGATGGGATGCCCGCCACTCGCCGCGGCGCCGCATCGAAGCTGTCGGTCACCGTTCGCCGCCGTCGCCCGGGGGCGACAACGCTCCGCGGCGGCCCGTCGGGCATGTGACTTCCGCCACAGCGCATCAAGTGGTTTGTCCGGTTTTACCTGCGCTGCTCCCCTTCTGACGACTCATCGACACGGGCACGCGTCCACGCGGTTTTCTCATGAACCTTTGACACCTGATTAAGCGTCCATAAAGATCCGCTCAAACTTCGCCCACATATCGGAAGTCGGAGCTTACGCACAGTGAGAACAGCAGCAAGACGGTCGGGCAGTCTGCTCGCCGCGGCACTCGCCGCGGTCGCCCTGACCGCGACCGCGGTGGTGCCGGCCGCCGCCGCGACCGGCGGAACGCCACCGCCCGGCATGACGGGCTCCCAGGACACCGCCGAGAGCCTGGCCGTCAAGGATGCCGCCCGCAGCGGCAAGCCGGTCGAGGTGCTCGCCAAGCGCAGCGAGACCAGTGACACCGTCGCCCAGCCCGACGGCAAGCTGAAGACCACCACCTACGTCCAGCCCAAGCGGGTGCGCAAGAACGGCGCCTGGGTGGACCTCGACCCGACGCTGCAGACGCTGCCCGGCGGCGCCGTCGCCCCCAAGGGGTCCACCGCCGACCTGCGGTTCTCCGGCGGCGGCAGCGGACCGCTGGTCACGATGGCCCGGGCCGGCAAGGAGCTGAAGCTCAGCTGGCCGAAGCCGCTGCCCAAGCCGAAGGTCAACGGCGCGACCGCCGAGTACGCGTCGATCCTGCCGGACGTGGACCTGCGGCTGTCCGCCACCAGGACCGGGTTCACCCAGGTCATCGTGGTGCACACCGCCGAGGCCGCCAAGAACCCCGAGCTGGACCAGCTCCGGCTCGGCCTGCAGGGCACCGGCCTGACGGTCGGCCAGGAGGCGGACGGCACCCTCAAGGCGAAGGACCCGTCCGGCGGCGGCACCGTCTTCGAGGCGCCCGTCCCGGTGATGTGGGACTCCTCCAAGCCGGCCGCCGTCACGCCGGACACCCCGGCGACCGCCACGCCGAACGCCGCACCGAACGCGCCGGCGAACGCGCCGGCCGCCGCCCCGAAGACGCTCAAGGCCGCCCCGCAGGCCGAGGCCCCCGCCGCGGCCCCCGCCCCGGGCGCCCCCGCGGCCGGTCCGGGCGACCTCGCCGCCGCCGGCTACGGCGACCTGCCCGGCGAGGGCGCCAAGATGACCCGGCTCAAGGTCGACCTGCCCAAGGACGGCCTGGTCCTGTCGCCCGACCAGGGCATGCTGGACGCCGCGGACACCGTCTACCCGGTGATGATCGACCCGGCGTGGAACACCCCGCACGCCGGTGACTGGGCGGGCGTCTCGCGCAGCTACCCGAACCAGGCGTACTGGCACTTCACGTACAACAGCAGCTACGTCCACGACTGGGGCGTCGGCTATTGCGGCGACACCTCGCGGTGCGCGCCGACCGACGTGAAGCGGGCCTTCTTCCAGGTCTCCAACCCCTTCGTGGGCAAGCAGATCCTCAGCGCCACCTTCGGCACCTACGAGAGCTGGTCGTACTCCTGCGACGCCCGGCCCGTCGAGCTGTGGAACACCGGCTACATCTCCCCCGGCCTGAACTGGAACGGCCAGAACGCCTCCGGGTTCTGGAGCCGCTACCTGCAGACCATCAACACCGCGAAGGGCTGGAGCGGCAGCTGCCCCGGCGGCTGGCTGGAGTACGGCGAGGACGGCGCGGTGCGCAACCTGGTCCAGGACGCCGCCAACTGGGGCTGGCCGACCATCAGTTTCGGCCTGAAGGCGCAGAACGAGGGCGACACCCTCGCCTGGAAGCGCTTCACCGACGACGCCTACCTGTCGGTGTACTACAACCTGCGGCCCAACCAGATCCCGATGTCCGACATGACGATGTCGCCGGGCTCGGTCTGCCAGTACCCGGGCATCAAGATCAACAAGATGCCGCAGGTCACCACCCGGGCGAGCGACCCGGACGGCGAGGCCATCGGCGTGCAGTTCGCGGTCGGCTGGAACGACGGCAGCGGCCTGCGCCGCCGCTGGTGGTCCACCGGCTCGGAGGACGCCGCACCCGGGTGGGACACCTTCAAGGCCTCCGGCTCGATGTTCTCCTGGCCGCTGCCCACCGGCCTGCCGCAGAACCTCCAGCTCGACTGGGAGGCCCGCGCCTGGGACGGCGCGCAGTGGGGGCCGTGGTCCTCCGACGGTGACCCGACCGGCTGCTACTTCATCGTCGACACCTCCGCACCGGACGGCCCGGCGATCACCTCGGACGCCTACCCGGGCTCCAAGGACGCCACCGCCGCGCTCCCGTGGACCGACGGCGTCGGCAAGAACGGCTACTTCACCCTGAAGTCGGCCGCGACCGACGTGGTCAAGTACCAGTGGGGCCTGGACACCTCGCCGTCCGCGGCGAACGAGATCGCCACCGGCGGCGGCGCCGGACAGACCGTCCGCGTCCAGCCGCAGACCGCCGGCGTGCACTTCCTCTCCGCCCGGGCCGTCGACGGCGCGGGCAACGCCTCGCAGCCCGAGACGTACTACTTCAACGTGCTCTCCGGCCAGACCCAGCGCACCGGCTGGTCGATGGACGACGCCGCCGGCGGCACCTCCGTCGCCGGCACCGGCGGCAGCTTCGAGGCCACCCTCGGCTCCGGCACCACCCCCGGGGCGCCCGGCCACCTCGCCGAGGGCCTCGCCTTCGACGGCACCGCCAACGGCTACGCCGAGACCCAGGGCAACGTGCTGGACACCACTCGCGGCTTCGCCGTCTCCGCCTGGGTCAACCTCACCGGCGACACCACCCGCAACCGGGTCGCGGTCAGTGAGAACGGCAACTGGGCCGCCCGCTTCGCCCTCGGCCTGATGAACGGCAAGTGGGCGATGTGGACCTCCAGCCAGGACACCAACGCCGTCTACACCCTGGAGGCCGCGAGCTCGGACACTCCGGTCGTGCTCGGCCAGTGGACCCACCTGGTCGGCGTCTACGACCCGACCGCCAAGACCAGCACCCTGTACGTCAACGGCGTGCCCGGCACCCCGGTGCCCGTCATCGCCGCCTGGGACGCGCGCGGCCCGCTGGAGTTCGGCCGCTCCAAGTGGCACGGCAACTGGACCGACCCGTGGAAGGGCTCGGTCGACGAGGTCCGGCTCTGGGACCGCAACCTGAGCAAGGCCGAGGCCGCCGACGTCGCCGCCGACAAGCAGCTCGCCACCGGCCGCCCCGCCAAGTCGGTCTGGCACCTGGACGGCGCCTCCGCCAAGCCGGTCGGCACCGCCGAGACCGACAGCCTGACCGCCTACAGCGGCGTCGCGCTCGGCACCCCCGGCATCGCCGACAAGGCGATCCACCTGGACGGCGTCGACGACTACCTGCGCGGCACCCGCCCGCAGGTGGACGGCAGCCGGGACTTCTCCGTCTCGGCCTGGGTGAAGCTGCCCGCGCCGACCCCCGGTGACACCACCGCCAAGATCGCGGTCAGCCAGATCGGCCAGCACAACAGCGAGTTCTCGCTGTACTACTCCAGCTACTGGAAGCGCTGGATCTTCGGCCGCTACAAGGAGGACACCTCGGTCGACACCCTGGTCCGCACCTGGCAGCCCGACTGCACCCCGGGCACCCAGATCAACGGCGCGCCCTGCTTCGCCGGCACCACCGGCGAGTGGACCCACCTGCTGGGCGTCTCCGACACCGCCGCCAAGAAGCTGCGCTTCTACATCAACGGCTTCCTGGTCGGCGAGTCCGACTACACCCAGAACGCGCCGTGGGCCAACCCCGGCCCGATCCAGATCGGTGCCGTCAACCGCGAGGGCGCCAACGGCGAGTTCTTCGGCGGCGACATCGACGACGTGCGCCTCTACGACCGCGTCGTCACCGGCCCGGAGGCCGGCGCGATGGTCCAGCAGCGCCCGCAGCTGGCCGGCCGCTGGAAGCTCTCCTCGGCCACCGGCACCCCGGCCGTCACCCCGGACGAGGGCCCGGCCAAGGCCGGCGCCCAGCTCGGCGGCGGCGCCTCGATCAAGGCCGACGGCGGCGTGCTGCCCGCCCCCGGCACCCTGCTGCTGGACGGCTCCACCGGCTACGCGGCCACCGGCTCCGTCCCGCTGCACACCGGCCAGAGCTTCACCCTGGCCGGCTGGGCGAACACCGCGGGCGTCCCGACCCGGGACATGACGGTGCTGTCCGTCGCCGGCGCCAACAACAGCGCGGTCACCCTGCGCTGGCACACCCTGGGCAAGGACGCCAACGGCCAGCCCACCGGCCAGTGGCAGGCCGAGGTGCGCGACTCCGACGCCACCGGCGCGGGCCGCACCCTGACCGCCCACACCCCGGCCACCTCCGTCCTGGAGAACTGGACGCACCTGGCGGTCAGTTACGACGCCTTCGCGGACCGGCTCGCCCTGTACGTCGGCGGCCAGATCGAGAACCAGGGCTGCCCGGACGGTTCGACCGGCTGCACCCCGCACATCTCCTGGACCGGCGCCCCGCAGCCCTACGAGGCGACGGGCGGCGTGCAGTTCGGCCGCAACAAGGCGGCCGGCGCCTGGGGCGAGTACTTCTCCGGTGAGCTGGACGACGTCTGGCTGTACCAAGGCGTACTGAGCCCCGCGCAGATCACCAAGCTCGCCGACTACAACGTCGAGCTGAACACCTCCACCGGGGTCTGATTCCCCCCTCCGTTTCGCGGGCCGGGCGGCTTCCTGCCGCCCGGCCCGTGGTCCGTCACACCCGTTTTCTCCCAGAGGAGTTGTCCCACCCATGAGCAGGAAGAGGTCGGTGCCGCGGCCGACCCGCACCAGAATGTCCGCGATCATCGCGGGCACCCTGGTCGGGTCGCTGCTGCCGGCACTGCCGCTGGCCGCCGTCGCGGCGGCCGCGGAACCGTACACCAAGCCGTCCGCGGTCTCACCCGAGAAGCCCGTCAAGGGCTCCGACGCCAAGGCCAAGGGCCGCAAGGCCGACACCACCGTCAGCAGGACGGACGGCAAGCAGGGCGCCCTGCCCGGCGCGGGCAGCGCCACCGTCGACGTCCCCGGCGAGAAGGGCAGGGCCGTCAAGGCCGGCAAGCTGCCGGTCGCGCTCTCGTCCTCGGGCGCGGCGGGCAGGGCCGAGGTCGAGCTGCTCGGCCAGGACGCCGCCGCCAAGGCCGGCATCAACGGCGTCCTGCTGACCGTCACGGGCGCCGACGAGAACAGCGGCCTGGCCGTCGACTACTCGTCCTTCGCCCAGGCCGCCGGCTCCGGCTTCGGCTCGCGCCTGAAGCTGGTCCGCCTGCCCGAGTGCGCGCTCACCACGCCCGACCTGCCCGAATGCCGGGTACAGACCCCGCTGCCGGGCGGCAACGACGTGGCGAAGCAGACCGTCGCCGCCGACGCCCTGACCACGGCCCCGGCCGGGTCGATGCGCCTGCAGTCCGCGCCGGGGGCGATGGTGCTCGCGGCCACCACCGGCAGCGCCGGACCGAGCGGCGACTACCGGGCGACGCCGCTGTCGAGCGCGTCGAGCTGGTCGACCGCGCTGAACAGCGGCGCGTTCACCTGGTCCTACGACATGCCGCTCACGGCGATGCCGGGCGGGCTGACCCCGAAGGTCGGCCTGTCCTACAACTCCGGTGCGATCGACGGCCGGACGGCCAACAGCAACAACCAGGCCTCCTGGGCCGGTGACGGCTTCGACCTGTCGCCGGGCTTCGTCGAGCGCAGCTACAAGGCCTGCGCCGACGACGGCGCGCCCAAGACCGGGAAGTCCAGCCCCGGTGACCTGTGCTGGGGCACGGACAACGCCACCATCAGCTTCGCGGGGCACTCGGGTGAGCTGATCCCGGTCTCCGGCGACGAGTGGCGGATCAAGAACGACGACGCCACCAAGGTCGTGCGGGTCCGCGACACCGGCCGCGGCAACGGCGACAACGACGGCGAGTACTTCCGCGCCACCACCACCGACGGCACCAGCTACTACTTCGGCTACAACCGCCTGCCGAACTGGTCGGCGGGCAAGCCGGAGACCAGGTCCGTCTACACCGTGCCGGTCTACGGCAACAACGCGGGCGAGCCCTGCAACGGCGCCGACTTCGGGTCCTCGTGGTGCCAGCAGGGCTGGCGGTGGAACCTGGACCTGGTGGTCGACGCCCACGGCAACGACATCACCTACTGGTACACCCCCGAGACCAACAACTACGGCCGCAACCTCAAGGCCACCGACCGCACCTCGTACATGCGCGGCGGGCGCCTGGACCACATCGAGTACGGCCAGCAGCAGGGCGACCTGTACTCGGCCAGCGTCAAGCCGATGGGCCGGGTCGACTTCGGCACCGCCGAACGCTGCCTGGAGACCGGCGCGGGCGTGTGCGACCCGGCGAAGATCGACGCCAACCGGCAGTACTGGTACGACACCCCGTGGGACCAGAACTGCAAGGACGGCACCGACTGCACCACGCAGTACTCGCCGACCTTCTTCACCCGCACCCGCCTCACCCAGATCGCGGCCAAGACCCTTCAGGCCGACGGCAGCTACGCCACCGTCGACACCTGGGACCTGACCCACAAGTGGGGCACCGCCGACTTCGACTACCAGCTGCTGCTGGACTCGATCAAGCACACCGGGTCCTCCGCGGCCCCGTCCGTCGCCCTGCCGAAGACCACCCTCGCCTACAAGCAGATGGCCAACCGGCTCGACAAGGTCGGCGACGGCCGGATGCCGTTCATCAAGCAGCGGCTCGGCACCGTCACCGACGAGCAGGGCGGCCAGCTCGACGTCAACTACTCGGCCGCGGCCTGCGACTGGAACAACCTGCCCACCCCGCAGTCCAACACCACCCGCTGCTTCCCGCAGATGTACCAGGCCTCCGACGAGACCCCGGTCACCACGGAGTGGTTCAACAAGTACGTCGTCGACGCGGTCATCGCCACCGACCGCACCGGCGGCGCACCCGACATGGTCACCCACTACACCTACCTCGGCGACGCCGCCTGGCACTTCGACGACGAGGACGGCCTGACCAAGGACAAGCTCAAGACCTGGTCCCAGTGGCGCGGCTACGCCCGCACCCGGGTCGAGACCGGTGGCGTCACCGGCATGACCACCCAGGCCGACCACTGGTTCCTGCGCGGCATGGACCAGGACCGCAACAACCCCGCCGACAAGAACGGCAAGCGCGGCGTCACCGTCGACGACGGGCAGGGCACCGTCCTGACCGACGACGACGCCTGGGCCGGCTACGAGTACCGCACCGAGCAGTACGACAGGCCCGGCGGCGTGATCCTCGGCAAGAACGTCAACACGCCGTGGAAGCAGGAGACCGCCAAGCGCGTCCGCGACTGGGGCACCACCACCGCCAACATCACCGGCACCGCGGTCACCCGCACCTTCACCTCGCTCGACAAGGGTGCGGGCAGCAGCTGGCGCGAGACCCGTACCAACAACACCCGCGACGGCTACGGCCGGGTCACCTCGGTCGAGAACCAGGGTGACGTCGCGGTCCCCGACGACGACACCTGCACCCGCACCACGTACGCCGACAACGCCGGCGCCTGGATCCTCAGGAGCGCCACCCGTGTCGAGGTGGTCGCCGCGAACTGCGCCACCGACGTCAACCGGGACACCCGGGCCGACGGCACCTCGGCGGTGCTCTCCGACATCCGCTACCGGTTCGACGGACAGGGCTTCGGCGCCGCACCCGCCAAGGGCGACATCACCCTCATCCAGACGCTCAAGTCCCGCACCGGCAACAGCGCCACCTACCTGGACCACGCCGTCGCCTACGACGGCTACGGCCGTCCGCTGAGCAGCACCGAGCTGGCCTCCAGCACGGTCCACGACCTCAGCGGCGCCACCAACCCGGTCACCACGGCCTCGCCGAACGCCCGGACCAGCACCACCGCCTACACCCCGGCCACCGGCCGGCCCACCAGGACGCTGGAGACCACCCCGCCCGCCAAGGCCGGCGACGCCACCACCACGCAGACCACCACCACGGACTACGACCTGCTGCGCGGCCTGGCCGTCGACACGATCGACGCCAACAACCGCCGCACCGACACGCTCTACGACGCCCTCGGCCGCACCCTGAAGGTCTGGCTGCCCGACCGCTCCAAGGCCACCGGGCAGACCCCCGACCAGGAGTACGCCTACACGGTCGCCGACAACCAGATCGTCTCCGTCGCCGGCCGGACCCTCAACGAGGACGGCTCCCAGCAGACCGCCTACACCCTGTACGACGGCCTCGGCCGCTTCCGGCAGGGCCAGGCCCCGGGCGACAACGGCGGTCGCGTCATCGCGGACACCTTCTACGACGAGCGCGGTCAGACGGCGCTCGCCTACTCCCCGTACTACGCCACCGGCGCGCCCTCCGGCACCCTGCGCAGCATCGACGACACCACCGGCCTGGAGACCCAGGCGGCAACGGAGTACGACGGCCTCGGACGGGTCGTCAGGGCCACCGCGCTCTCGGGCAACGGTGTCGGCACCCCGCTGGCCACCACGCTCACCGAGTACGGCGGCGACCGGGTCACCGTCACCCCGCCCACCGGCGGCACCCCCACCACGACCGTCTTCGACGCGGTCGGCCGGGCTGTGGAGCTGCGCCAGTACAAGTCCGCCGCGCCCACCGGCGCCTACGACTCCACCACCTACGGCTACGACGCGGCGGGCAACCTCTCCCGGCTCACCGGCCCGGCGGGCAGTGTCTGGACCTGGCAGTACGACCAGCTCGGCCGGCGCACCAAGGCGGTCGACCCGGACTCCGGGACCACCACCAGCACGTACAACGACCGAGGCGAGCTGACCGGCACCACCGACGGCGGCGGCAGGACCGTCGCCACCGCCTACGACAACCTCTCCCGGCCGATCGAGACGCGCGACGGCTCGGCGACCGGCCCGCTGCTGACCTCCCGAGCGTGGGACCCGGCCGGCAACAAGGGCCAACTGTCGTCCAGCACCCGCTACAGCACGGTCGGCGGCACCACCTACCAGTACAAGACCACCTACTCGCTGTTCGACACCCTCGCCCGGCCCACCCGCACCACGGTCACCATTCCGTCCGTCCCCGGCCAGGAAGCCCTGGCAGGCAGCTACGTCAGCGGCACCATCTACCGCCTCGACGGGCAGGCCAAGTCGATCGCGTACCCGGCCGTCGGGAACCTGGCGGCCGAGTCGGTGGCGTTCACCTACGACGCGCTGCACCGGCCCACGGCCGCCGAGGGCCTGACGAAGTACCTCACCAACCAGACCTACAGCCTCACCGGCAAGCCGCTGCAGTCCACGCTCAGCAACGGCACCGCCGGCAAGGACGTGTACATCACCAACGGCTACGAGTGGGGCACCCAGCGCCTCGCGTCCAGCCGCACCGACCAGTACGGCGTCACCGGCGCCACCCGCGCCGCCGCCTACACCTACGACCAGGCCGGCAACGTCACCTCGGTCACCGACACCTCGCGCTCCGGCACCGACCGGCAGTGCTTCCGCTACGACTCCCTGGCCCGCCTCACCGAGGCCTACACCCCCAGCACCGGCAGCTGCACGGCCCCCGGCGGCACCCAGCTCGGCGGCCCCGCCCCGTACTGGACCAGCTGGACCTACAACACCAACGGCACCCGTGCCACCGAGACCCGGCACGACACCACCGGCAACACCGGCCAGGACGCCACCACCACCTACACCTACCCCGCCGCCACCGCGGCCCGACCGCACAGCCTGAGCTCCACCTCCACGGTCACCGGCACGGTCGGCGCTCCGGTCGTGGAGAGCTACGACTACGACACCGCGGGCAACACCACCGGTCGGCACCTCAAGTCGCCGTCCGGCAACCAGACCAGCGACCAGGCCCTGACCTGGGACTCCGAGGGTCGGGTCGGCCGACTCGCCGCGACCGTCAAGACCACCAGCGGCACTACCACCGCGACGACCAACCAGACCACCGACTACCTCTACGACGCTGTCGGCAACCGTCTGCTGGGCCACACCCTCGACACCGCCGACCCGGCGGCCGAGAGCTGGACCCTCTACCTCGACCGCGTCGAGCTGAAGCTGGTCAAGGGCGCCGCCAAGGCCACCGCCACCCGCTACTACCCGCTCGGCGCGGCCACCGCGGTCCGCACCGACGACAACCGCCTGACCTTCCAGGTCAAGGACCACCACGGCACGGCCGAGATCGGCGTCGACGCCACCA
The DNA here is from genome assembly GCF_042885395.1 of Kitasatospora sp. NPDC058063. Lineage (NCBI taxonomy): Bacteria > Bacillati > Actinomycetota > Actinomycetes > Kitasatosporales > Streptomycetaceae > Kitasatospora > Kitasatospora sp. NPDC058063. Next base: position 174,612 of record NZ_JBHVSD010000004.1, read on the forward strand.
CCGGCGCCGTGGACCAGCGCCGCTCGCTGCCCTTCGGCGGCAGCCGCGGCACCAGCCCCGCCACCTGGGCCGGCACCCGGGGCTTCCTCGGCGGCACGGCCGAGCCCACCGGCCTCACCCACCTCGGGGCCCGCGACTACGACCCGGCCACCGGCCGGTTCATCAGCGTGGACCCGGTCCTGGCCGGCACCGACCCGCAGTCGCTGGCGGGCTACACGTACAGCAACAACAACCCGCTCACCCTCAGCGACCCGTCCGGGCTCCGGCCCGACGGCACCTGCGGCGGTACGGCCCAGTGCCGCACCCCCGAAGGCCAGCTGGTCCAGGACTACTGGATGCCGGTCAACGGCGGCGACTGGGTCGTCGAGACCGTCAAGAGCGTGAAGTCGGTCCTCCCCGGCGGCGTGCAGATCACCACCGGCAAGACCGACTTCAACAAGCTGATCCAGCAGACCAACAAGAACCTGAAGATCCTCCAGAAGCAGCGTCACCGCTTCGGAGAGGACCCGGACTCCGACGCCCACGACTACGTGGCGGCAGCGCTGAACGCCTGCCACATGATCAAGGAATGCCAGAAGTCCCCGATCTACAACGAGCTCTGGGACCAGCTCAAGAACTGGCAGTTCGAGAACATCGCCATGTTCGGCCCGGGCGAGATAGGCGTCGGCGCCGGTGCCCTCGGCAAGGGCCTGGCCAAGTTCAACAAGTCGGCCAAGCCCAAGCCGGCCGCGGCCGCGGCCGAGAAGCCCGCACCCGGCAACCAGATCGCCATGTCCTGCGACAGCTTCCCGGCGGGCGTCGCGGTTCGGATGGCGGACGGGACGACCAGGCCCATCGAGCAGCTGAAGGTCGGGGACCTCGTCCTCGCCACCGACCCGGAGACCGGGAAGACGGCCGCTCGCGAGGTCGACGCCACCATGGTGACCCCGGACGACGCCGACTTCACCACGCTCCTCCTCGCCGACGGCCGGGGCGAGATCACCGCGACCGACCACCACCCGTTCTGGAGCGTCAACCGGGACGCCTGGGTCAACGCCGGGGACCTCACCGCGGACGACACCGTCCGCAGCTCCGACGGCACGGTCGTCGCCCTGGCCCAGGTCCGGCACTTCCACCTGGTCCAGCCCGCCCACAACCTGACGGTGCGAGACCTGCACACGTACTACGTGCTGGCAGGGAACACGCCGGTACTGGTCCACAATTCCGGGCCGAACTGTTTCACCGCCAACTCCTCCCAGGTGGCGGCCACCCCGCGTGGACGTGCTCCGGAGTATCACGGCGGAACCATCAATCAGGACCAGGCCATGGACCTCGCCGAACGTTGGCTCGGGGCCGGGTACCGGGAAGAGGGAGTCGGCCGGTACGTGTCAAGTGATGGCAGTCGTATAGTTCGTTACGGAAAGCACGAGACTACGTCGAAGAGCCATCACATCCACTTCGAGGCGGTCGAGAACGGCCGAGTGGTCGAGAACACGAGTGTGGAGATCAGGCCATGAGTACACCTGTGCCGGCCGTCCTTGACGGCGCTTCGGTCGAGCTGTACGCGCCGGTGGGAGACACGCAGCGCCCGACCGGCCGGACCAGGCACTCGGTCGACAGCCTCGACGAGAAGATCGCCCACCTGGCGATCGCACGGTACGACGGAGAGTCCGATTACTACCTGTTCTACTGCTCCGCGGACTGGGAAGTCCTGACGGACACGTGCCATCCCACGCGGCAGGAGGCAATCGAGCAGGCGGACTTCGAATTCGAGAACCTGGAGTTCGCTCCGCGCCCTACGGGTTCTGAGCCGGGTTAAGAGGGAGCCCCACCCCGCCACACCCCTACCGTTGCACTGAAGAAGCCCCACCGGATCGTTTTCCGGTGGGGCTTCTTCAGGTCTTGACGGCAGCAGCTGAAGAATCCGCTCGCGCGGGGCATGGCGGGCCTCGATCCTGGTCACGGCGCCAGAGCCCAAGTGTCACGCCTCCCCGCCGAACGCCCCTGCCCGTCGGGCGACACGCTCCTCGCCCGCCTGGGCGCCTGAGCTGCTGCTGCCCGCGATGGAGGGGTCAGATCGGCAGGTTCCAGCCCGGTCCGGCCTCGCTTCCGATCCAGACCCGTTGCCCGGTCAGCGAGACGGTGAGGCCGAAGCCCTCCTGGTGCGGCTCGCCGGCCCGCTGCCAGGCTTCGACGGCGCTCTCCACCTGGTCCCAGAGGCGGAGCGGGCCGCGCTGCACCACGGTCCACCCGCCGCCGGGGACGGGCGCGGTCCGGGCCTGCGATCCGGTGGCCACGTCCCAGAGGATCTGGTGCCCAACGGCCCCCATCCGTTCGGCCGAGGGCGCCGCGAGCTGGGCGACCCAGCTGCCGGTCCAGGTGCTGATGACCTCGGGGTCGATCCGGGACGGGCGTTCGTCCCCCGGGAGCAGGGAGATGCTCTGGCGCGGCGGCCGGTCGTGCGGGCGGGCGATCATGAAGCTGGTCCAGCCGGGCATGAACCGGCCCGTTCCCTCGCCGGGGGCCGTGACGACCAGGCGGACGAGCCCGAAGCCGAAGCCCCACCCGGACAGGGTCGCCAGGATGACGCCGCCGGGCCTCACCTGGTGCAGCCAGCCGGGCGGCAGGTACCGGACGGCGCAAGTGGCGATCAGCCGGTCGTACTCGCCCTCGCCGCCGTCCGGGTCGCCGACCAGCCCGTCGCCGACGACCAGCCGGGGAGCGAACCCGGCCGCCCCGATCGCGGCGGCGGCACGCTCGGCCACCAGCGGGTCGTACTCGATGCTGGTCAGGTTGGCGTCCCCGAGGCGGTGGGCCCCGAGGGCGGTCGAGTAGCCGGTGCCCGTGCCGACCTCCAGCACCCGGTGCCCGGCCTCGACATCGAGCTGCTGCCACATGCCCAGCACCAGCGACGGCAGGGTGGAGGACGACGACGGCGTCCCGGTCACGGTGCCCCCGGTCACGTCCTCGGGGCGGACGTGACCGTCGAGTTGGGTGATCAGCGTCTCGTTCGCGTAGACCTGCCTCAGCCACCCGGGGTCGGTCCGGTGCACGGGCCGGTACGCGGTCGGGCCGCTGCCCGGGACCGGCACGAAGAACGACCCGACGAACAACTCCCGCGGCACGGCGAGCGCGGCGGCCCGCCACGCCGGATCGCCGATCGCGTCATCCCCGGTCAGGCCGTCCACCAGGGCGGCGCGAAGCCGGTCCGAGGTGCTCATGGGTCGGGGCCCTTCTCCCGGAGGTCGGCGATCGCGCGGGCGATCGCCGAGGTGGTGTCGACACCCTGCCAGGCCCATGGCCCGCTGACCTGGCATTCAAGCACGGACCACTCACAAGGGACGGTCACCACGAGGTCGAACGCGCCGTCAACCAAAGCCGGGGCCGTTGAGCCTTTCGTCGCCTCCGGCCCCGGCCTCCTCGACCAGCCGGCCCCAGCCGCTCGTGGGCCTCTGGCCGACCAGGAAGGTTGGCGTGTCGCAGCCGCGGGTAGTCGGACGCCTGAACCGCGTAGAAGTTCGCGGGACCGATGAAGCAGGAGGGTTGCCGTGCGGCTACTGTTCATCGCCAAGGACCCGAACACCAACGGGGAGAACTGCCCCACGGTTTGGGTGGACCCGGATACGAAGGACATCGTCCTCCAAGGATGGAAGGCGGATCCCGAGACCGAGGCCCTGTGCCTGACGACGGGTCCGATCCCGGAAACCGAAGCTGTCGTGAGGCTGCCCGCCCGGATGGCAGCCGCCATCAGGGAGGCCTGTGATGCCGCAGAAGGTGCCGACGTTCGCTGAGATGCTGGCGGACTGCCGACACTCCGCCGTTCATCTGGAGATGCGAGACGTTTACGGCGTCGCGGAGGAGGACGCGGACTTCGCTGCGTGGAAGGCCGGTCACCGCCATGACCCCGACGACCGGGATTCGTGGTGGACCCCCTTCCTGTCCATGGTGTCGGAGGCGATCGCGCGTGGCGTGGAGTTCCGTCGCGCCCGCGTGGTCTCGGTTCCGGTGACGGACTACATCCGCTTCGAACACTCCTGCACCTTCCAGAACGTCGGGGCTGGGGAGTCCGTTCGGTGGTTGCCGCGTCGGCTTGCATCCGACCTGCTGCTGCCTGGCAATGACTTGTGGCTGTTCGACGGACGGGTAGCTCGCTTCGGCGTGTTCTCCGGCGACGGTGCGTTCCTGGGGAACGAGATCACCGACGACCCGGGGGTCGTACAGCGCTGCGCCGAGTCGTTCGAGTCGGTGTGGCAGCGCGCCGTTCCGCACGAAGAGTTCGAGATCTGACCTCCCATCACCCATGGCCCGGTCCCCTTCGTCCAGTGCCCAAACGGCCCGTGAGGCCGTGGCATCCCGGTTGCTCGAACTGTGCCGCGATGCCGGGCTCCGACCCGTGGACATCGCACGGCGGACCGGCTGGTACCAGTCAAAGGTGTCCCGGATCGCCAATGGCACAACCACTCCGTCGGACAAGGACATTCGAGCCTGGTGCATGGCATGCGGAGCCGAGGACCAAGCCGATGACCTGATAGCGGCATCGCGGGATGCCGACACCATGTACGTCGAGTGGCGACGCCTTCAACGGTCGGGCCTACGCCGCGTTCAGGCGTCCTACGTACCGCTGTACGAGCGCACCCGTCTCTTCCGCGTGTACTGCTCCAACGTGGTTCCCGGACTCCTCCAGACGGAGGCCTACGCAACAGCCTTGCTGACGCAGATCGCACGCTTCCACCGGACACCCGACGACGTCGCCGAGGCGGTGGCCGCGCGGCTCGCCCGTTCACACGTCGTGCGCGAAGGAGACCACCGGTTCGCGGTCCTGGTCGAGGAGTCGGTTCTTCGCCACCGAGTTGGCGACGCCGAAGCGATGGCAGGTCAACTCGGCCACCTTCTGGAGCTCATGAGCCTGCCGAGGGTCTCCCTCGGCGTGATCCCGTTCCGGGCCGGCCGCGAGATGTGGCCGCTCGAAGCGTTCAGCGTCTTCGATGACGAGCGGGTCAACGTCGAACTGCTGACCGCCGCCGTCACCGTGACCGTTCCGAGCGAGGTCGCACAATACGTCCGGGCGTGGGCCGAGCTGGCGTCACAGGCGGTTCACGGTGCCGCCGCACGCTCACTGCTCGCCGCCGCGATTGACGCTCTCGGGTGAACGCGTAGAAGTCCGTAGAAGTTCGTTGCCGCTGCCTTCGGTCGCTCTCTAACGTCATGTCTCGCAAAGGAAGAAACTTGCACGACCGGCGACCACGGCGATGTCGCATGAGCCGACTTCCCCGCGATGGCCCGAGCGGTCGACAAGTGCAGTGCACCACTCCGACAGCAGGAGGAGACGCACGATGAGTACAGCCGTTCAGATGCGGACCCGTGATCCGCGCAAGATCCTCAACGCGGTGCAGGAACGCGTGCCGCAGCTGCTCCACGACGTCGGCGTGGCGGACCTGTGGGAGCGCGAAGTCGCGCTGCTGCTGCGCGACAGCGTGGAGGTTCGCAGCCTCGCCGAACGCGTCCTCGGTCAGGGCATCGCTTACCTGATCACCGCCATGGAGTGCCCCGGCGTGGACATGGGCGTCGGCAAGACCGTTGACATCGGGGTCCACCAGCTCATCCTGGACACGCCGCTCTACTTCGCACTGTGCGAGAGGTACAACGGCGGGAGGTACAAGCACCACGCACCGCTGGTCGAACGCCGCCGGGACGGTACGGTGATGCGCACCGCGGACCTGCTGCGCGAAAACGGGTTCGACGTCGACGACGAGCTGTGGTCGGTGGACGCCTCCGACTGCTCCCCGTGCGACGACAAGGTGCCCGACAGCCACTGACACGACGCTGGAGTGCCTCCGGCCCCCGGACTCCACCTGGGGGGCGGGGGCACCGCCTTGGTTTCCTTCGACACAGAGGACGTCACGTTGCCCGTACCGCACGACATCGAGGCAGAACGCCAACTGTGGGACGCCTATGCGGGGAGCGCCTTCAAGGAGGATGCCGACCCCGTCTTCTGCTGGTCGCAGTACCGCGGGCACGGACCGGGCCCGGAACTGCTGGGCGATCCGGCGACGGCCTTGGAGCTGGGATGCGGCACCGGGCGGGCGGCGGCCTTCCTGGCGCAGCGGGGCGTCGAGGTGACCGGGGTGGACCTGTCCCCGGTCATGGTCGCCAACGTCACGCAACGGTGGGGTCCTCTCGGGGCACGGTTCGTCTGTGCCGAAGTGCTGGACCATCTGCGCCACCGCACGGAGACGTACGACGCCGTCTTCTCGATCTTCGGGGCGGTCTGGTTCACCGATCCGGAGAGGCTGCTGCCGCTGATCGCCACGAGGCTGAATCCGGGCGGGGTCCTGGTCTTCTCGCACCCCCCGGCGATCCCCGGCGCGTACGGGCCGCAGGGCATGTACAAGGGCGGGTTCGCGGGCCCGGCGATGTTCACCTACCGGTACAGCTACGAGCCGGCCGACTGGACGCGCCTGCTGCTGACATCCGGGTTCACGGACCCGGATGTCCGAGTTCTCGACGCTCCTGAGCCCGGCCACATCGGAACCCTGATCGCCCGCGCCGTAGTCGCGTGACCTTCGAGAGCGGAGCGGCTCCACGACCGGCGCCGGGGAAGCTCACGCCGCTCGGAAAATCCGCTGGCGCAATGATCGCGGAGGATCGAGGCTGGTCAGCATGCCAGAACCCAAGTATCAGATCCGCGCCCTCCACACCCCCTCCACCGTGACCGTCTACCAGGCGTACTCGCCGGAGATCGGCCTGCCCGCCGCCCGGGACGGCCGCTTTCCGGCGGTGTGGAAGCGGGACCGGATGACGTGGATCAAACCGTCGTTCCTCTGGATGATGTACCGCTGCGGATGGGCGACGAAGGAAGGACAGGAGACCGTCCTCGCGGTCGAGATCACCCGCGAGGGCTTCGAATGGGCCCTGGAGAACAGCTGCCTGTCCCACTACAAGCACGGACTGCACCCCGACCAGGCCACCTGGAAGCGCGAGTTGAGGCGATCGCCGGCCCGCGTGCAGTGGGATCCCGAACGCGGCCTGCATCTGGAACCGCTGCCCCATCGGTCGCTTCAGCTCGGCCTCACCGGCGAGGCCACCGAGCGCTACGCGGACGAGTGGATCGTCTCGGTGGAGGACGTCACCGCACTCGCGCACACGATCCACGAGCATGTGCGGGCCGGGGAACTGGAGGAGGCCCGGAAGCTCCTGCCCGCCGAACTCCCGTACCCGTCGGGCGACACGCTGCTGACCCACCTGGGCGCCTGAGCCCGGCCTGATGTTCTTCTCGGGTACCGAGTTCCCGGTCAGCCTTGGCCCGGGAACTCGCCGTCCTGAACGGCTGCCACGAATGCTTCCCAAGCAGCGGCCGGGAAGACGAGGGCCGGGCCGAGGGGGTCCTTGGAGTCACGCACGGGGACGAGGCCGGGGAATCCGGGGGCCACCTCGATGCAGTCGCCGCCGTTGCCGCCGCTGTGGCTGCTCTTGCGCCAGACGGTCGTGTCGAGCTCGATCCTCGTCATCCATGAACCCTTTCAGCGCATCGGCGATCAGCGCAAGCGAGTCGGCTACTGGCAGTGCCGCCCCGTGCGCCAGATCATAGCTGCGGCGATGCGCTGCCACGATCGCCGGATCATCGCTGGCATGACCACGGTCGAGACTCTCGGAGTACACCCAGGTCCGTCCATCGGGCATCTCCAGCATCACCATGGACTTGTCGATGATGGCCTGCCGACACTCGAATGGCGCGACTTGGATGATCACGTTCGGGAGTTCTGCAAGAGCCAACAGGTGCTGCATCTGGCGTCGCATGACTCCCGGCCCGCCAAAGACAGTCCGAATTGCGCTCTCATCCAGGATCACCAACAGGAGCGGCCCTTCCGGATCCAGGAATCGCGTCTGCCTCGCCAGTCGGGCCGCCGTTCGTTCCTCAATCACCTTTGGCTTCCCAGCCGCATCACTGACCGCGAAGACGGCCTCCGCATACTCGCGGCACTGCAGCAGTCCATGCATGACTGCAAGTTGGAAGATCCGTGCGGCCACGGCCTCGGATTCCATGTCGACATGAGTCTGGAACCAATCCGGGTGTTCAACTTCGGCGTTCCAGTCCACCCGGTCCCAGAGCCGCTTGAGCGATCCACCTGTGTCGAGCAACAGGTCCGCTTGCACGACCATGTCCGGCGACATGCGCCGCTGGCCGGACTCGTACCTCGTGATGTTCGGCCTGGTGCAGTGCAGCAGCTTCGCCAACTGCTCCTGCGTGTAGCCGGCCATCTCCCGGTAGAACCGCAGCTCTTCGCCGAAGATCCGCGCCGAACTGGCCGTCACTTCGCTCTTGAGTCGCCGGTGTGCCATGCCAGACCCCCAGACGTACCGCGTGTGCGTGGTACCCGATTTCGGCCATCACCGTACCTCCGCGACCCGGATCATTGAGACCGGAACGCAATCATCTACATGCGCAGCGTGATTGTGCGCGCTCCTGTCGCACGCCCCTCCGCCCCCAGAGGTACATCGTCATGCTCACTGCTCGTCGCCCCCGCATGTTCGTCGCGCGCCTCGATTCCCGTATCGAGTCCACGCCGCTGGCGCGCTACCTGCTCCGCGCGTACCTCTCCGCCCTCCCCGCCGGCGACCGGTACTCGGACACCGCCGAGTTGCTCCTCGGCGAGTTGTTCGCCAACGCCGTCCAGCACTCCGACGCTCCCGACGACTGCCACATCGAGGTCCGCTTCACCGTCACCGGCTCCCGCCTGCGCCTGGAAGTCCACGACGCCGGCACCGACCACCCCACCCTCCACACCCCAGCCCCCGACGACGAGCACGGCCGAGGCCTGCTCCTCGTCGACCGGCTCGCCGAACGCTGGGGCAGCGCCAACCGCCCCGGTGGCATCGGCAAGTTCGTCTGGGCCCTCATTGCCCCCGCCCCCGGCCCCGCCCTCGTCACCGCCTGAAAGTCCGAACCCCCATGCACCTCACCACCCTCGCCGGTCACGCCCTCTCCCGCGGCCGCACCCCCGCCGACACCTACGCCCTCCTCGCCCGCCGCACCCACAAACCCCTCCCCTCCGCCCGCGCGGTCTGCCTCGCCCTCACCATCCCCCTCGCCGAGACCGTCCGCCGCCTCCACGAGTGCCACGACGCCCTCCTCGCCAACCCCCGCACGGGCTCCGAGACCGACACCGGCGAACTCCTCGAAGCCCTCGGCGTCTTCGACGTCCCCGCCTCCCTCACCGACACCGAACTCACCGTCGTCGACCACTTCCTCGTCGCCATCGACGCCATGGGCGGCATCCGACCCGGCCACCACCACGGCCTGCACCGCTGGTTCACCACCGGCAACCTCACCGCCGCCTACCTCTCCCTCGCCGCCGCCCGACCCCTCCCCCGCACCGGAAACCCCACCACCTACTGGACCGCCCTCGTCACCGCCGGCGAACTCCTCACCACCACCCCCAACCCCGACACCCGCCTCAAATACGCCCTCACCCACTGCCGCACCCAGGTCCAAGCCACCACCCGCCCGTAAACGCAGGAAGTGGTGGTGCACATGGCGTTGCCGCTTCGGCTGGGCCGAAGCGGCAACGGATGAGGCGACATGAGTACTGCTCAGCTGTGGTTTCGGCGGGCCCGGCCAAGCTTGGCCGGGCCCGCCGTGGAGCGTGCCGGTTTCAGCTCTCCCCGCACAGGAAGTCGGCTGGGCCGACTTCCTGTGCACAAAGCGGGCCCGCGCGGCCTCACATCAGGGATCTCAGCACGTCGACCTCGCAGCCCGGCGCGAAGGGGTCGAAGCCGTGCTCGATCAGCCAGCGAACCGCCAGCAGGCTTCGCAACGACCACCACGCGCGGATCACGTCGAGGTCGACGTCGGTGCCGTACCCGGCGATGACGTCGTCGAGGTGCTCCTCGTGTCCGAGCGTGAAGGTGGCGAGGTCGTACAGGGCGTCACCCCGGCCCGCCTCGGACCAGTCGATGATGCCGGTGACCTCGCCACCGTCGACGAACACGTGCGCGACCTGCAGGTCGCCGTGCGTGAACGCCGGAGTCCACGGCCGGAACGCGGCCTCGGCGACCTCGCGGTTGCGGGTGACCAGGTCGGCGGGCAGGACACCGTTCGACACGAGCGCCTCGCACTCGTCGTCGAGTTCCGCCGTCAGCGCGACGACGCTCCGGCCGGCCCGGCCGGGCCTGGGCGGCAGCGGCGCGTCGTGCAGCTTCCGGATGGCGGCGCCCGCCGCGGCCCACTCCGCCGGTGACCCGGTCGACGGCCCGCCGAGGCGCCCGAGGGTCCTCCCCGGCAGCGCGGCGATCGCGAGCACGGGCGGCTTGCGCCACAGGACCTTCGGGGTCGGGACAGGCGCGAGGGACATCGCCTCGACCTCGACGTCGATGCGCGCCTGATCGGCGTCCACCTTCAGGAACACGTCTCCGACGCGCAGGGTCGCGCGCTCGGAATGGGCGACGACCACCGTGACCTCATCCATGGGCGACCAGTATCCCGGGGACGGCCGCCGACGTCGCCGGGTTTGTCACGTGCGACGACGCGGCCGACCGCTGCCCGCCACCCGGCAGCCTCGCGCACGACACCGCACCGCCTCGCGCCAGAAGTCGGCCCCGCCGACTTCTGGCGCGCACCACGGGCCGGTGCAGCAGTAGGGCTTGGCGTCGTGTCCGTCGCAGGCCAGGACGAAGGTGGCGCTCGACGATGCCGGCGAAGGAAACCCCCGCGCCGCACGACATACTCCCGGCGGATTACTCCAGTACCTCGCGGGGGCTACGAACGGCACCAGAGTGTTTACATCCATGAGCCGATTCGACACGGAGCCGCGGAACCTAGCGTCGATCCCATGAAACGCAATCGCCGTATCAGCGCTGTCGCGGTGCTGACGCTCGCCGCCCTCGTCACCGGAACCGGCGCCGGGTTCGCCGCCACAACCACACCGTCGACCACACCGGCGGCCACGCACGCGTTCGACACCGCACCGGCCACGGCCACCGCGCCCACACGGTCCTTCCAAGGCACGCTCCCCGCGCCGACCGGCCCCTACGCCGCCGGCGAGGACGTCATCCACCTCACCGACGCGAATCGTCCCGACCCGTGGGTGCCGTCGTCCGGCCCCCGCCAACTGACCGTCACGATGGTCTACCCGGCCGTCCCCGGAACCGGGACCCCGGCCCCTTACATGACCCTCGCCGAGGCAGCCGGAGCCATCCGGTTCCGGGGGATGCCGGCGAGCTCCGGCGTCACCCCGCAGAACCTTTCCGCCGTCACCACTCACGCCTTCGACGGCGCGCGGCCGCAGCGCGGCAAGTATCCGCTGGTGGTCCTCTCACCCGGGTTCGAGGACCAGCGCATGACGCTCACCTCGCTCGCGACCGACCTGGCCAGTCACGGCTACGTCGTCGCGCTCGTCGGCCACACCTACGAGGACAGCGGCGAGACGCTGGCGAACGGCCAGACACCGACGTGCGCGATCTGCCACAACCCGGCGCTCGACTTCGACTCCGTCGCCGCCAGCCGCGCGCTGGACATGTCCTTCGTCATCGACCGGCTGACGCACGGCAATACCGCGTGGCCCCTGGCACACCTCATCGACAAGCACGAGATCGGCACGGCCGGACACTCCATCGGCGGAGCGGCGGCCGCCGCCACGATGACCGCCGACCCGCGAGTACGGGCCGGAGTGAACATGGACGGCTCCTTCCACCCGGCCCCGATGCCCGGCCAAATCAACCGGCCGTTCCTCATGCTGGGTGCGGCCGACAACCACCCGGTCGGCGGCCACGACACCACGTGGGGGCAGGCCTGGGCCGCCCTCGGCGGCTACAAGAAGTGGCTGACGGTCGCCGGCGCCGACCACACCAGCTTCACCGACCTGGACCTGCTCCTGGAGGAGGCCGGGTTCCCGACGCCGGGGCCCCTCTCCCCGGAACGCGGGGTGGTGATCACCCGCGAGTACGTGACAGCGTTCTTCGACCGGACGCTGAAGGGGATCCACAGTCCGCTGCTGGACGGCCCCTCGCCGAACAATCCGGAAGTGCTCTTCCAGTACCAGTGAGGTGAGTCGGAGATTCTCTGGCAGCAGGCGGCGACTTTGTCGAGGATCTGGTCGGCGCTCTTGGTCCGGACGAAGGGTCTGGGGTGTCCGTTCCAGTTGGCGAGCCGGTCCGGAACTTCCACGCGGTGGCGGGGGGCACGACCGCCCCGGCCCCCCCCCCCCCCCCCCCGCCCGCGGCACAAGAAAACCACACCCCCCCCCACCCACGCGGCCGGGGGGTGTGGA
>NZ_JBHVSD010000004.1:186866-367512 GCF_042885395.1 Kitasatospora sp. NPDC058063
TGTGGCCGCGGTTGGGGGTTGGGGTGGCGCTTTCTTGGGGGCGCCCGCCCCCCCCCCCCCCCCGGGGGGGGCCCCCCCCCCCCCGGGCCCCCCCCCCCCCCCCCCGCCCGGTGCCCAAGGACCTGACACCCGACCACCTCGCACAGGAAGTCGGCCCCACCGACTTCCTGCTCATCCCCACCGGTCCCCCATGATGGTGATCATGACTGATGAACCCCTGTCCGTGTCCTTCGCCGAGCTGCGCAGCTCGTTCGACGTCGTACTCCGTCATATGGAAGCCGCTGCGGCGGGCGATGCCGTCACCCTGGACAACGACTACTTCTGGTCCATCCCCCCGAACGACCTCTACGACGTCACCCGGACGCCGGACGAACTCACCATCGGACAGCTCTCGGAATCCTGGCAGCACCTGCGGGACGTAGTCGCCGACCCGGACCGCGCACTGAGCCACCACCTGACGTGGCTCGCCGACGTCCTCCGGGCCATCGCCCACGAGCACCCGGCATAGCCCCCCTCCCGCCCCACGCGGGAAGTGCCGAAAGTCTCCCGTGATCCGGTCCCGGAAGCTGGGATGCAGGGTGATCCTGTCCCGGTTCGTCCGGTCCGGGGACGGTGGATGGCGAGCCGAGCCTACGACCCGCGGAAACGCAACAGAAAGGGCCCGGTCGGCAGTGGCGGTTTCTAGCGGCCGACGGGGCCCATGTCCTTGCCGGACGGCGCTCCGCTCCGCTCCGGCACGGGCGAGGATCAGCCCGCACCGAAGCGTGGGCGCGGCCGGATCACTCGCCGTCGGCGCTCACCGGGACTTCGTCCTCCCGGATGATGATGTGCTCCTCGCCCTCGATCGTGATCTCCGTGCCCGCGTACTTGCCGGACACGGCCTTGTCCTTGGCGGACTCCGTCACCTTGCTGTCCTCGGCCATGTCTCCTCCTTCCGGTCGACACGGTGCCGACCCGCACCGATCCTGTCATGACGGACCGTCACCGGACCATCGCTCACGACCAATCGGCCCGACCCCACCCACCCCGCGCGGGAAGTCGACGGAGGTCCCCGGCCGGGGCGGGCCCGGCCGGGGACGCGAACGGCTACAGGTGGACGTCGGAGACCTCGAAGGTCTGGACGCTGTAGGCACCGCAGTCGGACCAGAACCGCCCGCCGTTCATCACGGTGTCCGCGTAGTACTGGTAGCGCTGGCCGTCACCGGCGCCGACGCCGGTGACCCAGCGCTTGACCGCGGCGCCGTGGACGCCCGGCTGCGAGAACGCCGACAGGTCGAACGTGAGCCACTGCGCGTCCTCGAGGAGGTAGGCGACCACGACCAGCTTGTGGTTGACGGCGTCGTAGGCCGCGACCGCGTTGTTGTGGCCGGTGTCCATGATCGTCATCCCCGGGCGGATGTGCCGCATGTACTGAGCGAGCACCCAGTACTTGGGGTTGACCCAGACCAGTGCCCCGTCGGTGAAGTCGATCGCGCCGAAGCCGTGCCAGTCGAGGATCTGCCACGCCACCCAGGCCGAAGGGTGGAGCAGGTGCAGGTCGGCGTGCAGGTTCTCGGCGAGGGCCAGGCCGTGCGCCCACCCGTCGCCGTACTCGGAGTTCCAGATCCGCTTGCCGTCGGCGGACACCGCGTCGTACAACCCGGCCCGGTCGCCGCCGAGTTCGTCGTAGCCGTGGACGTTGACCCGGCCGACGGCCGCCTTGGTCACGGCGTCGAACTCCGGGCTCGTCCAGGTGTTGCGGGCCAGCGCGGTGCCGTTCTCGTCGAGGCCCGCCACCAGCGTCCCCGTCAGGCCCCGGACGTTCAGGTGGGCGCGGGTCCGCCGGATGAGGTCGGCCTGCTGGGCGTGGGTGTAGAAGCAGCCTTCCTGGGTGGTGTTCATCACCGCCTTGTTGCCCCAGTTCAGGCCCGGCTCGTTGAACGGCTGGACCGAGGCGAAGTCGATGCCCCAGTGGTCGTGCGCATACCGTGCCACCGTCGCCAGGTAGGCCGCGTGGCGGTCGAAGTTGCCGTCCTGGAGGTTGCAGAGCCCATCGGCGGCGCCCTCCGGGTTGTCGTTCTTGAGCATCCACCACATCGGCGAGTTGGCGAAGAGCTCGAAGGTGTCCACGCCCCGGGCCTTCGCCTGCTGGAGAACGCCCCGCTGCTTGGCGTCCAGGCTCCAGTCGAAGCTCGACGAGGACGGGTCGTCGGAGTTCCAGTCGAGCTGGAAGCAGGTCGGCCAGGTCGTCCCGGGGCCCGATCCGGTTCGCCCACCAGCCCAGCGAGGTGCCCCATCCCTCCCAGCGGCGGGTCCACTCCACGTTCGGTGCCGGCGGCTTGACGTCGATCGTTCCGATCGGCTGGCCCGCCCAGGAACGGCCGGTTCCGGAGATCAGCGTCATCGCGCCGAGCGGCACTCCCACGAGTCCGCGCAGCAGCGTACGTTTCCATCGGTTCCCCCTGGAATCCGTCGCCGCCGGTCAGCCCAGGAGGAGTCTGCCTTGTCGTCCACCCTGGTGGGCCGACGGCTCCTGAGGGAGCACGCAATGTCAAGAACCGGCGACGCTGGGCCTGAAAGCGCGCCTGGACGAACGCCTGGACGGGCGCCCGGACCGTCAGCGCGGGGCTGCGGCGAACTGCTCCGCCGACAGCTCGAACACCCGGACCCGCCGACCGCTGGTGGGATTGACGGTCTCGCGGGCCGGGTGCATCCCCAGCTTGGTCATGATCCGTTCGGAGGCGTCGTTGCCCACCTGGGCGATGCTGACGATCCGCTCCAGCCCCCGCTCCTCGAACCCGAACCGGACAGCGGCCACAGCCGCCTCGGTGGCCAGGCCCCGCCCCCAGTGGGAACGTCCCAGCCGCCAGCCGACCTCGACCGCCGGCAGCACCTCCGGCAGGAACGCGGGCACCGAAAGCCCGGTGAACCCGGCCAGCTCGCCGGTGGAGCGGATCTCCACGGCGAACAGGCCGAAGCCCCGCGACTCCCACTCGCCCTCCCACGCCCGGATCCCGGCGCGGGTCTGCTGCTCGTCACGGACGCTGCCGTCCCGGATCCACCGCATCACCTCGGGATCGGCATTGACGGCAGCCATGGGCGCGACGTCCGCCTCGCGCCAGCGACGCAGGATCAACCGGGGAGTCTCAAGCGTGACCATTCCGTCATTCTGGATCAGCAAGTGGCTCTCCGCCATCCTCATCGGACACGCGTGCAGGCGCTCGTCGGATCGATCCGGCCCCCGTCCTGGCCTACTCCGAACTCCCGCCGGGCGTCGGGACGACGTCGAGTTGCTGGAGGAAGCCGAGAAGGTCCTTGTCCGACCACTTCTCGGCGAGCTTCCCGTTCTCGACACGGTGGATCACCGTCGCGGCCCGCCCGCTCCCCCCACCACGTCCCCGGCGCGCGAGGCCGCCCTGCACGTTCACTCAGAAGCAGCCGTGCGGGGCCCGCCCAGGAGCAGTGCGTTGAGGGTGGCGTAGTCGAATCCGCCCTCCAGCGCGGTCGTTGTGCCGCTCTCCAGCAGTTCCCGGGCCGCCCTGCGAACCAGCGCGTACGCGGCCTCGACGAGGGAGGACCCCGCGCTGATGCGGGCAGCGCCCGCCTCGGCGAGCTCGGACACCGGCGGTGCTCCGGGGCCGACCAGGACGTTCACCGGCAGGGGTTGAGAACCCGCGAGCGTCCTGACCGTCCCGGTGTCCGGTGTGCCGAGGACGAAGATGCCGTCCGCACCGGCCGTCGCGTAGGCGCGGGCGCGGGTGAGCGTTTCGTCCAGCCAGGTCGTGCGGTCACCGGGCGGCAGGCGGTGCGTGTCGATGCGGGCGTTGATGAACAGCGGGACGCCGGTCTCGTCCGCAGCCTCACGGGCGGCCGCGATCCGTTCGGCCTGCTCGCCGACCGGACGCAGGGTGTCCTCCAGGTTGATGCCCACGGCCCCGGCCGCGAGGACGCCTCGAACGGTCTCGGCCACACCGTCCGGGTCGGTCGCGTAGCCGCGTTCGATGTCCGCGGTGACCGGTACGTCGACGGCGGCCGTGATCCGGGCCAGCGCGCCGAGCGCCTGGTCGCGGGTCAGGCGATCGCCGTCGCCGTGACCGAGCGACCAGGCGACCCCGGCACTGGTGGTCGCGATCGCACGGGCACCCGCCTCCGCCACCACCCGGGCGGAAGCGCCGTCCCATGCGTTGGGCAGGACCAACGGCGAGCCCGGTACGTGCAGGGAGCGGAACGTCAGTGCCGTGTCGAGAAGTGTCGCCATGGACGACATTGCACCACGGGGGCCGGACGAACGATCACGGCCCGCTCCCGGGTGCGGGATCGATCGCCTCACAGGGAACCGTGCCCGGCCGCACGCACCGTCACGGTCGCGGGGGGGTCCGCTCGCAGGAGCCGGCCCTCGCCACCGGCGAAATTGATGCCCTGGAAGGAGGCGCCGAACTCCACCTGCTCGAAGCCGAGTTCCCGGTGCAGGTCGAGCGAGGCGCGGTTCCTGGCCGAGATGAAGCACCAGACGGCCGCCCCTCCTCCCCAGGCCCATTCCATCCGGCGCCGGGTCAGCAGCCTCGCGATTCCACGGCGCCGCCAGTCGGGATCCACCGTGACACCGGTCAGGTAGTGGCCGGCCGGGGCACCGTCCCCGGCGTGCTCGGGCAGGAACGCCGCGCTCGCGTACCCGACGGCTGCACCGGACACCTTCGCGGTGATCACCAGGCTGCGCTCAGCACGCAGCGCCCCCCGGATGCGGTCCGCCCATGCGCCCGCCGAACCACCGCGCGCCCGGGCCTGGATCGCGGCCAGCCTCGGCACATCGTCCCCGGTCGCCTCCGCCACCACCGCGGTCACCGGAGCAGGCCGCTCGGCCGGGTCCGGAGCGTAGGCGGCGAACCGCGTGTCCTGCCCTGCCATGTCGCCTCTCCCCGCCGTCCGGCGTCGTCCCGAACCCGCACGCTACGGCGGCGGGCACGGCCTCCGCCACCCTGGCCGGTACCCGGCTCTGGCCCCGACCCACCGCAGCGGAACGCCCGGCCGCCGGGCCGGGCCGCGTGCGGGGCCGAGGTACGGGGCCGAGGTGCAGGGGGCCGAGGGACAGCGGCGGAAACCGCCGTGCGCGGGGCGGGCACCGTGCGCGAGACTGCCGGGATGAACAGGGACGGGGATACGGCGGAACCGGTGACGGAGCTGGTCGGGCAGGCCCTCGGCGCGCAGGACCGGCACGCGTGCGAGGGACTGCTGCGGCGGGCCGCCGAGGCCGACGGGCGCGGGGCACTGGCGCGCGCGGTGGACCTGCTCGGGTCGCCGCGGCCGGTGGAACGGGCCCTGGGCTGCGACCTGTTGGGGTTCGCGAGCGACGCGCACGAGGACGTCCGGGCGGGGGCTGCCGACGCCCTGACCGCCCTGGCCGTACGGGAGTCCGAACCCGAAGTCCTCCGCTCGCTGGCACGGGCCCTGGACCAGACCCAGGACCGGCGGGCCGTGCCCGTCCTGGTGGCCCTGGCCGGGCACCGGGACCCCGAGGTGCGGCAAGCGACGGCCATCGCCCTCGGGGGCTTCGACAGCGGGCTGCCCGACGGGCCGGACGTCCGCGCGCTGATCGCCCTCGCCCGGGACCCGGACCCGGAGGTGCGCAACTGGGCCACGTTCTCGCTGGGCTTCCAGTCCGGGGCCGACACCCCGGCGGTCCGGGCGGCCCTCTGGGAACGGACCCGGGACGCGGACCCGGACGTCCGCGCGGAGGGCGTCCGCGGTCTGGCGCGGCGGCGCGACCCGCGCGCCACCGCGCCCCTGCGCGAGCTGCTGGCGGATCCGGACGGCGCGGAGGTCCTCACCTTCCGGGCGGCGGAGATCCTCGGCGCCCCCGAACTGCTGCCGCTGCTGGAGGACTACGACCCGGACGACCACGGGGTGGCCGAGGCCCTCGCCGCCTGCGACCCGGCACGGAAGGCCCGGCTCGACGAGGCTGCCTGGGCGCTGGTGCGCGCCCTGGAGCAGTTGCGGCCCGAGCTGTCGGCCGCGGTCCGGGCGACCCGCTGCGAACCCGGCCTGACCCTCGGCCTCGGCAGCGGCCCCGACGCACCGGGCTACGACGTCGGAGCACTGCTCGCCCGCGCGGGCAACGATCCGCTGCGGGCGGCCGAACTGGTCTGTGGAGACCACCCGGGCGACCACCCCGTGACGCGGCCGTAGGCGCCGCGACCGCCCGCGAGTGATCCAGCTCACAGGATCGCGGTGCATAGCGGTCCGGGCGCCAGTGCCTTTCAACAGGTACAGGTGTTCGCGGGTCGGAAGGGCGGTGCCGGATGAGGCAGTCGCGAGCGGATGGTTTCGACGAGTTCGTCGCGGCGCGCTGGTCCGCGTTGTTCCACCTCGCGCGCCTGCTCACCGGCGGAGACCGGCACCGGGCCGAGGACCTGCTCCAGGAGGGGCTCCTCAAGCTGTGGTCCGCCTGGCCGAAGGTCGCCGGGCAGGCCCCCGAGGCGTACGTGCGCCAGGTCCTGGTGCGTGCGGCGGCCCGCTCGGCCCGTCGCCGCTGGTGGGGCGAACGCCCCACCGGGGAACTGCCCGAGACGGCGGACGGTCAGGACCTGGCCGCCGCCGTCGACGAACCCACCCGGCTGGAGGCCGCACTGGCCCTCCTGTCGGCCCGGCAGCGGGCCGCGGTCGTCCTGCGCTACTACCAGGACCTGCCGGAGCAGCAGGTCGCCGAGGTGATGGGCTGCCCGCTGGGCACCGCCCGTTCCCTGGTGTCGCGCGGGGTGGCGAAACTGCGACAGGCCCTGACGGAGGTCAGCGAGCCGGTGGGGTGAAGGAACGACACATGGATCATTTCGAACAGGAGCTGACACGCATGATGCGCGACACCCAGGAACAGACGCCCTTCGAACCCCGGCACCGCGAGCGCCTCCAGGCCGGCGTGCGGGCGCGCCGCCGCACCCGGGCGGCCCTCATGGGCGGCGGCTCCGTCCTGCTCCTCGCCGGAATCGGTGTGGGCCTTCCCGCCGCCTTCGCCCAGGACCACAGCACCACCGGCCCGGCCTCCACCGCCACGTCCACCCCGACTCCCGTCCCGACGGCGACGCCGACGCCGACGCCGACGGGCCCTCCCACCCCGAACCCGACCTGGACCCCCACCCCGACCGGCCCTCCCACCCCGAACCCGACCTGGACCCCCACCCCGACCGGCCCTCCCACCCCGCTCTCGACCGCGCCCCGGTCCCGGTAGCAGGCGGCCGGACCGGCTGCGGCCCGAGCGCCGAGGGAACGGGCCGCAGCCGGCCGCCCGTCAGCAGTCGGGGCAGTCCGGAACAGGGGGAACCGTCGGGAAGGTGTCGTTCCCGCGGAGCCAGTCCGTGAGCCATTCCGCCAGCGTGAACTTCTGCGGGGACACGTAGTGGTGGTCGCAGGCGTTCTCGTCCATGCCCCACATGGCGCCCTGCGGGGTACTGAGGTCGAGGCACCACCAGATGACACCGCCGAGGGTCACCAACGGCACCACGCTGGACGGAAAGCCCGGCTCGGAGGCCCACTTCCGGTAGACGCGCGCCAGAGACGCCTCGTGGCTGAACCGCCGCTTCGACTCGGTGAGCGAGACGACGCCGCCGTACGGCCCGAAGCCGCCGTCGGCGACCTCGCAGTAGATCCTCCGCAGCAGGGGCGCCATCGGAAATCCGGTGAGGGCCTCGAACTCGTCGGCGGCCTTCGTCGGCGCGGGCAGGGGAAGACCGCGGGCCTCGGCGAACTCGTGGAGGCCGGCGATGATCTCGTCATCGGTCCAGGCGGGGGAAGTCACGGAGGAACCGTAGCGGCATGCTCGCCGGTGCGTCCGCGCAGGTCGTCGCGGCTCACCGCGGGAGGATGCGGACGCTCGCGGCCCCGTCCGGGCGGGGTTCAGGGGCGGTCCTGGAGGGGGCCTCGCCGAGCCGGGTCAGGGCGAGGCGGACGCCGGGGCCGGAGCGTTCCGTGGTGAGCAGGCCCGCGGCCCGCAGGACGGTGGTGTGGTGGCTACCGGGATCGCCAAGGCCCGTCCGACCCCGTTGATAGCGTGCTCACCATGACGGAGCTGGAAGAGTCGGAAGAGCTGGAAGCGCTGGTCCTGACCCCCGACGAGCGGGCGCGGGGAGTCCGGGTCGACCGGGTGATGTTCACGATGGACTGGACCGGCGAGGACCACCCGGGGCAGCTGGCGGCATTCGTGGCCGGTCGGGTACGGGCCTTCGGGGCGGAACCGGCGGGCATCGACACCGATGTGGTCCACCGGGCGGCCGAGGACGATCCGACGCTGCGCCGCGGTGACGTCCCGGTCCGTCAGCTCGATCACCTCGCCGGCGTGCTGGCGGACCTCGGCCGCACGCTCCTGGTGCGGGAGAACGGCACCGACACCTACGAGCTGCTGGTCGCGCTGACCGGTGGGCGCGAGCCCGCCGGGTTGCTGCACGAGGGCCTCCCGGTACGGGCCTGGGGCTCGGGGCCCGAGGCGACCCTGGTCAGTCTGAACTGCCCGGACTGCTCGCAGATGCTGGTGTGGGAGCTGCCGCCGAGCGAGACCCTCGCCGACGAGCACTGCGACTGCGGCGCCGCGTTGTTCGACGCCGAAGGCCGCCCGCTGCCCAACGTCGTGCTCCACGCCTGAGCCGGCGCGCTTCACCCGCTCAGGCCGAGGCCCCGCCGCAGTCGCATCCGCTCCCGCCGTCGGCGTGGTCGTGCCGCTCCCGGCCGGAGCCGGCGGGCAGCACCAGGGTGAAGGACCGGGCGACGGTGAAGACCGCAGGCTCGGGCAGGCCGAGGGCGGCCAACGCAGCGGAGGCGGCCTCGTGCCGCTCGCCGTTGACCCGGACTTCGGCCTCCACGGCGCCCGGGGCACCACCGTAGAAGAGGTGGACACCGTTGAACCAGGGCGACTCCAGGTCGGCGGTGAAGGTATCGGCGATCTTGCGTAGTGCCTGCGCCTCCAGCAGTTCCTTCTGGAGCCGGAGGTTCTCCTCGGCGGAGAGTCCGTAGGCCAGGACGCCCGAGGTGATGGATCGCCGTCCCGGGACGCCGTGTTCCTGGTCGGGGCTCAGGTGATCGGCGAACTGCCCGCGACCGTCGAGCAGTTCGAGCATGCAGGCACCGGCGGAACGGGCCCACAGCCCGGCCGCCGCGCGCGGGGTGCTGACGACCACGACGCAGTCCGTGAAGCAGGGGACGTCGGGCTGGACACTCACGTCCGGGAAGGCGATCAGGTCGTAGTGCCGGTTGTCCCCGTGTCCTGCCGGTCCGACGGCGACGGCCCAGCCCCGGGGGCTGAGCAGCGAGTTGCCCTTGAGTTCGGTGCCCTCCGTGCTGCCGGGGGCGATCTCCTCAAGGGCATCGCGAACCAGGGCGAGGAACTCGCGGTCGGGCAGTCGGCTCTCGGGCGGCTCGCAACGCTCGGTGCGCTGGGACGACTCGGTGGGCTCGGTGGCGCGAGAGCGGCGGCGTATCCAGGACATGCGGGGATCATACGGAGGCGAAGCTTCCAGTGCCCCGTTCACGCTCCACGCCTGAGCCGGGCCGGCGCGCCGCGCAGGAAGTCGGGCCCGCCGACTTCCTGCGCGGAGCTGCGATGTGGAATGCCCCGAACCCGCCCTCGCCGCCGCGGACCTGCACGTGGTGATGTGCTGTGTGCTGTGCACGGTTACCTGTACGCGGTGCTGAGCTGCACTGTTGATGGGGAGTCGAACCCCGCGTTGCTCTTCACGCGCCAGGAGTGGGCCGGAGTACCGCCGGCCCTCGGTGTGTGCACGCCTCCGAAGCTGCTACCTGCTCCACATCGTCCGATCATGCCGGACTGTCAGTCCAGCAGATCGACCTCCCAGTTCGTGCGCTGGATCCGCACGTCGACCTCGCGGATCTCCCGCGCGAGCGCATCCGCCTGACCGCGCAGTTCGGCGACCGGGAGCGCGGAGAGCATCATCAGCTCGGACCGGAGCGGGGAACCGGGGCGACGGCCGGTCAGGTCCGGCTCGGGGCGGCGGCCCGGCCGCGGAAGGTGGCGCGGTAGGCCTGGGGCGACACCCCGATCGCCGCGTGCAGGTGCTGGCGCAGCGAGGCGCCGGTGGCGAAGCCGATCTCGGTGGCGATCCGGTCGACCGGGAGGTCGCTGGTCTCCAGCAGGTGGCGGGCGCGGTGCAGCCGTTGCTGGATCAGCCAGCGGCCGGGGCTGGTGCCGGTCTCCTCCTGGAAGCGGCGGGCGAAGGTGCGCGGGCTCATCCGCGCGTGCGCGGCCAACTCCCTCAGGGCGAGCGGGCGGTCGAGGTGTTCCAGGGCCCAGGCCTGGGTCGCGGCGGTGCCGTTGGCGCCCTCCGGCGGCACCGGCTGTTCGATGTACTGGGCCTGGCCGCCCTCGCGCCAGGGCGGCACCACGCAGTGCCGGGCGACCTGGTTGGCGACGGCGCTGCCGTGGTCGGAGCGCACCACGTGCAGGCACACGTCGAGGCCGGAGGCGGCGCCCGCCGAGGTGAGGATGTCGCCGTCGTCGACGAACAGCACGTCGGCGTCCAGGGCGACGCGGGGGAACATCCGGCGGAAGGCCGGCGCCAGCGCCCAGTGGGTGGTGGCGGGGCGGCCGTCGAGCAGGCCGGCGGCGGCCAGGGCGAACGCGCCGGTGCAGATGGAGACGATGCGGGTGCCGGGGCGGATCCGGGCGAGGGCCGCGCGCTCGGCGTCCGGCAGGTCGGCGGTGACGCGGTGCAGGGCGTAGGGCGGGATGACGACCGTGTCGGCGCTCTCCAGCGCCTCGGGCCCGTGCCCGACGGTGATCGTGAAGTCGGCGTCGGTGGCGACCGTCCGGTCGTCCGTCGCGGCGCACGTCACCACCTCGTACGCTCCCGGCACGCCGGGGAAGACCCGGTTGGGGATGCCCAGCTCGAAGGGGTACACGCCGTCGAGGGCGAGGACGACCACGCGGTGCGGCGGCCGGTCGCCGGGGAGACCGAGGGCGCCGGGGAGAGCGATGAAACCGGGGCCGCGGTGGCCGCGGGGTGCGATCGCAGGCATGGCACGATCCTATCGGTCTTTGACCATCTTGCCATTTCGCAGGTCAGGGCCCCGGTCGCAGGCTTGGTCCATGACCACGAACACGATGCGAGCCGTCACCCAGACCACCCTCGGCGCCCCGGACGTCCTCCACGAGGCCGAGGTCGAACGGCCCACGCCCGGCGTCGGCCAGATCCTCGTCGCCGTCCACGCCGCCGGGGTCAACCCCACCGACTGGAAGCACCGCGAGCGCGGCATCTTCCTCGGGCAGCCCCCGTTCACCCTCGGCTGGGACGTCTCCGGGACCGTCGAGGCGGTCGGCCTCGGCGTCTCGCTCCTCGCCCCGGGCGACGAGGTCTTCGGCATGCTGCCCTACCCGTACGGCGCCGGCTCGCACGCCGAGTACGTCACTGGCCCCGCCCGGGCCTTCGTGCCCAAGCCCGCCGCACTGACCCACGTCGAGGCGGGCGCGCTCCCGCTGGTGGCGCTCACCGCCTGGCAGGCCCTCGTCGACACTGCCGGGGTCCGGCCGGGGCAGCGGGTCCTGGTGCACGCGGCGGCCGGCGGCGTGGGGCACGTCGCCGTGCAGATCGCCAAGGCGCGCGGCGCGTACGTCATCGGCACCGCGTCCGCCGCCAAGCACGACTTCGTCCGGGGCCTGGGCGCGGACGAGGTGATCGACTACCGCACCGCCGACTTCGTGCAGGAGGCCCGGGACGTCGACGTGGTCCTCGACCCGCTGGGCGGGGAGTACCGGCTGCGCTCCCTGGAGACGCTCCGGCCCGGCGGCGTCCTGGTGTCGATCCTGCCCCACGACCTCGACGGACTGGCCGAGCGTGCCGCCGAGTTGGGCGTGACGGCGAAGACCCTGCTGGTCGAGCACGACCGGGCCGGGATGGCCGCGATCGCCGCCCTCGCCGAGTCCGGGCAGCTGCGCGTCCACGTCTCCGGCACCTACCCGCTCGCCGAGGCTGCCAAGGCCCACGCCGAGGGCGAGACCGGCCGGGTCACGGGGAAGCTGGTGCTCACCGTCCGCCCGTGACAGCGCCCGGCGGTGTCACGGGCGGACGGTGAGCAGAACCGATCAGACCGGGGCAGAGTCGGACCGATTCGGGCGGGATGGGACGATACCTGCCATGCCAAGCAAGTCTCCCCCGGTCCGGGGCACCGACGCCCCGCCCGACCCGCTCCGCCGTCTGCTCCTCGAACTGGGCGAAGCCCTGCTGGGCGGCGGCCTGCCCGTCCATGACGTCGAAGAGGAGCTCCACTGGCTGGGGCGGGCGTTGGGGGCGCCGGAGGTACGGGTCGCCGCCCTGACCAACGGGCTCTTCGTCGCGCTGGGGCCGGACGACGCCACCCGGTTCCAGCCGGTCGGCACCGCGCTGCGGTTCGAGCAGACGGCCGACGTCCTCCACCTGGTGCACCGGCTGCGGGCGGGCGAGCTCGACGGGCCCCGGGCGCTCGCCGAGCTGGACGGGATCCGGCGGGCCCCGGCCCGCCGGCCCGCGTGGGTGTCGGACCTCGGGGCGCTGCCGGTCGGGGTGGGGGTCTGCCTCTTCCTCCAGCCGGTGGCGGCGAATGTGCTGGCGGCCGGGCTCGGCTCGCTGATCGTCGTCGGACTGACCGTGCTCGCCCGGCGGCTGCCGTACCTGCGGCCGCTGCTGCCCGTCACCGCCGGCTTCCTGGTCGCGCTGCTGGTCCTCTCGCTCGCCCGGGCCGGGCTGCTGGAGGGCCCGCTGCGGACCATCGTGGCCACGCTGGCGATCCTGCTGCCGGGCGGACTGCTCGTCACCGGGCTGTCGGAGATCGCCGCGGGTGCGGCCAGCGCGGGTACGGCCCGGCTGGTGTCCGGTGCGGTGCAGCTGGCGCTGTTCCTCGCCGGGGTGGCCGCGGCCGCGACGGCGGCCGGCGTGCCGGCCGCCGCGCTGGCCGACGTGCAGGTCGCCAGGCCCAGCTGGTGGGTGATCGCGCTGGGGCTGGCGCTCGCGGTGGCCGGCGTGGTGGTCAGCGTGAACACCCCGCCCTCGGCCGTCCCGTGGATCGTCGTGGTGATCGCGGTCAGCGTCACGGTCCAGGTGGTGGTGGGGTCGGCGCACGGCGCGGCGGTCGGCGGCCTGGCCGGCGCGGTCACCGCCGCGGCCGCGGCCACCCTGGTGCACTGGCTGCCCGGCGGTCCGCTCTGGCAGGTGCTCTACCTCCCGGCGTTCTGGATCGTGGTACCGGGCTCCTTCGGCCTGCTGCACACCGCGCAGATCGAGGTCGGGAACGGCGCGCAGTCGGTGCTGACGGCCGTGTCGGCGGTCTTCGGGGTGTCGATCGGCACCCTGATCGGCTCGGTGATCAGCCGGATCCCCCGTCCCTCCCGCGCCGTGCTGCTGCCCCGGGCCTGAGCCCGGGGCAGACGGCCCCGCCCGTGTCAGGGCCCCGATGCGGCCGGGGCCCGACGCGGGCGGGGCCCCGCTCAGGGGTGGCGCAGCGCCTCGGTGAGCCGGTGCGCGGCCTCCACCACGGCCTGGGAGAGCTGGGCGCCGGGGTGCCGGGTGAGGCGTTCGATCGGCCCGGACACCGTGACGGCGGCGACCACCCGGTTGGACTGGCCGCGGACCGGCGCGGAGACGGAGGCGACCCCGAGTTCGCGCTCGCCGACCGACTGGGCCCAGCCCCGGCGCCGTACGCCGCTCAGCGCGGTGGCGGTGAAGCGGGCGCCCTGCAGTCCGCGGTGGAGCCGTTCGGGCTCCTCCCAGGCGAGCAGGATCTGGGCGGCGGCGCCGACCTTCATGGGGAGGGTGACGCCCACCGGAACGGTGTCGCGCAGGCCGGTGAGGCGCTCGGCGGCGGCCACGCAGATCCGCACCTCGCCCTGCCGTCGGTAGAGCTGGGCGCTCTCCCCGGTGATGTCGCGCAGCTGGGAGAGGACCGAGCCGGCCGCGGCCAGCAGCCGGTCCTCGCCGGCCGCCGTCGCGAGCTCGCCGAGCCGCGGGCCGAGCATGAACCGGCCCTGGGTGTCCCGGCTGACCAGGCGGTGGTGTTCAAGTGCGACCGCCAGCCGGTGGGCGGTGGGCCGCGCCATGCCGGTGGCGGCGACCAGGCCGCCCAGCGTGGCGGGGCCGGCCTCCAGGGTGCCGAGGATCGAGGTGACCTTGTCGAGCACGCCGACGCCGCTCGTGTTCTCCATGTGGGGGTACTCCAGTCTCGGGGCCCGGAGCAGCGGACGGTCGCTGCTCACGGCGGCTCCTGGCGGGGAGCCGGGGGGTGTGGTCAGCGAGGACGGGCCGGGGGAAACGGCCGATTGCCTGCGCCGGGCACGAGACGGGTACGCGAAAGCGCCGGGGCGGGAAGCGCCCGGGCGAAGGACAGCACAGAGAGCACCGTGTCTCCTCATCTTTCCCGCGCCACAGTGGCGACAGGCCGGAGTTGGCACTGCCCCCGGACGGCACGGCGCGTACTTCGGACGCCGGGTCGAACGGGGAGTTGCCGGGGCTTCGTAGGGCCGGTCCCTCCACCCCTCTGGATGATTCGCCAGGAACGATACAAGACTTCCCGGGCCGCTCGGCAAGCCCCCCCACCTCCGACCCCCACCCCGACCCCCGCCCCCGGCCGCCGCCCGCGGGCCCGCTCAGCGGTGGCGCGGCTCCGGCAGGCCGGTGCACGGGGCCCGGTCCGGGCCGCCGGGGGCGGTGGCGTCCCAGTCGCTCAGGGCAGCGAGGGCGGCGGCGCGTTCGGAGGCCGTCGGCCGGGTGCCCTCGGGGCCGAGCAGGTAGTCGGCGACCGGGGTGAGCAGCAGGGTCGCGTCGCCGGCCGGGAGCAGCAGGGCCTCGTCCCACCGGTGCCGGATGACGGTGCGGCGCAGCAGGGTGCCGTGGCGCGGCCGGAGCGGGTGGTGGCGGCCGCGGCGGCGGCGCCGTTCGGGGGCGACCTCGGCCTCCAGGACGGTGCGCACGTCCCGCAGGGAGCCGAGCGGCACGTGTTCGGCGGCGAGGTCGAGGAGGGCCGCGGCCTCCGGGGCGAGCCGGTAGGCGGCGACCACCGCGGCGGTCTCGACGGGGTCGAAGGGCTGCCCGGCGAGCTGGGCCACGTCGATCACATCGCCCGCGAGGAAGGCGCGCCCGAGCCCCTCCTCGGCGAGGGCGATCAGGCATTCCACGTGGTCGTCGGCGGCCAGGTAGGGGCGGACCGGGACGGAGGCGAGGTCGCCGGTGAGCGCGGCGGTGGCGACCCGTACCTGGTACCACGGGTCCAGCAGCGGGTCCTCGCCCGGCCAGCGCAGGGTGACGGCGGTGTGCCGGGGCCGCTCGCCGAGCAGGGTGACCTCCACGGACTCCACCGGGTGATCGGTGACCAGCCGGTTGACGGCCTGCCAGAGCGTGGCCTCGGTGGGGCTGACGAGGACGAGTTCGGCCAGCGGCCGGGGCAGGTCGGGCGGGTAGTAGCCGGCCAGTGGCAGGTCACGGACCGGACGGACCCCGGTGGCGTCGGCGAGGTCGCGCGCGACGCCCGCGTAGCACTCGGCCCGGTCGCGGGCGCGCTGCAGCTCGGCGCGGGCGTGCTGGCCCATCCGGACGCCGTCCCGGGCGAGTGCGGCGAGCACCAGGTACGGGAGGTGGCGCTCGCCCCGGGCGCGGTGGAGCAGGTCGACCGGTCCGGCGGCCGGGTCGACGTCGAGCAGCCGGTGGAGCAGGTCGGTGTTCATGGGGGGTCCGCCTCCGAGAGCCGTGGTGGTCGGCCGGACGGCGGCCGGGCGACCGGGGACGTGGCGGGTCCGGCGGTCGGGGCCGGGCCGACTGCGGGCGCCACACCGTCGATTGTGGTCACGGCCGATCAACGCCGGATCACCACCGGGTCGATGATCCCTCGACATCCCGCGGGGTGCCGTGGGTTGATAGGGGCTCATCGAATCGGGGGGCGGCACGTGCGCGGACGGGGGCGAGCACATGAGGCGGGCAGGTGCAGGGATGGATGATTTCCGGTTCTCGGTGCTGGGACTGATGAGAGCGCAGCGCGGCGCGACCGCGCTGAAGGTGGGCAGCCCCCAGCAGCAGGCGATGCTGGCGGTGCTGCTGCTGCGGCCCGGCCACGGCGCGAGCGCCACCGACCTGATCGACGCCCTGTGGGGCGAGGAGCCGCCGGGCACCGCGATGACGACGGTGCGCACGTACGCCTGGCGGTGGCGCAAGGTGCTGCACGGCGAGGAACCGGACGCGCCGACCGTGCTGACCTCGGTCGGGGACGGCTACCGGCTGGTGCTGCCGAAGCACGCGGTGGACGCGGCGCAGGCGGAGGAGCTGGCGGCGCAGGCCGAGCGCACGGCGGCCGCCGGGGAGCCGCAGCAGGCGCGTGATCTGCTGAACCAGGCACTGGAGTTGTGGCAGGGCGAGCCGCTGGCCGGCATCCCCGGCCCGTTCGCGCAGCGCCAGCGCCAGCGGCTCCAGGAGCTGCGGCTGACCCTGCTGGAGGAGCGGATCGCCCTGGACCTGGCGCTCGGCCGCTACTCCCGGTGCATCCCGGAGCTGACCTCGCTGACCACCGAACACCCGCTGCACGAGCGGGCGTACGGGCTGCTGATGCGCGCGCTGTACCAGGCCGGGCGGCAGGCGGACGCGCTGGCGGTGTTCCGCGGCGCGCGTCAGCTGTTCCTGGCCGAGCTGGGCGTGGCGCCCGGAGCGGAGCTGGACCTGCTGCACCAGCGGATCCTGGAGGGCGACCCGACGCTGGCCGCCCCGGCGCCGGTCCTCCGGCCGGTGTCCGCCGTGCCCGGGCCGGCCGCGCCCGTCGCCGGCCCGGCGGAGCGGACCGCTCCCGGGGCCGGGTCGCCGGAGCCGGCCGGCGGACCCGCGGCGCCGGACGCACCCGCCGCCGCCCCGGCCGGGAGCGGCGTGCCGGCCCCCAGACCGGCCCAGCTTCCGCCCGACGCGGCCGACTTCACCGGCCGCACGGTGCTGGTGGAGCGGCTGCGCGGGGCCCTCGGCGCGCCCGGCCAGCAGGCGCTGGCGATCGCGACCGTGGTCGGCATGGGCGGGGTCGGCAAGACCGCGCTGGCCCTGCACGTCGCCCACCGGGTGCGCGAGGCCTACCCGGACGGGCAGCTCTACGTCGACCTGCGGGGCGCCGACGCCACCCCGGCCGACCCGGAGGCGGTGCTCAGCGGCTTCCTGGTGGCGCTCGGCGTGCCGGCCGACGCGGTGCCGGACGGGCTGGACGCCCGCTCGGCGCTGTTCCGCTCGGTGGTGGACGGCCGGCGGCTGCTGCTGGTGCTCGACAACGTCCACGACACCGCGCAGATCAGACCGCTGCTGCCGGGCGCGGTCGGCTGCGCCGTGCTCACCACCAGCCGCACCCGGCTGTCCGGCCTGCCCGCGACCGTCCAGGCCGACCTGGGCGTCTTCGAACCCGAGGAGGCGCTCGAACTGCTGGGCCGCACCATCGGCGCCGAGCGGCTGGCCGCCGAGGCCGAGGCCGCCCGGGAGCTGCTGCTCGTCTGCGGCCACCTCCCGCTCGCGGTGCGGATCGTGGCGGCCAGGCTGGCCGCCCGGCCGAGCTGGACGGTGCAGACGCTGGGCCGCCGGCTGGCGGTCGAACGCCGGCGGATCGACGAGCTGCGCATCGGCGACCTGGAGGTGGCGGCCGCCTTCGAACTGAGCTACCGCCAGTTGACGCCCGCCCAGGCCCGGGCGTTCCGGCTGGCCGCCTCGGTGGACGGCCCGGACCTCGGGCTGCAGGCCGCGGCCGCCCTGCTGGACCTCGACGAGTACGACGCCGAGGACCTGCTGGAGGCCCTGGTGGACGTGGCGATGATGGAGTCGCCCTTCCCCGGCCGCTACCGCTTCCACGACCTGCTGCGCGCGTTCGCCCGGCGCCGTCCGGACGATCCCGGCGCGGCGGTGGCGGCCCGCGACCGGATGCTCGACCACCTGCTGGCCACCGCGTGCACGGCCTTCCAGCACGCCGTTCCCGGGGATCCGGCGGCCGGCGCGCTGGGGCCCGCCCGCAGCGCGGGCGTTCCGCTGGACGGCCCGGACGGGGCGCGGGCCTGGGCCGAGGCGGAGGGTTCCGGGGCGATCGCGCTGGCCGCCCAGGTGGCGGGCTGGACCCTCGCGGACGACGCCGAGGCCGCCCCGCCCGCCCCTGCCGACGGCCGTGCGCCGGCACACGGGCCGGGGCAGGGCCCGGGGCCCGAGCCGCTGCGCGCCGCGATCGATCTGCTGATCGCGCTCACGCCGTTCGTCCTCGCCCCGCCCAGCCGTCAGCTGGCCACCACCGCACAGGACCTGGCCGCCGCCGCGGTCCACCGCGCCGACCACCGGGCAGCTGGCCGGGCGCACTTCCTCCGCGGCAACGTCGCCCTGGCCGCCACCCGGCTGGAGGAGGCGGAGTCGGCCTCCCGGCTGGCGGTGGCCGCCTCCCGCTCGGCGGGCGACACGGTGATCCTGCGCCAGGCGCTGAACGACCTCGGCCTGGTCTGCCAGTTCCTCAGCCGCTACGACGAGGCCGTCGGGCACTACGACGAGGCACTGCTGCTGGCGCGCGAACTCGGCCACCGCTCCGGGGCGCTGGTGACGACGGTGAACGCGGCGCTGGCCCGGGTGCGCAGCGGGCGGGCCGCCGAGGCGGTGCCGATCTGCCACGAGGTGCTGGCCGAACTGCGGACCCGGCACGACGATCCGGGCCGGGCGTACACGCTGTACGTGCTGGGGCTGGCGCTGCACGGGCTGGGGCGGCACGAGGAGGCGGTCACCTGGTTCGGCGAGTGCCTGGCGGTGGCCTCGGCGGCCGGTCTGCGGGCCCGGGCGGCGCACGCCCGCTACCGGATGGCGGACAGTCTGCGGTCGCTGGGCCGGACGGACGAGGCGCTGGAGCACGCCGGGCAGTCGCTGGAGCTGTGCGAGGAGCTGGGTGCCGAGCGGGACCAGGGCCACGCGCTGGTGGTGCTGGGCCGGACCCTGGCCGACCTCGGGCGGGAGGCCGAGGCGGGCGGCCGGCTGCGGGAGGCGCACCGGATCTTCGTCCGGCTGGGGCTGCCGGAGGCGGCGGAGGTGGCGGGGCTGCTGTCCGCGCGGGAGGGTTCTGCCACGTCGGCCGCGCCGGCTCCGTCGGCCGCATCGGCCGTATCGGCTCCGTCCGTCCCGTCGGCTCCCTCGGTCCCGAAGGGGCGGCGGGCCGCCGACCGGCTCTCGTCGGGCTGCTGAAGAAACGATCCTGCGCCCGGCTTCGGCATGCTCAGGAACCGGTGCTGTTCCAGTCGCCGGTGCTGCCGTGCCCGGTGCCGGTCGGGGTCGGGGTGGGGACGGCCGTCGGCGTCGCGTCGCCGCTCACCACCGTCGCCGTCCCGGTGCCGGCCGACTCCGCCACGGCGACCGTGGCGGAGAGGCCCGCGCCCAGGGCGACGACCACCCCGAGGCCGACCGTGAACAGCCGCAGGCGGGTACGGGCGGTGGCCGGACGCTGCGTCATCTCTGGTGCTCCCTTGGGTCGCTTCCCCGGAGGGAAGGGGTTCCGTCGTGGTGTGGCACCAGTCTGGCCGGGGGCGGTCAACGGCCGATCTACAGCCGAGCACCGGTGGTCACCACTGATCACCGGTGCCCGGCGGAGCCGCTTCTCAGACCTCCGAACGGATCTCCGAACCAATCCCCGAACGAATCTCCGAACCAATCTCCGAACGGATCTCCAGGGTGCAGCACTTCACGCTGCCGCCGCCCTTGAGCAGCTCGCTGAGGTCCATCCCGATCGGCCGGAAGCCGCGCTCGCGCAGCCGCGCGGCCAGGCCGACGGCCGCCTCCGGCAGCACCACGTGCAGGCCGTCGCTCACCGCGTTGAGGCCGAACACCGCCGCGTCCTCGCCGCCCACCAGCAGCGCGTCCGGGAAGAGCCGCCGCAGGACGGCACGGCTCCCGGCCGAGAAGGCCTCCGGGTTGTACATGATCTCGTCGCCGTCGAGCACGGCGAGCGCGGTGTCCAGGTGGTAGTAGCGCGGGTCGACCAGCTCCAGCCCGATCACCGGTCGGCCGAAGAACTCCTGGGCCTCCGCGTGCCCGTCGGCCACGCTGCGAAAGCCCCGCCCGGCCAGCACGGAGCCCGCGGTCAGCAGCAGGTCCCCCTCGCCCTCGTTGACGTGCTCCGGATCGCGCGTCTCGAAGCCCCGGGCGCGGAACCACTCCAGGTAGGCCGGGCCCTCGGCGGCCCGCTCGGCGTTGCGGAAGCGCGCGCCGAGCACCTTGCCGTCCACCACGGTGGCGCCGTTGGCCGCGTAGACCATGTCGGGCAGGCCGGGCAGCGGGTCGATCAGGTCGACCCGGTGGCCGAGCTCGCCGTAGAGGGCGTACAGCCGCTCCCACTGGGCGACGGCGAGGTCGGTGTCCACCGGCTTGGCGGGGTCCATCCACGGGTTGATCGCGTAGCTGACCTCGAAGTGGGTCGGACGGCACATCAGGTAGTGGCGCGGGCGGGCGGTGCGGGTCATCGGGGCCTCCGGGTGAGGGCGGGTCGGGAGGTGGCGCGGGGTGGGGCGGGGGCCGGGCGGCGCGGTCAGGCGGCGGGGTCCGACGGCCGGGTCGGGAAGTCGCGCAGGCCGCGCAGCGGGCTGGCCAGCAGCACCCCGCCGGCCGAGAGCAGCACGCCCGCCATCAGCCAGATGGTGCCGCGGGCGCCGATCACCTCGCCGAGCCAGCCGCCGAGCAGCGCTCCCACCGGGATCGCGCTGTAGTTGAGGGTCGCGGAGCTGGCCCTGATCCGGCCGATCATCTCGGGCGGGCAGTAGGCCTGGGAGAAGCTGCCGGCCAGGACGTTGCCCGC
Source organism: Kitasatospora sp. NPDC058063 (assembly GCF_042885395.1). NCBI lineage: Bacteria > Bacillati > Actinomycetota > Actinomycetes > Kitasatosporales > Streptomycetaceae > Kitasatospora > Kitasatospora sp. NPDC058063. The sequence continues at coordinate 207,624 of NZ_JBHVSD010000004.1, forward strand.
CACCACGCCGCAGACCGCGACGGCCCAGGCGAGCGCGCTGACCACGAGCGGCAGCCGCTCGCCCGCCAGCGGCAGCAGCAGGATGAAGGGCGCGACCACCAGCTCGCAGACCAGCAGCCCGCGCGCGGTGCCCAGCCTCCGGGCGATCCGCCCGGCCAGCATCGCACCCGCCAGCCCGCCGACGCTCACCAGCGCGAACACCGCGCCCACCGCGCCCGGTTCGATCCCCACGCTGCGCACCAGGAAGACCGTCTGCACCGCCTGGATGCCGTTCAGTCCCAGGTTGCCGACCGCCGCGAAGCAGGCGAACGTGCGCAGGTAGGGATCGCGCAGCAGGAACCGGACGCCCTCGCCGATCTCGCGCGGGATGCCGCGCCGTTCGGACACCGGCGGGGGGCGCTCCTCCGTCCTGATCCGCCGCAGGCAGAACGCCGACACCAGGTAGGTGAGCGAGTCGGCGAGCATCCCGCTGGCGGCACCGAAGGCCTGCGCGAGCAGACCGGCCGCGCCCGGGCCGGCGATCTCCGCCGCCGAGGCCCCGGAGCGCAGCTTGACGTTGGCCTCCAGCAGGTCGGCCTTCGCCACGAGGGTGGGCAGCACCGCCCCGTAGGCGGTGGAGAAGAACACCTTCACCGCCCCGGTCAGCAGGGCCACCACCACCAGCTGGGCGAGGGAGAGCGCCCCCAGCCACGCGGACACCGGGACACTGGCGAAGAGGACGAGCAGCAGCAGGTCGCAGACCAGCATCACCCGCACCCGGGGCCAGCGGTCCACCCAGGCTCCGGCCGGCAGGCCGAGGAACAGCCAGGGCAGCCAGGCGGCGGCGTTGATCACGCCCACCGCGAAGGGGCCGGCGCCCAGGGTGACCACGGCCACCAGGGACAGCGCCACGCTTCCGACGGCCGTGCCGAGGGTGCTGGTGGTCTCACCGATCCAGAGCCGGCGGAAGTCCCCCTGGGCCCACAGGCCCCACCGGCCGCGCGGCCGCTCCGGCGGCGCCGGTGATTCGATCGGGACGGTGGTGGTCATCGCGGGTCACGCTCCCGGCTTCTGGGTGTGCGGCGTCTCGGTGTGCGGCGTCTCGGTGTGCAGCTTCTCGGTCAGCACGGCGGCGATCCGTGCGAGGGGTTCCGGCCGGGTCAGCTCGCCGTGGGCGCAGGCCAGGCGGTGGCTCTCGATCCGGCCGTCCAGGTACGGCCGCCAGCTCTGCTCGTACGGCCAGTCGGCGGGCTTGCCGGTGGTCGCCCCGAAGAAGACGGCGTCCCCCCGGTAGCGGCCCGGCACGTGCTCGGCCATCAGCTTGCGGTGCCGGTCGAAGACCTCCGGCAGCACGGCCACGGCCTCCCCGAGCACGGCCCGCAGATCGGCGAGGCCCCGGCCGTCCGCCGGGTCGTGGCCGAGCGAGTGCAGCAACTCCGCGAGGGTGTCGGCGGTTTCGACGGGCGGGGCGTCGGCGGTGCGGACCGCCGGGGCGCCGTCGAGCAGGGCCAGCAGGCCGACCTCGGCGCCCTCGGCCCGCAGCCGCACGGCCATCTCCTGCGCGACCACCGCGCCGAAGGACCAGCCCAGCAGGTGGTACGGGCCGTCGGGACGCACCGCGCGGATCTGCCGCACGTAGTCCTCGGCGATCTCGGCGACGCTCGCCGGTGCGTCGCCGCGCAGGCCCCGGGCCTGGAGGCCGTACACCGGCTGCTCGGGGCCGAGGTGGCGCAGCAGCCCGGAGTAGACCCAGCTGATGCCGGCCGCCGGGTGGACGCAGAACAGCGGGGGCCGGTCGCCGCCGGCGCGCAGCGGCAGCAGGACGTCCAGCGCGTCGGCCGCCGGGCCGTGGTCGAGCCGCCGGGCGAGCCCGGCCGCGGTGGGTGTCTCGAACAGCGCCCGCATGCCGGGGTCCGTGCCGAGGGCGCCGCGGACCTTGGCGAGCAGCTTCATGGCGAGCAGGGAGTGGCCGCCGAGGTCGAAGAAGTCGTCGTCGATGCCGACGACCTCCAGGCCGAGCACCTCCGCGAACAGCCCGCACAGGATCGACTCCTGCGGCGTCCGGGCGGCGCGGCCGCCGGCGAGCTGCCCGAAGTCCGGTGCGGGCAGCGCCGTCCGGTCGAGCTTGCCGCTGCCGGTGAGCGGCAGCGCGGCCAGCGGGACGACGGCGGCGGGCAGCATGTAGCCGGGCAGGTGGCCGGCGGCGAAGGCGCGCAGTTCGGCGGGATCGAGCGGGCCGTCGGCCACCACGTAGGCGACCAGGCGCAGCCCGTCCGCGGCGGGCAGCACGGCGGCGGCGCCGACCCGCGGGTGGAGCGTCAGCACGTGCTCGATCTCGCCGAGTTCGATCCGGAAGCCGCGGATCTTCACCTGGTGGTCGGTGCGGCCGAGGTACTCCAGCTCCCCGTCGCGGGTGCGGCGGGCCAGGTCCCCGGTGCGGTACATCCTCGCCCCGGCCGCGGACGGGTCGGCGACGAAGCGTTCCGCCGTCAGGCCGGGGCGGCCCAGGTAGCCGCGGGCCAGGCCCGGGCCTGCGAGGTACAGCTCCCCGGGCACGCCCGGCGGGACGGGGTTGAGGTACTCGTCCAGGAGGTACGCCCGCACCCCGGCGATCGGGCCGCCGAGACCGGGGCGCTCCGCCCCGCCGAGCGGCCGGCCGAGGGCGTAGACGGTGGCCTCGGTCGGGCCGTACAGGTTGTAGGCGGTGGTGCCCGGCGCCGCGCGCAGGCTCGTCCAGAGCTGCTGGCCGACGGCCTCGCCGCCCAGCACCAGGACGGCCGGGGCGGCGCCCTCCAGCAGGCCCTCGGCGAGGAGCTGCTCGGCGTAGGACGGGGTGACGTCCATGGCGCCGATGCCCTCCGCGCGCACGTGCCGCACCAGCGCGGCCGGGTCGCGGCGCAGCTCGTCGCCGATCAGGTGCAGCTCGTGCCCGGCGAACAGCCAGAGCAGGCTCTGCAGCGACCCGTCGAAGCAGAGCGAGGCGGTGAGCGCGACCCGCAGTCGGCCGTGCGCGGCCTCGGCGGCGGCGATCGGCCCGGCCCGGTGGGCGGCCAGCAGGGCGGCGAGGCTGCCGTGCTGGACGACGACGCCCTTGGGGCGGCCGGTGGAGCCGGAGGTGTAGATCAGGTAGGCGGCGTGGCCGGCCGAGGCGCGCGGGGCCGGGTCGGTGTCCGGCCCGGTGGCCTCGGCGAGGGCCAGCACGGGGGTGCCGGCCAGCGCCTCGGGCCGGGGCCAGCCCTCGTCGGTGAGGACGAGGACGGGGGCCGCGTCGGCGAGGGTGCGGGCGGTGCGGTCGGCCGGGTGGTCGGCGTCCAGCGGCAGGTAGGCCGCGCCGGCCTTGAGCACGGCCAGGGTCGCGATCACGCTCCCGGCCGAGCGCGGCAGGGCGAGGGCGACCACGGACTCGGGTCCGATGCCCCGCCCGATCAGGTGGTGGGCGAGCCGGTTGGCGCGGGCGTTCAGCTCGGCGAAGGTCAGCCGGACGTCGTCGCAGACCAGCGCGACGGCCTCCGGGGTGCGGGCGGCCTGGGCCGCGAAGGCGGCCGGGACCAGCGGGAGTTCGGCCGGCAGGGCGGCGCCTGCGGTCGGGAGCGCGGCGCGCTCCTCGGCCGACAGCAGCTCGATCCGGCCGATCGGCAGCTCGGGCCGGGCGGCCACCGCCGCCAGCAGCCGGCCGAGGCGCACGGCGATCGCCTCGACCGTCTCCCGGTCGAAGAGGTCGGTGGCGAAGTCGATCGCGCACTCCAGGCCGGCGGGCGCACCGTCGGCGTCGAAGGACTCGCCGAGGCCCACGCTCAGGTCGAACTTGGCGACCGTCCCTGCGGAGGACACCGCCGAGGCGTCCAGGCCGGCCGCGGCGAGCGGCGCCGAGTCGCCCCGGCCCTCCAGCAGCAGCATCACCTGGAAGAGCGGGTGGCGGGCCAGCGAGCGGGCCGGGTTCAGCTCCTCCACCAGGCGTTCGAAGGGCACGTCCTGGTGGGCATGGGCGTCGAGTTGGGTCTCCCGGACGCGGGCCAGCAGCTCGGTGAAGCTCGGATCGCCGGACGTGTCGGTGCGCAGTACCAGGGTGTTGACGAAGAAGCCGACCAGCTCGTCCAGCGCCTCGTCGCCGCGCCCGGCCACGACCGAGCCGATCGGGATGTCGGTGCCCGCGCCGAGGCGGGTGAGCAGCGCGGCGAGGGCCGCCTGCACGGTCATGAACATCGTCACCCGCTGCCGGCGCGACAACTCGCCGAGAGCGCGGTGGAGTTCCGCGCCGTACGGGACGACGACCCGGTCGCCGCGGTGCGAGGCGGCGGCTCGGCGCGGCCGGTCGACGGGCAGCGACAGCTCCTCGGGCAGGCCGGCCAGCGCCTCCCGCCAGTGGGCGAGCTGGCGGGCGAGCAGGCTCTCCGGGTCGCCGTCCTCGCCGAGCAGTTCGCGCTGCCAGAGCGCGTAGTCGGCGTACTGGACGGGCAGCGGCGCCCACTGCGGGGCCGCGCCGCCGGTGCGGGCCGCGTAGGCCGTGGCGAGGTCGCGCAGCAGCGGGCCCATCGACCAGCCGTCCCCGGCGATGTGGTGCAGGACGAGGGCGAGCAGGTGCTCGCCGGGCCCGGCCGGGATGACGTGGGCGCGGACGGGCAGGTCGGCGGCCAGGTCGAAGGGGCGGGCCGTGCAGCTCGCCGGCTCGGTGCCGGGCGGCAGCAGTTCGACCCGGACGCGGGCCTGCCCGGCGGGCAGGATCCGCTGGTACGGGGTGCCGTCGGACTCCTCGATCAGGGTGCGCAGGCTCTCGTGCCGGGCGACCACGTCGCCGAGGGCGAGCTCCAGCGCGGCGGCGTCCAGCTCGCCCGCCACGCGCAGGACGAGCGGCAGGTTGTAGAGGGCGCTGGGGCCTTCCATCCGGTCGATCAGCCACAGGCGCTGCTGGGCGAAGGACAGCGGCACCCGCTCCGGGCGTTCGCCCGCCGCGCTCAGCGCCGGTCGCCGCGAGCCGGTGCCCAGGCGGGCGGCCAGCCCCTCCACCGTCGGTGCCTCGAAGACGTCCCGGATCCCCAACTCCGCGCCCAGCGCCGCCCGGACCCGGCTGAGCAGCTTGGTGGCCAGCAGCGAGTGCCCGCCCAGGTCGAAGAAGTCGTCGTCGATACCGACGCCGTCCAGGCCGAGCACCTCCGCGAACAGCCCGCACAGGATCTCCTCCTGCGGGGTGCGCGCCGCCCGGCCCGCCGACAGCGCCCCGAAGTCCGGCGCGGGCAGCGCCCGGTGGTCGACCTTGCCGCTGCCGGTCAGGGGCAGGGTGTCGAGCAGCACGACGGCGGCCGGCACCATGTAGCCGGGCAGCGACTCGGCGGCGAAGCGCCGCAGTTCGGCGGCGAGTTCGGGCGCCTCCCGGTCCACCGTGCAGTAGCCGACCAGGCGGCGGTCGCCGGTGTCGCTCTCCCGGACGGTGACCACGGCCTGGCGGACGGCGGGGTGGCGGGCCAGCACCTGCTCGATCTCGCCGGGTTCGATCCGGAAGCCGCGGATCTTCACCTGGTGGTCGGTGCGGCCGAGGTACTCGACGCCGCCGTCGCGGGTGCGGCGGGCCAGGTCCCCGGTGCGGTACATGCGCGCGCCCGACTGGAAGGGGCAGGCGACGAAGCGCTCCGCCGTCAGGCCCGGCCGCGCCAGGTAGCCGCGGGCCAGGCCGGCGCCCGCGAGGTACAGCTCCCCCGGCACCCCCGCCGGGACGGGGTTGAGGTACTCGTCGAGGAGGTACGCCCGCACCCCGGCGATCGGGCCGCCGAGACCGGGGCGCCGCGCCGCGTCGAACGGCTGGGTCAGCGCGTAGACGGTGGCCTCGGTCGGACCGTAGAAGTTGTGGCCCGCGGTGTCGGGGTGCTCCCGCAGCCGCTGCCACAGCGCCTGGCCGACGGCCTCGCCGCCGAGCAGCAGGAGGCGCGGCGCGGGTGCGTCCAGCAGCCCCTCCTCGATCAGCTGCTCGGTGTAGGACGGGGTGAGGTGCAGGGCGTCGATCCCGGCGGCGGCCGTGTGGCGGACCAGCGCCGCCGGGTCGCGGCGCAACTCGTCGCCGATCAGGTGCAGCTCGTGCCCGGCGAACATCCAGAGCAGGGGCTCCAGGGAGGCGTCGAAGCAGAGCGAGGCGGTGAGCGCGATCCGCTGCCGGCCGTGGGCCTCCTCGGTGCCCCGGATCAGGGCGGCGCGGTGGGCGGCGAGCAGGGCGGCGACGGCGCCGTGCGGCACCACGACGCCCTTGGGGCGGCCGGTGGAGCCGGAGGTGTAGATGACGTAGGCGGCGTCGCCCGGGTCGAGGGCGCACCACCCCGGGTGGGACGCGCCGGCCTCGGCGTCCTCGGCCGGCGGGGCGTCCTCGGACGACGGGGCGACGTCCAGGGCGGGCAGGCCCGCCAGCACCTCGGGCAGCGGCCAGCGGTCGTCGGTGAGGACGAGCGCCGGGCGGGCGTCGGCGAGCATGTGGGCGGTGCGCTCGGCCGGGTACTCGGCGTCCAGCGGCAGGTAGGCGCCGCCGGCCTTGTGCACGGCGAGCATGGCGACCACCGTCTCCGCCGAGCGCGGCAGGGCGAGGGCGACCACCGACTCCCGCCCGGAGCCAGCGGCCCGCAGGCGGTGGGCGAGCCGCTCGGCCCGGGTGTCCAGTTCGGCGAAGGTCAGCCGGACCTCGCCGCAGACCAGCGCGACGGCCTCCGGGGTGCTGGCGGCCTGGGCCGCGAAGGCGGCGGGCAGCAGCGGGAGTTCGGCCGGCAGGGCGGCGCCGGCCGCCGGGAGCGCGGCGCGCTCCTCGGCCGACAGCAGCTCGATGCGGCCGATCGGCAGCTCGGGCCGGGCGGCCACCGCCGCCAGCAGCCGGCCGAGGCGGACGGCGACGGCCTCGACGGTCTCCCGGTCGAAGAGGTCGGTGGCGTAGTCGAGGGCGCAGTCGATCCCGGCGGGCTCGCCGTCGGGGCCGAAGGACTCCTCGGCGATCAGGCTGAGGTCGAACTTGGCGGAGCCGTTGCCCGCCGCGAGCGGCTCGACGCGCAGACCCGCCGTGGCCGGCTCGGCCCGCTCGTTGCTCTGGAGCACCAGCATGATCTGGAACAGCGGGTGGCGGGCCAGCGAGCGGGCCGGCCTGAGCTCCTCCACCAGGCGCTCGAAGGGCACGTCCTGGTGGGCGTAGGCGCCGAGGGCGGTCTCCCGGGCGCGGCCGAGCAGTTCGGCGAAGCTGGGGTTCCCGGACGTGTCGGTGCGCAGCACCAGGGTGTTGACGAAGAAGCCGACCAGCTCGTCCAGCGCCTCGTCGGAACGCCCGGCCACCACCGAGCCGATCGGGACGTCGGTGCCCGCGCCGAGGCGGGTGAGCAGCGCGGCGAGAGCCGCCTGCACGGTCATGAACAGGGTGACCCGGTGGGCCCGGGAGAGCGCGACCAGTTCGCGGTGGCACTCGGCGTCCAGGGTGAGCGCCACCCGGTCGCCGCGGTGGGAGGCGACGGGCGGGCGGGGACGGTCCAGCGGCAGCGTCGCCTCGTCCGGGAGGTCCGCCAGGGTCTCGCGCCAGTGGGCGAGCTGGCGGGCCGCCAGGCTCTCGGGGTCGCTCTCCTCGCCGAGCAGCTCGCGCTGCCAGAGCGCGTAGTCGGCGTACTGGACGGGCAGCGGCGCCCGGCCGGGGTCGGCGCCCTCGGTGCGGGCCGCGTAGGCGCCGGTGAGGTCGCGGACCAGCGGGCCGAGGGACCAGCCGTCGCTGGCGATGTGGTGCAGCGCCAGGACCAGCACGTGCTCCTCGGCCGAGACCCGCAGCAGGGCGGCGCGGACGGGGAGTTCGGTGCGCAGGTCGAAGGCGTGGCGGCAGAGCCCGGCCACCGTGGCGGCCACCTCGTCGGCGGGGCAGTCCCGGGTGTCGAGCGGGACCACGGCCTCCCCCGCCGGAAGGACGCGCTGGTACGGGGTGCCGTCGAACTCCTCGATCAGGGTGCGCAGGCTCTCGTGCCGGGCGACCACGTCGCCGAGGGCGAGCTCCAGCGCGGCGGCGTCCAGCTCCCCCGTCAGGCGCAGCGCCAGCGGCGCGTTGTAGAGGGCGCTGGGGCCTTCCATCCGGTCGATCAGCCACAGGCGCTGCTGGGCGAAGGACAGCGGGACGCGGTCGGGGCGCTCACGGCCCGTACCGAGGGCCGCCCGCTCGGAGCCGGCGTCCAGGCGGGCGGCCAGCCCGGCCACGCTCGGCGCCTCGAAGACCTCCCGGATCCCCAACTCCGCGCCCAGCGCCGCCCGGACCCGGCTGAGCAGCTTGGTGGCCAGCAGCGAGTGGCCGCCCAGGTCGAAGAAGTCGTCGTCGATACCGACGCCGTCCAGGCCGAGCACCTCCGCGAACAGCCCGCACAGGATCTCCTCCTGCGGGGTGCGCGCCGCCCGGCCCGCCGACAGCGCCCCGAAGTCCGGCGCCGGGAGGGCGGACCGGTCCAGCTTGCCGTTGGCGTTCAGCGGCAGCGCGTCCAGCGGCACGATCGCGGCCGGCAGCATGTAGCCGGGCAGCGTCCGGGCGGCGCTGGCGCGCAGCTCGGCCGGGTCGAGCGGGCCGTCGGCGACCACGTACGCGACCAGGCGCAGCCCGTCCCCGTCGGGCAGGACGGCGGCCTGGAGCACCCGCGGGTGGGCGGTCAGGGCGCGCTCGATCTCACCGGGTTCGATCCGGAAGCCGCGGATCTTCACCTGGTGGTCGGTGCGGCCGAGGTACTCCAGCTCCCCGTCGCGGGTGCGGCGCACCAGGTCCCCGGTGCGGTACATGCGCGCGCCCGGCTCGAACGGGCAGGCGACGAAGCGCTCCGCCGTCAGGCCCGGCCGCGCCAGGTAGCCGCGGGCCAGGCCGGCGCCCGCGAGGTACAGCTCCCCCGGCACCCCCGCCGGGACGGGGTTGAGGTACTCGTCGAGGACGTGGCAGCGGGTGCCGGCGACGGTGCGGCCGAGGACGGGCCGCCCGGTGGCGTCCAGCGGGTGGGTCAGGGCGTCGACGGTGCACTCGGTCGGGCCGTAGAGGTTGTGGGCGGCGGTGCCCGGGGCCTCGCGCAGCCGCGTCCAGAGCGCCTGGCCGACGGCCTCGCCGCCGAGCAGCACCAGGGCCGGCGCGGGCTCCTCCAGCAGGCCCTCCTCGATCAGCTGCTCGGCGTAGGAGGGCGTCACCTCCAGGACGCCGATGCCCTGCCGACGCGTGTGGCGGACCAGGGCCCGGGCGTCGCGCCGCACGTCGCCGCCGATCAGGTGCAGCTCGTGGCCGGCGACCAGCCACAGCAGGCCGTCCCAGGAGGCGTCGAAGCAGAGCGAGGCGGTGAGCGCGACCCGCTGCCGGGCGACCCCGGCCATCACGCCCGCGCGGTGGGCGGCCAGCAGCGCGGCGATGCCGCCGTGCGGCACCACGACGCCCTTGGGGCGGCCGGTGGAGCCGGAGGTGAAGATGACGTAGGCGGCGTCGGCCGCCGTGGCCCGCGGCGCCGGGTCGGTCTGCGGGCCTTCCGCGCCCTCGGCGAGGTCGAGCACGGGGTGCCCGTCGAGCACCTCGGGCAGCGGCCAGCGGTCGTCGGTGAGCACCAGCGCCGGGCGGGCCTCGGCCAGCATGTGGGCCGTCCGCTCGGCCGGGTACTCGGCGTCCAGCGGCAGGTGGGCGCCGCCGGCCTTGAGCACCGCGAGGACGGCCACCACCGTCTCGGCCGAGCGCGGCAGGGCCAGCGCCACCACGCGCTCGGGGCCGATGCCCCGGGCGATCAGCGCGTGGGCGAGCCGGTTGGCGCGGGCGTTCAGCTCGGCGAAGGTCAGCGAGAGCTCGCCGCAGACCAGGGCCACCGCGTCCGGGGTGGCCGCGGCCCGCGCCTCGAAGACGGCCGGTACCAGGGGCACCGTCGCGGGCAGCGGGGTGTGGTCGGCCGCCTCCGCGGCGCGCCGCCCGGCGGGCAGGACGTCCAGCTCGGCGACGGACCGCCGGGGGTCGGCGGCGACCTGGCGGAGGATCGACTCCAGGGCGGCGGCCAGCTGTTCGGCGCTCGCGCGGTCGAACAGGTCGGTGGCGTACTCCAGGACGCCGGCCAGCCCCGCGGCGGCGCCCTCGGCGCCCTGCCGCTCGACCAGGCGCAGGGTGAGGTCGAAGGTGGCCGTCCCGAAGTCGACCGGCTCCTCCGTCACCGTCACGCCGGGCAGGTCCGGGCCGTCCTCGGCGGCGCCCGCGAAGGCCAGCATCACCTGGAACAGCGGGTGGCAGGCGGTCGAGCGGGTCGGGTTCAGCTCCTCCACCAGGCGCTCGAAGGGCACGTCCTGGTGGGCGTGGGCGGCCAGGTCGCTCTCCCGGACCCTCGCCAGCAGCTCGGCGAAGCTCGGGCGGCCGGACAGGTCGGTGCGCAGCACCAGGGTGTTGGCGAAGAAGCCGACCAGCTCCTGCACGGCCTCGTCGAGGCGGCCGGCCAGCGGGGTGCCGATGGGCAGGTCGGTGCCCGCGCCGAAGCGGTGCAGCAGGGTGGCGTACGCGGCCCGCAGGACCATGAAGAGGGTCACACCGTGCTCGGCGGCGAGCGCGGTGAGCCGGGCGTGCAGGTCGGCGTCGAACTCCAGCGGGACGACCGCGCCGCGGTGGGTGGCGACCGGCGGGCGGGGGCGGTCCAGCGGCAGCGGGAGCTCCTCGGGCGCGCCGGCCAGCGCCTCGCGCCAGTGGGCGAGCTGGCGGGCGAGCGGGCTCCCGGGGTCGTCCTCGTCGCCGAGCAGTTCGTGCTGCCAGAGCGCGTAGTCGGCGTACTGGACGGGCAGCGGCTCCCACGGCGGGGCGTCGCCGGCGAGGCGGGCCCGGTAGGCGTCGGTGAGGTCGCGGTAGAGCGGGCCCAGCGAGGCGCCGTCCCCGGCGATGTGGTGGACGACCAGGACCAGCACGTGCTCCTCGGCCCCCTCGGGCCGCAGGTAGGCGTGGACCGGAAGGTCGGTGGCGAGGTCGAAGGTGTGGCCGGCGAGTTCGTCGCTCGGGCGGTCGGTGACGGTGAGCAGGCCGGTCGCGGGGGCGTCGAGGACGCGCTGGTACGGGGTGCCGTCGTGCTCGCCGAAGACGGTGCGCAGGGCCTCGTGCCGGTGCACGACGTCGCCGAGGGCGGCCTCCAGGGCGGCGGGGTCGAGCGGGCCGCGCAACCGCAGGGCGAGGGTGACGTTGTAGGTGGCCGAGGGGCCGTCGGCCCGGGCCAGGAACCAGAGCCGGCGCTGGGCGAAGGAGAGCGGCACCCGCTCGGGCCGGTCGGCGGGCCGCAGCGCCGGGCGGGCCGGGGCGGGGGTGCCGGTCGCGCGGTCGGCGAGCCGGTCGGCGAGCCCGGCGACGGTCGGGGCCTGGAAGAGGTCGCCGATGGCGAGTTCGACGCCGAGCTCGGTGCGGGCCCGGCCGACCAGGCGGGTGGCGAGCAGGGAGTGGCCGCCGAGGGCGAAGAAGTCGTCGTCGATGGTGATGTCGTCGATGCCGAGGAGTTCGCCGTACAGCTCGCAGAGCACCCGTTCGCGCTCGTCGCGCGGGGCGCGCCCGGTGTCGTCGGCGGCGAGGTCGGGGGCGGGCAGGGCACGGCGGTCGACCTTGCCGTTGGCGTTGAGCGGCAGCGCGTCCAGCAGGACGACCACGGCGGGGACCATGTAGCCGGGCAGCGCGGTGCCGGCGAAGGCGCGCAGCTCGGCCGGGGTGAGCGAGGCCTCGGCGGTGCAGTAGGCGACCAGCCGGGTGTCGCCGGGGCGGTCCTCGCGGGCGATCACGATGACCTGGCGGACGGCGGGGTGGCGGGACAGCGCCGCCTCGATCTCGCCGAGTTCGATCCGGAAGCCGCGCAGTTTGACCTGCCCGTCGATCCGGCCGAGGAACTCCACGGCGCCGTCGGCGCGCAGCCGCACGAGGTCCCCGGTGCGGTACATACGGCCGCCGGGCGCGTACGGGCAGGCGACGAAGCGTTCGGCGGTCAGGCCGGGACGGCCCAGGTAGCCGCGGGCCAGGCCGGCGCCGGCGAGGTACAGCTCGCCGGGGACGCCGGGCGGGACGGGGCGCAGCCGGGCGTCGAGGACGTAGCTGCGCATGTTGTCGAGCGGGCCGCCGATCGGCACCCGGGGGCCGTCGAGGTCGGCGGGGGCGAGCGGGTGGTGGGTGGCGAAGGTGGTGGTCTCGGTGGGGCCGTAGACGTGGGCGAGCAGCAGCTCGGGGCAGGCCTCCAGGACCCGGCGCAGCAGCACCCCGGAGGCGGCCTCGCCGCCGGTGCAGACGACGCGCAGGGCGGCGAAGGTCTCCGGGGCCTGCTCGGCGACGAGGTCGAACAGGGCCTTGGTGAGGAAGACGGCGGTGACGTCGTGGCGGGTGGTGACGGCGTGCAGGGCGGTGGCGTCGAGGGCGCCGGGCGGGGCGACCACGACGGTGTTGCCGGCCAGCAGCGGCGTCCAGATCTCGTAGGTGGCGGCGTCGAAGGCGTGCGGGGAGTGCAGCAGGACGCGCTGGTGGCGGCCGTCCTGCCAGCGCCGGTCGGCGGCGAGGTCGAGCACGTCGCGGTGGCGCACGGCGACGCCCTTGGGGCGGCCGGTGGAGCCGGAGGTGTACATCGCGTAGGCGAGCTGGTCCGGGTGGACGGGCACGCCGGGGCGGTGGGCCGGGGCGCCGGCCTCGTCGCCGGGGCGGACCACGGCGGCGCCGTGCGGGAAGCCCGGGTCGGCGCGGTCGGTGAGCAGCACGGGGGCGCCGGTGTCGGCGAGCACGCCGGTCATCCGCTCGGGCGGCAGGCCGGGGTGCATGGGGACGTAGCAGCCGCCGGCCTTGAGGACGGCCAGGGTGGCGACGACGACGTCGGCGGAGCGCTCCATCAGCATCGCGACGGGGGTCTCGGGGCCGACGCCGAGGGCGGTGAGGTGGTGGGCGAGGCGGTTGGCGCGGGTGTCGAGTTCGGCGTAGGTCAGGCTGCCGCCGTCGTGGACGAGGGCGGTGGCGTGCGGGGTGCGGTCGGCCCGGCGCTCGAAGGACTCGACGAGGGTGCCGCTCCACCGGGGGGCGTCGGTGGCGTTCCATTCGACGAGGATGCGGGTGCGCTCCTCGGGGGCGAGCACGTCCAGGGTGGCGATGGGCGCCTGCGGGTCGGCGGCGGCTCCGGCCAGCAGCCGGCCGAGCCGGTCGGCGAGGGCGGTGACGGTGGCGCGGTCGTAGAGGTCGGCGGCGTACTCGATCGAGCCGGTGAGCCCGGCGGGGGCGCCGTCCGGGCCGTGCTGTTCGGCGATGCCGATGTTGAGGTCGAACTTGGCGACGCGCAGGCCGATCGGTTCCGGCGCGCTCTCCAGCCCGGGCAGGTCGGGCGCGGCGTCCTGCCCGTGGTTCTGCAGCACCAGCAGGGTCTGGAACAGCGGGTGGCGGCCGAGCGCGCGGGGCGGGTTGAGCTCCTCGACGAGGCGCTCGAAGGGGAGGTCCTGGTGGGCGAAGGCGTCGAGCTGGGCCTCCCGGACCCGGCCGAGCAGCTCGGCGAAGCTCGGGTCGCCGGACGTGTCGGCCCTCAGTACCAGGGAGTTGACGAAGAAGCCGACCAGGTCGTCCAGGGCGTCGTCGGCGCGCCCGGCGACGCCGGTGCCGAGCGGGATGTCGGTGCCGGCGCCGAGCCGGGTGAACAGGGCGGCCAGGCCGGCCTGGAGGACGGTGAACAGGGTGGTGCGGTGGGTGCGGGCGAGGGTGAGCAGGGCGGTGTGCAGGCCGGCGTCCCAGGCGAGGTCGACGGAGTCGGCGGCGCCGGTGGGGGCGGGCGGTCGGGGTCGGTCGGTCGGCAGCTCCAGTTCCTCCGGCAGGCCCGCCAACGCGGTTCGCCAGTAGTCGAGTTGACGGGCGAGCAGGCTCTCGGGGTCGTGCTCGTCGCCGAGCAGGTCGCGCTGCCAGAGCGCGTAGTCGGCGTACTGGATCGGCAGCGGCTCCCACGACGGGGCGCCGCCGGCGAGGCGGGCCCGGTAGGCCTCGGCGAGGTCGCGCAGCAGGGGGCCGAGCGACCAGCCGTCGCCGGCGATGTGGTGGAGCACGACGAGCAGCACGTGCTCGGTCGGGGAGAGGGTGAACACCGTGACCCGGATGGGCAGTTCGCGGCTCAGGTCGAAGGTCTCGGCGGCGGCCGCGTCCCGGTGGGCGGGGTAGTCGGCCGGTGCGCGGTCCAGCACCAGGAAGCGCGGCCGCGCCTCCTCGGCGGGCAGGATCCGCTGCACCGGGACTCCCCCGACCACCGGGAACACCGTGCGGAGGGCCTCGTGCCGGGCGACCACGTCCGCCGTCGCGGCGCGCAGCGCGGCGGTGTCGAGCTCGCCGCGCAGGCGCAGGGCGAACGGCAGGTTGTACAGCGCGGTCGGCCCCTCGATCTGGTCGATCAGCCAGAGACGCTGTTGGGCGTACGAAACCGGGATCACGGTGCTTCCTCTACTCACGTCACGGCACGGCACGGGGTGTTCGGGATGGGGACGGTCGGTCGGCGGTCAGACGGCGGCCAGGTCCGGGCGGACGCTGGGCCGGCAGTCCAGGACGTCGACCGGCTGTCCCATCGAGACGGCGATCCTGCGGTCGCCGCGGTACGGGTCCCGGCCGTGTGCGCAGAGCACGTTGTCGACCAGCATCACGTCGCCGACCTGCCACCGCTCGCGAACGGTCGCGGCGTGGTACGCCTCGTTGAGGGCGTCGACGTCGGCGCTTCCGAGCGGTTCGGCGTCACCGAATCCGGTGTTGAACGGCAGGCCGTCCGGGCCGAACTCCTCGGTCATCGCCTCGCGGATGTCCGGGTCGAGCGACCACTCGTTCCAGAACGCGAGGTGGTTGAACCAGACCTCCTCACCCGTGCGCGGGTGGTGGATGGTGGCGGGGCGCAGCTGACTGGTGCGCAGGTTGCCGTCCGGGCGCCACTCGCAGGTGATGCCGTTCTCCCGGCAGTAGGCCTCGACCTCGGCGGGGTCCTCGGTGGCGAAGGCGGTGCGCCAGCCGAGGGAGACGTAGTCCGAGTAGGCGCGGGTGAGCGTCCAGCCGGAGGTCCGCCCCCGCTCGACCAGGTGTGCCGGCAGGTGCTCGAGCACCTTGCGGCAGTCGGCGGTCGGGGTGGCCCCGCCCTCCTCGGGGGCGATCAGGCAGGCGAAGAGCAGCCGGCCGGGGAACGTGAGGGTGTAGCTGTTCTCGTTGTGCATCCGGATCGGCTGGGCCGGCGGCAGGTCGGTCGAGGAGAAGACCCCGTTGCCGTAGTCGCTGCGCGGGGTGGCCTTCTCGCGGTAGGGGGTGCGCTCGGGGATGAGCACGTCGCGCACGGCCGCGACGTCCTCGGTGCTCGCGACCGGCAGGCCGCGCAGGAAGATCGTGCCGTGGCGGTGCAGGGCGTCGGTGAGCTCGGTCTCGTTCTCCCGCAGCCAGTCGCAGGCCTCGCCGAGGTCGGCGGTGCGCGGGGCGTGGGCGAGGGCCGGGCGGCCGGGGTTCAGTTCCCAGGTCGGCATGGCGGCGCTCACTGGTGGGCGAGGGAGGCGACCAGGCTGGCCGGCCTGATGTCGGTCCAGTTGGCCTCGATGTAGTCGAGGCAGCCCTGGCGGGTGTCCTCGCCGTGGACGGTGGTCCAGCCGGCGGGCACGTCGATCCAGACGGGCCAGAGGGAGTGCTGGTTCTCGTCGTTGGCCAGGACCAGGTAGCCGGCGTTGTCGTCCTCGAACGGGTTGCTCATGGTGTCCTCCTTGGGTTGATTCGAAGGTACGGGCGGCCCGGGGCCCGCAACGGCAGGAGGCGAGGCAGGTACGCGGCAGTTCGGTGCGGGTGGCTGCCGCCGTCGGACGGTCAGCGCGGGAGGAGGCGGACCGGGAAGCGGTCCAGGCCGAAGTTGATGATCGAGCGGTTGTGGGTGACCGGGCCGGTCGGCTCGATGACGGCGACGCGTTCCAGCATCGCCGTGAACAGGGCGCCGAGTTCGGCCTTGGCCAGCGGTGCGCCGATGCAGTAGTGGGCGCCGAGGCCGAGGGCGAGGTGCTTGTTGGGGCTGCGGTCGAGCAGGATCTCCTCGGGCCGGTCGAAGGCCTCCGGGTCCCGGTTGGCGGACCACACCCAGACGGCGACCCGGTCGCCGCGCCGGATGGCGTGGCCGTCGAGTTCGGTGTCCCGGCTCGCGGTGCGCAGGGTGTGCAGCCCGACCGAGGTCCAGCGCAGGAGTTCGTCCAGGGCCGAGTCCATGCCGACCTCGCCGCGCTGCAGCTTCCGCCACAGTTCCGGGTTCCGGGTGAGGGTGTGCAGGCCCATGGCCGCGGTGTGACGGACCGTCTGGACGCCGCCGACCACGATGTTGTCCAGGTTGAGCACGACGTCCTCGACCGGCAGCAGCTTGCCGCCGACCCGGTAGGTCGCCATCTTGCTGATCAGGTCGTCCTTCGGGTTCGTCCGGCGCAGCATCACCTGGTGCAGCAGGTAGGGGATGAGCTGCTGGTGGCCGGCCCGGCGCTCCTCGGGGGTGTTGCCGAGGAACGCGACGTCGCAGACCCGTTCGACCATCTCGCGGTCCTGCTCGGGGACGTCCAGGAGGTCGCACATGACGGACAGCGGAAGGGCGGAGACGGCGTCGACGAGGTCGACCTCGCCCAGTTCGACGGCCTTCTCGACGATCGAGGCGGCGAGGTCGGTGATGCCGCGGGCGGCGCCGCGCACCGGGCCGGGGGCGAAGAACGGGTTGGCGGGGGCGCGCAGTTCGCGGTGCCGGGGCGGGTCGGTGAGGGCCATCATCCGGCCGGAGCCGACCGGGACGTTGCCCTCGCCGGCGCCGAGCAGCGAGCCCTGTTCGGAGCTGTAGAGGGCGGCGTTGCGCAGCACCTCGGCGGAGTGCCGGTAGGAGAGCACCGACCAGACCTGCCCGTCGTCGACGGTGTCGGTGCGGTGGACGGCGGACTCCCGGCGCAGCTCCGCGACCAGCGCGGGGGTGTCGGGGCGGGCCCACAGGTCGGGATCGGTGAGGTCGACCGCGGTGGTGGTTGGCATCAGTGCTCCGTCGTGGACTGGTGGGCGGCGCCGGGCCGCGCGATGAGGGAGGAGAGCAGGTCGACCGGGCCGGGCCCGTCGACGGTGGCGAGCAGGTGGCCGCCGGGGACGACGTGGTGGCCGGAGCCGCCGCGGGTGTGGGCGGCCCAGCCTTCGAGGCCGCCCACGGCGAGGAGGGGGTCCTCGACGCCGACGACGGTGTGCAGGGCGGAGCCGATCGGCGGGTGGGGCCGGGGCCGGTAGGTGTCGACCACGGCCAGGTCGGTGCGGATGCCGCGCAGCGCGTTCTCCTTCAGGTCGGCGTCGCCCTCGACGAGTTCGCCCATCCCGGCCAGCCGCAGCAGCTCGTCGGCGGTGTACCGGGGGCGGTCCGCCCCGGCCCAGGCGGCGGGCGGCGAGGCGGCGGCGGCGACGACCAGCTCGGGGCGCCGCTCGGCGGGCAGCGCCCGGGCGACCTCGTAGCCGAGCAGCGCGCCGAAGCTCTGCCCGTAGAAGCCGAACCGGCCGGTCAGGTGCGGGGTGAGGGCCTCCAGGACGGCGTCGACCAGCAGGTCGAAGCTCGCGGGCATCGGGTGGCCGAGCCGGCCGCCGCGGGCCGGCGGGCGCAGCGCCCAAACCTCGGCGGCCGGGGCGAGGGCGCGGGCGAGCGGGGTGTAGGCGGTGGCGTCGCCCCCGGCGTGCGGGAAGCAGAACAGCCGGTAGGGGCGGTGCGGCTGGGGCGCGGGGACGAACAGCCAGTCCCCCTCGACGCGGGGCCGCACCCGCAGCGCGGTGGTCATGCGCCGGCCGCCCGGGCGCGGGCGGTCAGGGCGGGCCGGGGGGCGGCGGTGCCGGCCGCGGCGGCCTGCCCGACGGTGGCGGTGAAGGCGGCCAGGTCGGCGGAGTCGAGCAGGTGGCGCAGCTGGAGTTCGATGCCGAGCCGGCGGCGCAGCAGGTGGACGACCCGCAGCGCGGCGATCGAGTGGCCGCCGAGCGAGAAGAAGTCGTCGGTGGGCCGGACGCCGGTGACGCCGAGCACGGTGCTCCAGACCTCGGCGACCTGCTCCGCCAGTCCGCCGGTGCCGGCCGTCGCCTCCTGTGCGGGGGCGGCCGGGGCGGCGGGGACGGGCAGCGCCGCCAGGTCGACCTTGCCGTTGGGGGTGAGCGGCAGGGCGTCCAGCACGGTGATCACCGAGGGCACCAGGTGGGCGGGCACGGTGGCCCGCAGCCGCTCGGTCAGCTCGGCGGCGGTGACGGCGCCGGTGACGTAGCCGGCCAGGCGCCGGTCGCCGGGGGCGGGTTCGTGGACGGTGACGGCGGCGGCCTGGACGCCCGTCAGCCGGGCCAGGGCGTGCTCGACCTCGCCGAGCTCGATCCGGTAGCCGCGCAGCTTGACCTGGCGGTCCACCCGGCCGACGTACTCCAGCCGGCCGCCCTCGCCGCGCCGGGCCTGGTCGCCGGTGCGGTACATCCGGGCTCCCGGCCCGCCGGACGGGTCGGCGACGAAGCGCTCGGCGGTCAGCGCGGGCCGGCCGACGTAGCCGTGGGCGAGTCCGGGCCCGGCCAGGTACAGCTCGCCGGCGACGCCGTCGGGGACGGCGGCGAGCTTCTCGTCCAGCAGGTGCAGGCGCACCCCGGGCAGCGGTTCGCCCAGGTGCGGCCCGGGGCCGCTGATCGGCGCGGTGACGGCGTCGACGGTGCACTCGGTGGGCCCGTACAGGTTGAGCGCGTCGATGCCGCCGTCGGCCAGCTCCCGCCAGGTGCGCTCGGGGACGGGCTCGCCGCCCATGAACAGCCGCGGCACCCGGGCGCCGGCGAGCGGCTCGCGCAGCAGCTCCCAGTGCGAGGGGGTCAGGTCGAGGTCGGTGACGGCGTGCTCGGCCAGCAGGGCGGCGACCCGGGCCGGGTCGGCGCGGTGCTCCTCGCCGATGACCAGGACGGTGTCGCCGCGGCAGATCCGGGCCCACTGCTGGACGGAGGCGTCGAAGGAGACGCTGGCGTTCCAGCCGACCACGCCGGGCTCGGCGCGGTAGGCGCCGGTGGCCTCCAGGGCCTCGACCAGGGCGGCGACGGCGCCGCGCGGCACCTCGACGCCCTTGGGGCGGCCGGTGGAGCCGGAGGTGTGGATGACGTAGGCCGGGTCGAGCGGGTGCGCCCCGGCGGGCAGGTCGGGCCCGTCGGCGGCGGCGTCCGGGCGCAGCACCGGCACGCCCTCGGCGGCCGGGAGGCCGTCGGCGCTGATCAGGGCGGCGAGCCCGGCGTCGGTGGCCATGAAGGCGAGCCGCTCGGCGGGGTAGGCCGGGTCGAGCGGGACGTAGGCGGCGCCGGCCCGCCAGACGGCGAGCAGGGCGACCGGCAGGTCGGCGGTGCGGCCGAGGTGGACGCCGACCCGGTCGCCGCGGCCGACGCCGAGGGCGCGCAGGGCGCGGGCCAGGGCGGCGGTGCGGCGGTCGAGTTCGGCGAAGTCCAGGCGGTCGGCGCCGGCCAGCACGGCGGTGCGCCCGGGGTGGGCGGCGACGGTGGCGCGCAGGCGGTCCAGCAGATCGGTCATGACGGGTCCTCAGAGGTCTCGGGCGGCGGCGGCCATGGTGTGCAGGGCGGTGGCGTAGGTGTCGATGAACTGCTCGGCGGTGCTGTCGGTGACCAGCGAGCGCTGGTGGTCCACCGCGAGCAGCACCCGCTGGGTGACCGGGTCCTGGATCACCGAGGCGCCGAAGGCGAAGCTGTTGGGTTCGTGGCGCAGGGTCGGCTCGGTGCCGATCCGGCCGTCCACGATGCGGGCCGAGCTGAGCCGGCCGAGGGCGTGGAAGCGCAGGTAGCCGAACTGGCTGTCCAGCGCGGTGTCGGTCATCAGCCGGGCGAGCCGGGCGAAGGGCACCCGGCGGTGCGGCATCATGTCCAGCTCCTCCCGGTGGACCTCGCGGACCAGGGCGAGCAGGTCGCCGGTGGGCTCGCAGCTCAGCGGGACGGTGTTGAGGAACAGCCCGTACACCTCGGTGCCGCCCAGGCGTTCCAGCCGGCCGTTGACGGCCAGCCCGGTGGTGACGCGCGGCTTCCCGGTGACGGCGGCGAGGGCGTGCAGGTGGGCGGCGAGCGCGACCGACTTGACCGGCACGCCGAGCGCGTCGGCGACGGTCCGCAGCTGGTCGGGCGCCTCGGGCAGCACCCGTTCGACGGTGCGCGGCGCCTCGTGCACGGACTCGCTGCCGGGGAACAGCTGGCCGCTGACGCCGGACAGCCGCTCGCGCCAGTAGCCGAGCGAGCGCTCGTCCCCGGCGGCCTGCCGTTCGACGGCCACGAAGTCGCGGAAGGCGGTGCGCGGCGGCGGGGTGGGCGCGCCGAGCGGATCGGCGGCGAGGGCGCCGTGGCGTTCCAGGATCTCGGTGAGCAGCGAGGTGAAGCTCCAGCCGTCGAGGATCGCGTGGTGCTCGGAGACGGTGAGCTGGAAGGCGTCCTCGGCCAGGCGCTGCACGGTGATCCGGAACAGCGGCGGGGCGGTGAGGTCGAAGGGCGTCCACCGGTGGGTGTCGAACACCTCGCGGATCGCGGTGTCCTGGTCCGCTTCGGCCGCGCCGCGCAGGTCGGCGAAGTCGACGGGGGCGGGCAGCCGGCCGTGGACGAGCTGCAGCGGTTCGCCGTAGCCGGACAGGTCCAGGCCGGTGCGCAGCACGGCGTGGCGGTCCAGGGCCTCGGCGACGGAGCGGCGGAAGGCCTGTTCGTCGAGGTCGCCGGAGATCCGGTAGGAGTTGACGTTGTGGTAGCTGTCGGTGCCGCCGGCGATCTCCATGTGGAAGACCATGGAGAGCTGCATGGACACCATCGGGTAGGCGTCGACGACGCCGGGCGGCAGGTCGGCGCGGTCCTCCGGGGTGATCAGGGCGAACGGCTCGTGGGCGTCCGGGTCCTCGGTGACGGGCTTCGCCAGCGGCAGCAGGGCGGCGACGGTGGGGGCGTTGAAGACGTCGCGCAGGCTCAGCCCCCAGCCGCGCTCGTGCAGCGCGCCGGCCAGCTGGACGGCCCGGATGGAGTCGCCGCCGAGGTGGAAGAAGTCGTCGTGGACGCCGATGCCGTCCACCCCGAGGACCTCCGTCCAGACGGCGGCGAAGGCCTCCTCCTCCGGGGTGCGCGGCTCGACGTGGCGGCCCGCGGCGGCGGCGCTGCGCTGCCCGGGGGCGGGCAGGGCGGCGCGGTCCACCTTGCCGTTGACGGTGAGCGGCAGCGACTCGAGCACGGTGAAGGTCGCCGGGACCATGTACGGGGGCAGCGAGCGGCCGAGGAAGGCGCGGACGTCGGCGGGCTCGCGTCCGGTGACGTACGCGGCGAGGCGGTCCTCGTGCACGGTGACGACGCAGGCGTCGACGTCCGGGTGGGCGGCGAGCGCGTTCTCGATCTCGCCGAGCTCGATCCGGAAGCCGCGCAGTTTGACCTGGAAGTCGGCGCGCCCGATGTACTCCAGTCCGCCGTCGGGCAGCCGCCGGGCGACGTCGCCGGTGCGGTAGAGCCGGGCCCCGGGCGGGCCGTAGGGGTCGGCGACGAAGCGCCCGGCGGTGAGGCCGGGGCGGCCCCAGTAGCCGTGGGCGAGGCTGCCGCCGCCGATGTACAGCTCGCCGGCCGCGCCGGGCGGCACCGGCCGCAGCCAGTCGTCGAGGACCTGGGCGCTCAGGTGCGGCATGGGCGTGCCGATCAGGCTGCGTTCGAAGCCCGCGCTGCCGGCCAGGTCGTGGGTGGTGACGTGGACGGTGGTCTCGGTGATGCCGTACAGGTTGCAGAGCCGGGCCGGGGGCGGCGGGTCGAGTTCGAACCAGCGCTGGACGACGGCCGGGTCCAGCGCCTCCCCGCCGAGCATGATCCACTTCAGCGCGGGCAGGGCGCGCGGGCTGCGGCGCAGCACCGGCTCCAGCTGGCGCAGCGCCGAGGGGGTGAGGCAGAGGCGGGTGACGCCCTCCTCCTCCAGCAGCTGGGCGAACTCCTCGGGCGAGCGGCTGGTCACGTACGGGACGACGACCAGGCGGGCGCCGTGCAGCAGGGCGCCCCACATCTCCCACACCGTCCAGTCGAAGGCGTAGCTGTGGAAGAGCGTCCAGGTCTCCCGCGGGCCGAAGCCGAAGTGCCGCTCGCCGTCCGCCATCAGCCGGCTGACGTGCTCGTGGGCGACGGCGACGCCCTTGGGGCGGCCGGTGGAGCCGGAGGTGAAGATGACGTAGGCGACGTCACCGGGGCGGCCGGCGGCCGGCGGGCGGGTGTCCGGCCGGGCGGCCAGGTCGGCTGCCCCGGCGCTCAGGTCGTAGGCCTGCCAGGGGCCGTCGGGCACCAGGTCCGGGCGGTCGGTGACGACCAGGGCGACGCCGGTGTCGCCGAAGACCAGGGCGGCGCGGTCGGCGGGGGCGGCCAGGTCGACGGGCACGTAGGCGGCGCCGGTCTTGAGCACGCCGAGGACGGTGACCAGGACGTCGGCGGTGCGCTCCAGCAGCATGCCGATCCGGTCGCCGGGGCCGGCGCCGCGGGCGCGCAGGGCGTGCGCGAGGCGGTTGGCCCGGCGGTCCAGTTCGGCGTAGCTCAGGGTGCGGTCGGGGTCGCTGACGGCGGGCCGGTCGGGGTGGGCGTCGGCGGCCCGCTCGAACAGCTGGTGCAGGCAGTGGCCGGGGGTGTCGGTGGCGGCGGCCGCGTCCACGGGGCGGGTGGTCAGCCGCAGCACGGTGGCGTCGGGGTCGTCCAGGGCCGCGGTGAGCAGGGCGTCGTACTCGGCGGCCAGCCGGCGGACGGTCTGCGGGTCGAACAGCTCGCTGCGGTACTCGGCCTCGCCGCGCAGCTCGCCCCCGGCGTCCCCGCCGTCGAACACGGACCAGGTGAGGTCGAACTTGCTGGTGCCGTTGGAGCGCACCCGGCTGCGGGCGGTGGCCGCCGGGCCGAGCGCCAGCGGGCTGCGGTCCTCGCCGTGGGCGCCGAACACCACCTGGACCAGCGGCGGGTGCTGGGCGCTGCGGGCGGCGCCGAGCCGGTCGACGATCTGGTCGAAGGGCAGGTCGAGGTAGCCGTACGCCTCGAAGGCGACGTCCTGGACGTGCTCCAGCAGGTCCCGGAAGCCCAGCGCCGGCGCGAGCCGCAGGCGCAGCGGCAGCAGGTTCACGAAGTAGCCGAGCAGGTGCTCCAGTTCGGGGCGGTCCCGGGTGGTGACGGGGGTGCCGACCACCAGGTCGTCGGCGCCGGTCCAGCGGTTCAGCAGCAGGGCGAAGGCGGCCAGCTGGACGGTGAACGGGGTGACGCCCTCCGCCTCGGCCAGCGCGCGGACCCGCGCCGCCGTCCCGGGGGCGAGGCCGAACTCCTCGGTCCGGCCGGCCGCTCCGCGCTCGGCGGGCCGGGGCCGGTCGGTGGGCAGCTCCAGCAGGGCGGGGGCGCCGTCCAACTGCTGCTTCCAGTAGGTCAGGTGCTCCTCGTAGGAGGTGCCGAGCTCCTCCTCGGCGCAGTCGGCGTACTGCACGGTCAGCTCCGGCAGCCGGGCCTGCCCGCCCCGCACCGCCGCGCCGTACAGCTCGGCGAGCTCGCGCTCGAACACCTCGGCGGACCAGCCGTCCCAGACGATGTGGTGGACGGTGAACAGCACCGTGGTGCGCTCGTCGGCGAGCCGGAAGGCCTCGGCGCGCAGCAGCGGGCCGGCGGCCAGGTCGAAGGGCTCGGCGCAGCGGGCGGCGAGCAGGTCCTCCAGGCGCTCCTCCTGCCCGGGGCCGCCCAGCGCGCGCAGGTCGGTCACCGCGAGCGGCACGGCGAGGCGGTGGTGCACCTGCTGGCGGGGGCCGTCGGGGTGCAGCGCGAAGGTGGTGCGCAGCGTCTCGTGCCGGGCCGTGACGGCGTCCAGCGCGCGCTGGAGCAGGGCGAGGTCGAGCGGGCCGGTGACGTCGAGGGTCCAGGGGGTGCAGTAGGTGACGGCCTTCGGGTCGAGGCGGTCGAGGAACCAGAGGCCGCGCTGCAGCCCCGAGACGGGCGCGGTGCGCGCCGGGCGGTCGGACGGGCTCACGGCCTCGTTCCCTTCGTGTGCGGTGCGGCCCGTCATCGGGCGGCCAGCCGTTCGGCGATGGCGCTCACGGTCCGGGCCCGGAACACCAGTTGCGGGGGGACGCGGCTGCCGGTCTCCCGGGACAGCCGCATCGCGACCCGGACGGCGGCCAGCGAGTTGCCGCCGATCCGGAAGAAGTTGTCCTCGCGGCCGACCTCGGCGAGGTCGAGCACCTCGCGCATCGCCTCGGCGACCAGGCGTTCGGCCACGGTCAGCGGATCGGCGGCCCCGGTGGCGTCGGAGCCGTCGGCGGCCCCCGTTGCGTCGGTGGCCCCGGCCGCGTCGGCGGCCCGGCGGCCGGCCGGGGCGGGCAGCGCCCTGCGGTCCACCTTGCCGTTGTGGTTGAGCGGCAGGGCGTCCAGGACGTCGAGGGTCGCGGGCACCATGTGCTCGGGCAGCAGGGCGGCCAGGTGGTCGAGCAGCGCGTCCGGGGCGGGGGCGCCGGCGGCGACGGTCACGTAGGCGGCGAGCCTGCGGTCGCCCGGGGCGGGCTCGTGGACGGCGACGGCGGCCTCCCGGACGGCCGGGTGGCGGGTGAGCGCGTCCTCGATCTCGCCGGGCTCGACCCGGAAGCCGCGGATCTTCACCTGGTCGTCGATCCGGCCGGTGACCTCCAGCAGGCCCTCGGCGTCGAGGTGGCCGAGGTCCCCGGTGCGGTAGAGGCGCTCGCCGGGGGCGCCGTACGGGGAGGCGACGAAGCGTTCGGCGGTGAGGCCGGGCCGGCCGAGGTAGCCGTGGGCGAGACCGCCGCCGGTGGCGTACAGTTCGCCGGTCGTGCCGGGCTCGACGGGGCGCAGCCGCTCGTCCAGGACGAGGACGCCCTTGCCGTTCAGCGGGACGCCGATCGGGACGGAGGCACCGGCGGTGTCGGCGGGGCCGACCCGGTGGCAGGTGGTCAGGCCGAGGCTCTCCACCGGGCCGTAGCCGTTGGCCACCGCCAGGCCCGGGTAGGCCTCCAGGGCCTTGGCCACGTGGGTGACGGAGGCCCGCTCGCCGGCGGTGAAGGCGAGCTTGAGGCCGTCGTAGGTCTCCGGGAACTCCTCCAGCAGGAAGTTGAACAGGCTGGCGGAGAGCTGGAGCTGGGTGACGCCGTGGCGGCGGGTCAGCTCGGCGATGGTCTGCGGGTCCGGGCGCTGGCCGGGCTGGAGGACGCAGGCACCGCCGAAGCAGAGCGCGCCGTACAGCTCCAGGGCGAAGGCGTCCCAGGAGACCGGCGAGCACTGCAGCCAGACCTCCTCGGGGCCGAAGCGGGCGTAGTCCTGGCCGAGGTAGGTGGTGGTGAGCGCGCGGTGCGGGACGGCGACGCCCTTGGGGCGGCCGGTGGAGCCGGAGGTGAACATCACGCAGGCGAGGTCGGCGCCCCCGACCGGCAGGCCGAGGTCGTGCCCCGCGTACCGGGCGAGTTCGGCGGCCGAGGCGTCCAGGTCCACCTGCCGCCCGACCGGGAAGGGCACGGTGGCGCGCCGGTGGGTGACCACCGTGGCGGCGCCGGTGTCGGCGACCGCGCCGGCCAGCCGCTCGGCCGGGAAGGCCGGGTCGAGCAGGGTGTAGGCGGCGCCGGCCTTGAGGGCCGCCAGCAGGGCGACGACCAGCTCCGGCCCGCGCTCGGCCAGCACCGCGACGGTGTCGCCGCGCCCGATGCCGAGGCCCGTCAGGTGCCGGGCGAGCCGGTTCGCGGCGGTGTTCAACTCGCCGTAGCCGACGGTCCGTTCGCCGGAGATCAGGGCGACGGCCCGCGGGTCGCGGGCGGCCCGCGCCTCGAACAGGGCGTGCACCGGCACCTCGACGGCGGCGGCCAGGGTGCCCAGCCACTCCTCGCACAGGCCGGCCATGGTGTCCGGGGCGAAGAGGTCGCTGTCGTACTCGAAGCGGCCGGTGAAGCCGGTGCCCAGGTCGTCCACCGAGACGGACAGGTCGAAGCGGGAGACCGGGTTGGAGTGCAGGGCCCGGGTGACCTCGTGCCCGCCCACCGTGAACGGCCGGGGGTCCAGCGGGTGCAGCTCCAGCAGCACCTGGCAGAGCGGGTTGCGGTCCTCGGGGCGCTCGTCGAGCACGGCGCCCGCGATGTCGTCGAAGGGCACCTCCTGGTGGCGGTAGCCGCCGATCGACACCTCGCGCACGTGCCGGACCAGTTCACGGAAGGAGGCGCCCTCCTCCAGCCTCAGCCGCAGCGGCAGCAGGTTGACGAAGTAGCCGATCAGGCCGTCGAGTTCGGCCCGGCCGCGGACGTTCACCGGCGAGCCGAGCACCAGGTCGCGCTGCCCGGAGCGGCGGTGCAGGGTGAGGGCCAGCCCGGCCAGCAGCACCATGAACGGGGTGGCGTCCTCGCTGCGGGCGAGCGCCCGGACGGCCTCGGCCACCGGGCCGGGCATGGCGAAGCGGTGGAAGGCGCCGCGGAAGGCCTGCTCCTCGGGCCGGGGCCGGTCCGGCACCAGCGCGTCGGCGGTCGGCGCGTCGCGCAACTGCTCGCGCCAGTATTCCAGTTGCCGCTCGGCGGTGTCGTCCTGGTACTGCCAGGCGGCGTAGTCGCCGTACTGGACGGCGAGCTCCGGCAGCTCGGCCGGCCGACCCTCGGCCAGGGCGGCGTACAGCTCCTGGAGTTCGGCCTCCAGCACGGCCAGCGAGCCCTCGTCCCAGACGATGTGGTGCAGGAGCAGCAGCAGCGTGGTCGCCCCGTCGGCCCGGAAGACCCGGGCCCGCACCAGCGGCCCCCGCTCCAGGTCGAAGGGCTCCAGCGCGGCCTCGGCGACCAGCGCGTCCACCTGCCCGGCGGTGGTCTCGGTGAGCGTGAACGGCAGTTCCACGAAGGGGTGGACGACCTGGCGCGGACCGTCCTCGGCGAGCTCGAAGGTCGTCCGCAGGCTCTCGTGCCGCTCGACCACCCCGGCCAGCGCCCGCCGCAGCAGCTCGGCGTCGACCGGCCCGGAGAAGCGGAACACCCAGGGCACCACGTAGGTCGGCGCGTCCGGGTTCCACTGGTCGAGGAACCACAGCCCGCGCTGGAACTTGGACAGCGGGGCCTGGGCGGCACCGGAGCGGACCGGGGCCGGGCGCGCGCCGCCGGACGCGGAGGTCACCGCGGCGGCGAACTCGGCCAGCGTCGGCGCGTCGAAGATGGTGTACGGCGACACCATGCCGAAGACGTCGAAGACCCGGCCCACCACCCGCACGGCCGTCAGCGAATCGCCGCCCAGGTGGAAGAAGTTGTCGTCGGCGCCGACCTCCGGCACCCCGAGCACGTCCGCCCAGACCGCCGCGATCAGCTGCTCGGCGGGGGTGCGCGGCGGGCGGCCGGCCGGCTTGCCCTGCGGCGCGGTCCGCGGCTCGGGCAGCGCCCCGCGGTCCACCTTGCCGCCGGCCGTCAGCGGGAAGGCGTCCAGCGCGGTGAGCGTCGCCGGGACCATGTGCTCGGGCAGCCGCTCGGCCAGCCAGGCCCGGGCCTCGGCGTACCCCGGCGCGGCGCCGGTGACGTACGCGGCCAGCCGGCCCTCGTGCGCCACCACGACGCAGCCGGTGACGCCGGGGTGACCGGCCAGCACCTGCTCGATCTCGCCCGGCTCGACCCGGAAGCCGCGGATCTTCACCTGGTGGTCGTCGCGGCCGAGGAACTCCAGCGGGCCGTCCTCGGCGGCGCGGCGCACCAGGTCGCCGGTGCGGTACATCCGGGCCCCGCGGGCCCCGTCGGCCGCCGCGAACGGGTCGGCGACGAAGCGGTCGGCGGTGAGGCCGGGACGGCCGAGGTAGCCGGAGGCCAGCAGCGGCCCGCCGACGTACAGTTCGCCCGCCTCGCCCGGCGGCACCGGCCGCAGCCGCCCGTCCAGCACGTGGAGGCGGCGCGCGCCGACCGCGGTGCCGATCGGCACCCGGGCGGCGGGCTGCTCCGGCGTGCCGTCGAGCCGGTGGGTGGTGGCGGTGACCACGGTCTCGGTCGGGCCGTAGGCGTTCAGCAGCGGCACCCCGGTCGCCGACCACCAGGCGGCGGCGGTGGCGGGCTCCAGCTTGTCGCTGCCGGAGATCATCAAGCGCAGGGTGCGCGGCACCCGGCCGCCCAGGGCCGCCACCACGTCCTGGAAGTAGCCCGCGGCCAGGTTGGCGACGGTGACGCCCTCGGCGTCCAGCAGGTCCAGCAGCGCGGCCGGGGCCAGGAGCCGCTGCTCCGGCAGGACCAGGCAGGCCCCGGCGGACAGCGCGCCGAGCACCTGCTCGACGGCCACGTCCACGGTCGGACGGGCGAACTGCAGCACCACGTCCCGTTCGGTCAGGCCGAAGGTCTCGACGACACCGGCCAGGTGGCCGGCCAGGGCGGCGAGCGGCACGTGCACGCCCTTGGGGCGGCCGGTGGTGCCGGAGGTGTAGATGACGTAGCCGGCGCCGGCGTTCCCGCCCGGCCCTGCGCCGATCTCGGTGAGCTCCTCCCCGTCCAGGGCGAGGTGGGCCCCGGCGTCCTCCGCGATCCAGCGGTTGCGCTCCTCGGGGGCCTCCCCGTCCAGCGGCAGGTAGGTGGCGCCGGCCCGCAGCGCCGCGAGCAGCGCGACCACGTGGTCCAGCCGGTCGCGGCCGGTCACGGCGACCGTCCGGCCGGGGGCGAGCCGGGCGGCGAGGGCGGCGGTCAGGCCGTCCAGCTCCCGGTAGTCGACCGTCCGGCCGCCGGCCCGGACGGCCGGCCGCTCCGGAAAGCGGGCGACGGCGGAGGCGAACGGCGCGAAACCGGGCGCCGTGAATTCGGTGGGGAAACCGCGCGAGGACATCATCCAACCCCAGATCGTGAGAGAAATCGGCGACGAAAGCGACGATAGGGGGAATTCGACGGCCCTATCGGCAGAATGAGCGGAAGGAAATCGGCAGTTTCATCATGCCGCTTTCCAGGCAGGCCAGGGCTACCGGCCGAGGGTGTTTCAGGAGTTCTCGGGGGACCAGACGTCCGCCCCGTCCAGGGCCTCGGGGGAGTATTTCCCGAGCGAACTGATCAGCAGTCTCAGTTCCAGCGCCAGGCATTCCGCGAAACGGTGCAGACCGGATTCCCGGTCCTCCGCGACGGCGAGCAGCGCCGCCCGCCCGAGGCCCACCGCACGGGCCCCCAGCGCCAGGCTCTTGACCGCCCGCGCGCCTTCCCAGATCCGCCCGGAGACCAGCAGGGAGGGCGGCGGCGCGGCCGCCAGCCGGCGCAGGCACTCCGCCAGCGGCAGGCCGACGTGCGGCAGGAACACCCCCGGCGCCCAGCCGGTGCCGCCCTCGGCGCCGTCCACCACGACGGCGTCCGCTCCGGCCTCGTGCGCCACCCGGGCGGCCTCGGCCACGTCCCGGCCGGGGTAGAGCTTCACCCAGATCCGCACCCGCGGGTAGTTGTTGCGCATCAGCCGGATCTGCTGGCGCAGGATCTCCGCGGTGAAGGTGCCCGGGGTGGCGGCGCGCAGCACCCGGCCGTCGCCGAACAGCGGGTCCAGCCCGAAGCGGTCGCCGAGCGCGGCGGCGGCTTCCGCGTCCAGCACGGTCATCCCGCCCAGGCCCGGCTTGGCCCCCTGGCCGACCTTCAACTCGAAGGCCAGCCGCCCGGATTCGAGCAGCGGCAGGGCGGCCGGATCGCTGTGGACGAGGTTCCACACCTCGGCGTCGGCGTCCTCGGTGCTCTGCTGCACGGCCACGCCGCCCAGCCCGTCCGGGAGTTGCTCTCCGTAGGCGCGCAGCCGGCCGAGCAGGGTGCGGTCGGCCGCCTCGCCGAGCCGGCCGTAGCCGTTGACCGGCACCACGTTCTCGCCGATCACCATCGGGATCCCGAGCGCCCCGGCCTGCCGGCTCAGGGCCAGCCCGAGGTCGCCGCCGGCCGCCCGGGTGGAGCCGGTCGCGGACACGTAGACCGGCAGAGCCGAGGCGAACCCGCCGATGGTGGTGGCGAGTTCGACGTCCCGGTAGTCGGGTTCGCGGCCGAGGTCGATCAGCTTGGCGAGCCGCTGCGGCAGGAACAGCGGCGGGACGATCCGCAGGGCGTCGAGCGTGTCGTTCGGCGCGGGCTCCCCGGGCCGGCCGGCGCCGAACAGCACCCGCCCGTACTCCTCGGCGGGCGGGAACGCCGCGGCCGCCCCGACGCGGGCCCGCCGCCGGACCTCCTCCTCCGGAAAGCCGGGCGCGGTCAGGTCCTGCACGACGGCGTCCGCCTCGCTGCACTCCCTCACGGTGACACCACCCCGGCGACCTTGGGGAACGCGCTGGCCTGCCAGACCGCGTCCAGCCCGGCGACGTACCGGGTGAGCCGCTCGACCCCGATGCCGAAGCCCGCGCTGGCCGGCACGCCCTCGCGCACCAGGTCCAGGTACCAGCGGTACTTCTGCGGGTTCTCGCCGGTCTCCCGCATCCGGGTGACGATCTCCGCGTAGTCGTTGGTGCGCTGGCTGCCGCTGCACAGCTCGCCGTAGCCCTCGGGCGCGAGCAGGTCGAAGTTCCGCAGCAGGCCCGGGTCCTCCGGGTGCTCGCGGTCGTAGAAGCCGCGCGAGCCCTTCGGGTAGTCGGTGACGAAGAACGGCCGGTCGCGCCGGGCCGACAGCAGTGCCTCGCCCTCCCAGTCGAGTTCGGCGTCCAGGCTCTGCGGGTGGCCGACGCCGCGCAGTTCGGCGACCGCCTCGGCGTGCCGGACGCGGCCGAAGGAGCCCTTCAGCAGCTCGGCGAAGGCCTGCGGGTCCCGGCCGAGTTCGGCGAACTCCTTGGGCAGCTCGCGCACCGTGCTGTCGACCATGTGCACCACCAGCTCCTCGGCCAGCTGGACGGCGTCGTCCCGGCTCGCGCCGGCGACCTCCACGTCCAGCTGGTGGAACTCGGCCAGGTGCCGGCTCGTCCCGGCGGTCTCCAGCGGCTCCAGCCGGACGTTCGGGGCAATGCAGAAGATCTTGTCGAAGGCGAGCAGCGAGGCCTGCTTGTACAGGATCGCGCTGGTCATCAGCTTGTAGCGGTGGCCGTAGAAGTCGATGTCCACCTGCTTGGAACCGCGCGCACCGGGGTCGGTGACCGGGCCGATGATCGGCGGCAGCAGCTCGGTGAAGCCCCGGCCGCGCAGGAACTCGCGGGCGGCGGCGAGCAGCTGCTGCTGGATCCGCAGGGCGCTGCGGGTGGTCGGGGCGGTCAGGTGCCGGCCCGGATCGACCGGGGGCGGGGGCGTGGTGTCGGGCATGGTCGGGGTCCTGTTCTCTCGGGTGGTCCGTGGCCCGCCGTCAAAGGCGCGGGCGGTCGTCGGTGGTGGAGCGGCGGGCGGGCGGGGGTGCTGGAACGACGGGCGGGCGGGCCGGGCATCGCGGCCCGGCGGGCGGCTCAGCGCGCCACCGGCAGGCCCCGGGCGGCGGACGCCGCCGCGGAGGCGGCCGCGTACTCGGCCCGGCCGTCGTAGCCGCGCCGGACGTGGGAGAGGGCGGCCAGCAGCCCGGCCGAGCCGAGGATCGGCGCCCGGCCGCGCTCGACGAGCCCCGCGATCGGCATCGAGCCGACACCGGACCAGTGCAGCCGGCCGTCCGGGCCCAGCGAACTGCCCGTCCGCCCGGCGTTGTCGGGGTGCAGGCAGTACGGCACGTCCAGGTAGCCGGCCGCGAACGCCCGCACCAGGGCCCGGCCGACGTCGGCGTCCAGGTCGAGCACCGCGCCGATCAGCGCCCTGGCCTCGGCCTCGATCCCGGTGTCCGCCGCGGCGGCGGGTCGTGGCCGGCCCCGCTCCGCCGCGGCGGCCGCGGCAGCGGTCTCCAGCGCCCGGACGTTCTCGGCGACGGTGGGAATGCGGTGCGCCTCCGCCGTGGTCTTGACGATCAGCCGGGCCGCTCCGCCGCGCACCGCGAGCCGCGCCGCGTCCTCCAGCAGCAGCCGCGCGCCGCCGGGCGAGCGCGGGTACACGCCCATGTACGCGTACACCACGAGGTGCCGGTCGACGTCCGCGAGCAGTTCCCCCGCGATCCGGCCGAGCGCGGCCAGCGCCTCCTCGTCCTGGCGGGCGTTGGCCTGCTGGGCGTAGCTGAGCGAGATGCTGCGCAGCCCGTTCTGACGGAAGAACAGCGCCTCCAGCACACTGATGGCGATCAGCAGCGAGGGCGGGCAGAGCTGTCCCATCATGCAGCCGCCGAACGTCTCCAGGTGCGGCTCGGCGCCGAACTCCCGGACGGAGGCGAGGATTTCGCAGCTGCGCCGCCAGCGCGCCACCGCCTCGTGCAGCGGGGTGCGGCCGTACGGCAGGCAGTAGGAGACCGGTCCGCCCTCGGTGGCGTCCAGGCCGGCCGCCAGCAGCGCCTCGACGATCCGCTCCGGCGCGGCCGAGCCGTGCCGGACCTGCACCGGGAAGCCCGCGTCCGCGACCCCGCGCAGCACCTCCCGGGTGACCTCGACCGGATGGGTGACGATCGGGTAGCCGTTGAGGCCCGCCCCGGCGGCCAGGGCGCGCCGGGCGGCGTCGAGGTCGCCGGTGCGGGTGTAGCTGTCCAGGGTGATGGTGCCGACGGTGACGGCGGCCGCCCCCCGGGTGGCGAGCAGGCCCTCCCGCATCACGGCCGCCCGCGCCATGCCCATCCGGGGCTGGACCACCAGGGCGCCGGCCTCGGCGGCCTGCGCCACGAACGCGCCGAAGCCCGCCCGGGCGGGGCCCGTCACGGCGGAGCCCGTCACCACAGGTTCCGTCACCACAGGTTCCGTCACAGCAGGACCCCGGAGCGCAGTCCGCCGACGAACTCGCGGAACCCGGCCACCGCGGCGCCCTCCTCGAAGACCGCGTCGAAGCCGGCCGCCAGCAGCGTCCGCTCGCGGTCGGGGTCGTCGGCCCCGGCGATGCCGAGCTTGCCGCCGATGACGGTCGGGGTGCGCCGCAGTTCCGGGCAGGCGCGGAGGGCCTCGATCACCCGCAGGCCCTCCTGGAAGCCGTGCCCGTTGACGCTGCTGATCACGATCAGGTCCGGTTCGATCCGGCGGCATTCGGAGATCAGCAGCGCGTCCGGGACGCACGCGCCCAGATTCGTCACCCGGTGGCCCGACTCCTCCAGCAGGAACTGGAGGAAGACCAGGTTCCAGGTGTGCGAATCCGAGGCCGTCGTCGTCACGACGACGTCCAGACCGTTCTGTTCGGCGTTTCCGTGCTCCACGACTCAGCCCTCATCGGTAGAGATCCTCGATGGCGTTCCGGCGCGTTCCCGCGGCGGTCCGGCCCCACGGAGAACGCTAGGAACGATCGGGCCCGGCAAGCGGCAGCTCCTGCGGCATTAAGCGGCAGAATCGGCAGCCGTTCGACGCGTCGCGGTCGGCCCCCACCGGCCCGCACCGGACCGTCGGCGGTCGGCGGTCAGCCCGCGACGGCCAGCAGCGGTCCGTCCCCCGCCGGCCCCAGCCGGATCCCGGGCTCCTCCCGGACGAGGCGCCGGCACAGGTTGAGCACCGTGAAGCGCACGCCGTCCCGGGCGGGCACGCTGCGGATCAGCCCGCGCGACAGCAGTTCGTGCACCGTGGCCAGGCAGGCCTGCAGCGTCCAGCCGCTGCGGACCACCGCGTCCTCCCCCGACCAGTCCCCCGGCTCGTCCACGAGCACCTCCAGCAGGGCGCGCTGGCGCTCCGTCAGCCGCCGGATCGCCGGCTCCACCTCGTCCCGCAGGTCACCGCGCGCGCCGAACACCACGGGCGGCGCCGCCAGCGTGAACGGGACGACCGCCAGCCCGGCCACCAGCTGGGAGGTGGACTGCACCAGCGCCCACCCCGCCGCGCGCTCCAGCGCGCCCGGCAGACCGTCCAGGCGGCGGCAGAGCTCCGCGACGGCGGGCGCCTCGGAGCGCTCCAGGGTGTAGCCGGGGCGCAGCCGGCACAGGTGCGAGAGCAGCAGCCGGACGGCCCCGACCTGTGCCAGCGCCTCCGGTTCGGCGTCGAGTTCGGGGGCCGGGACGGGCAGCGGCGCGAGCGGGATGACCTGTCCCCCGGGCAGCGGCCGGGCCTCCCGGGCGGTGATCAGCACCCGCAGCCCGGGGCAGCGGTGGAACAGCCCGTCCAGCTGCCCGGCGTCCACCCCGCCGTCGGCGCCGTCCAGCACCAGCAGGGCGGGCCGCGCTCCGATGTCCCGGGCGAGGTCGTCCAGCGGCGCGCGCCAGGGGTGCGGGCCGCCGCCGCAGTCCACCCAGCGCACCGACCAGCGGACGGCCAGGTGCAGCCGGCGGGCCACCTCCAGGGCGAGCCGGGTCTTGCCGACCCCGCCCAGGCCCACCAGCGAGACCAGCCGGTCCCCGTGCACGGCGAAGGCGTCGGCCAGCACCTCGGCCTCCATGTCCCGGCCGACGATCGCCCCGCGGGCCACCGGCGGGGCGGCCGGCTCGGCCACCGGCTCGTCCGCGAGCGGGTGCCGGCGGGCGGCCTCCTCGAAGTCCGTCCGGCTCCGGCCCTCCAGCCGCAGCGCGTCCGCCAGCAGCCGGACGGTCTCGTTGCGGGGCCGGCGCACCCGGCCGCTCTCCATGTCCCGGATCGCCCGCACGCTCAGGGTCGCGTGATCGGCCAGGCACTGCTGGGTCAGCCCGACCCGCTCGCGCCGTAGCCGCAGCAGCTCGCCGAAGCCCGCCGCCGTTCTCACCGCTTGCACCGACTGCCCGCCGTCCATGCCTCGTCTGCCCTTCGTGGTCCGGACTCCTCCTGGCGTCGGGACCGGTGGCGGCCTCAGCTCCGGGCGCCCGCACGGCCCGTGGTCCGGCCGTACGGGACCCGGCGATCAGGCTGTGGCCTCCGACCGGTTCCCTCCGGTTCCCGATGCTCCTGGCTCGCCGTCTACGCCCGATCAACGGCCGATCACCGGCCCCACCCACGACCTTCACCCGGGCCTCACAGGCCGTCCCGCCGCCCGTCGGGGCCGGACGGGGGCCCCTCGCCGGGGCGGCCGCGGCGGGGCGGCGCCGACCCTCCCGGTGCGCACGCAGCGGCCCGGACCTCGGCGGATGCCGGGATCCGGGCCGGTGGCGCGGGTCAGGGACGGGCCTGCGCGGAGGTCATTCGGCCGCCGCCTTGAGGCCGCCGTGGCACAGCCCCCAGATGATGAGGGCGTCGATCGCGATCAGGACGATCGCCCACGCCGGGTAGTAGGGCAGCCACAGGAAGTTGGCGATCATTCCCAGGCCGGCGAGGGCGACACCGAAGATCCGGGCCCAGAGGGCGCCGCTGAAGACCGCGATGCCCGCCACGACGATCAGGACGCCGATGATGAGGTGGATCCACCCCCAGCCCGCGCTGTTCAGCGAGTACGCGTAGTTGCGGGTGACGACGACCAGGTCGTCCTTGGCGATGGCGGAGATCCCCTCGAAGACCGCCATGAGACCGCCGGTGATCAGCATGACCCCCGCGAAGATGGTCCACCCGGACGCGTACGGGTGCCGCTGGGGCTGGGGGATCTGGCTGCTGCCGACTCCACTGACGCTGCTCGTCATGACGGTGACTCCTTCGATGGCAACCGCCTCGCGGACCGCGGAAGGCGGGAGGGTGGAACAGAAGTCCTACGTTCACGGTAGAACCGGATCCCCGTCCTGTCGTGGCGTCGTACCGGCCGCGGCCGAGGCCCGGACGTCCCTCGCGGAGCCCTTTCAGCCCTCCTCCCGGGGGTTCTCGGCGCCGCCGCCTCCGGACGCCCCGCCCCCTTCGGGTGCCCCGCCGCCTCCGGGCGCGCCGACCCCGCCCCCTCCGGACGCATCGACCCCGCCGGGCGCACCGCCCCGTCCTGGGCCGGCGACCCGTCCTGGGCCGGCGACCCGTCCGGAGGCCGCGAGCAGGGCCAGGACGGCGAGGAGCACGAGGAGCACCAGGACGAGCAGCAGCACGGTCAGCACCGTCGGGTGGTTCCAGAGGGCGAACACCAGGGCCACGATCAGCAGCGCCGCGAGGGCGAGCCAGCGGCGGTGGGCGTCGGTCCAGGTTCCGGCCCGTCCGGTGTGCACGCCGTGCGCGCCGCCCCAGCCTGCGACCGAGTCCGCGGCGTGGTCGGCCCCGCCGCGCACGGCCCGCGGCAGCCGTCCCGCCCCGGAGAGGTAGGCGCCGAGCGCGACCACCACGCCCAGGACGACGAGGGTGCGCAGGCTGACCCTCAGGAACCTCACCAGCGTGTCGAAGACCGCGGCCGCGGCGTCCCGGGACTGCACGGCGGGCGGCAGGTGGTCGAGGTAGTAGTGCCGGGCGATCACCAGGGCGATCGCCACCACCAGGCCGGCCCCCGCCGCGCCGAGCGCCGTGGACACCAGGGCCCGGCGCCGGCGCCGGGCCAGCAGGACGCCGACCAGACCGATCACCACGGTGATCACCGGCAGCCAGTTGCCCAGCACGTCCAGCGCGTGCGCGGCGCCGCGGACCTTGGCCAGCTTGTCGGACTGGAACAGCACCAGCTGCTTGTTCACCTCCGGGATCTTCTCGGCCGGGGTCAGCCCGGCGGCCACCAGCTGGTCCTTCAGCTGGTCCACGGCCTTCCCGACGTCGAGGGTGACCGTGCCGTCGCTGACTCCGACCGCGCCGCGGCCGTGTCCGGTCAGGGCCTGGACCACGGCCGTGTGGGCGGCGCGGTTCGCCTGCGTCCAGACGGTGTCGAAGGCGTCGCTCTGCACGACCTTGGTCGCCGCCTTGGAGACCACCTGGTCCACCGCGTCGTCGATCTTGGGCCCCAGCGACTTGACGGCGGACGCGGCCCGGGGCGGCAGGCCCTGCGACTGCAGCCAGGAGGCCAGGTCGGAGGCGACCTCCGGGCCGTTCACCTTCACGTCCACCGCCTGGGTGATCCGCTTGACCGCGGCGTCCTGGATCGCGGGGTTGGTGGCCAGCGGCGCGACCGTGCTGACGTACCGGTCGGTGTCCAGCGCGATGTCGTGCACCCAGACGGTGAGCAGCGAGACCGGCACCAGGATGCAGGTCAGCGTGATCAGCACGGCCGAGACGGTGCTCCTGACGATCCGGCCCGCCCGGGAGGGGTGCCGGGGCCCCGCGGTGGCGCCTCCGTTCACCGGCCCGCCCGTCGGGGGCTCGGACGGCTGGGGTTCACTCGGCCCGTTCAACGGCCCTCCCGGCATTCGCTGCGCGGCCACGGCGCCGCTGGACACCATTCACGCCGCAGGAGCCCCCGCCCGGCACCCCGGGCTGGGCCACCCGGACGAGGAGCGCGACCCGGCCGCCCGCCCTCCGCCCGGTCCGGGGCGTGCCCGGCACCGGGCCACCGCCTCACCCCGGACAGGTGATCCGCCGGCGCCCCGGCGGCCCCTACGGTCGGTACCAGCGGCCGGCCCGCCGGGCCGGGCGAGGGACTCCCCCGAAAGGAGCACCGCCATGGCCGAGGACGTCCTCGCCGAGACCGGGCCCATCGACTACGTGGTGGTCGAGTTCCCCGGCAACCGGATGACCGGGGAAGCGCTCCCGCTGCTGGTCGACCTGGTGGAACGGAATGTGATCCGCATCCTGGACTTCGCGTTCGTGCGCAAGGACGCCGACGGCACCGTCACGGGCATGGAGATCGCCGATTTCGACGGCGACGGCCGACTGGACCTGGCCGTCTTCGAGGGCGCCGGGTCGGGACTGCTCGACGCCGGCGACCTGAGCGAGGCCGCCGGGGTCATCGAGCCCGGCAACTCGGCCGGTGTGCTCATCTACGAGAACACCTGGGCCGCCCCGTTCGCCACCGCCCTGCGCCGGGGCGGCGCCCGGGTGGTCGCCAGTGGCCGGGTGCCGATGCCGGAGCTGCTGCACTCCCTGGACGAGCTGGACGGTACCGAAGGGACGACCTGACGGACGCGCCGGGCGGGCGCCGTCTCCGGGCCGTCCGCCACCGCGCGAAGCCACCGGAACGTGAAGCCACCGAGATCCGAAGCCACCGAGAGGAGTACGCGTCATGCCTGGACTGCTGCGCGGTGTCGCGCGCACCGCCGTCGTCGCCGGAACGGCGACCGCCGTGTCCAACCGGGTGTCCCGTCGCCAGGCGGGCCGCTGGGCGCACCAGGAGGAGATGGCCGAACCCGCGCCGCCGCCCCCGCCGCCGGCTCCCGTTGCACCCGCCGCGCCCGCCCCGCCGGGGATGGACGCGAAGATCTCCCAGCTGCAGCAGCTGGCGCAGCTGAAGGAGCAGGGAGTCCTCACCGAGGAGGAGTTCGCCACGCAGAAGCAGCGGCTCCTGGCCGGCTGACACCGTCGGCACGGTACGGAGCACCGTCGGCACGGCGCCGAGCACGGTCGGCACGGCGCCGAGGACGGTCGGCACGGCGAGCGGCCCCACCCGCCGCGGGTGGCTCAGTGCCCGACGGCGACCTTGGCCGCCACGATGACCAGACCCAGGAGCAGGTTGACCACCCCCTCGGCGGCGATCTGGCGCGGCGAGGCGCCCGCCCGGCGGGCGCCCAGCGTCGCCCAGGCCACCTGCTGCGCCACGGCGACACCGAGGGCGAGCCAGGCGTTCTCCCCCGCCCCCAGCCACGGGCTGACCAGCACCGCCAGGGCGGGCAGCGCCGACGCCTCGACCAGCGGCCATTCGTGCCGGCCGACCTCGCGCACCTGGCTCCAGGTGACCTGGCGGCCGGCCTCGCGCTCCCCGGCCACCAGCGCGTAGACGTGCGCGATCCAGAACACGATCCCGGTGATCACCAGCAGCAGGATGAGCGACAGCCGGGGGTGCGGTTCGGTGAGGCTGGAGGCCGCGATCACGGAGGCGGCGAGCATCGAGCCGTACACCGCTCCGGCGTAGTCGGTCCGCTTCCGGATTCCGCCCCGGGCCGGGTCGCGCGGGGAGGGGGCAGGACCGCGGGACGTTGTCACGACGCCTGCTCCCGTCATCGCCGCGGAGACGGCCGTTGGGGTCCGTCGCGGCCATCATCACCCGCGCCGCGGGTTCCGGCACGGCCGCGGTCACCCACGCCGGGTGACCCGGGCTCCGGCCACCGCCCCTAGCGTGAGGGGAAGGATGTTTCCCTGGTCGTCCGCCGAGGAGCTCGCCTTGAACCCCTACCCCCCGATCGCCGAGCACGGGGTCATCGGCGACCTCCAGACCGCCGCGCTCGTGGCCACCAGCGGCGACATCGACTGGTGGTGCGCCCCCCGCTTCGACTCCCCGAGCCTGTTCGCCTCCCTGCTGGACCACGCCGAGGGCGGCCGGTGCGGGCTCGCCGTCGACCGGGACGCGGTGCCCGACGCACAGGTGAAACAGCTCTACCTCGCCGATACGGCCATCCTGATCACCCGCTTCCTCGCCCCGCAGGGGGTGGCCGAGGTCGTCGACTTCATGATCCCCGACACCTCCGCGACCCCGAGCGACCGGCACCGGATCATCCGCACCGCCCGGGTGGTGCGCGGACGGGTGCCCTTCCTGCTGGAGTGCCGGCCGCGCTTCGACTACGGCCGGGCCTCCCACCGGCTCACCCTGACGGACGAACGCTGCGCGGTGCTCCGCGGCCCGGACCAGGAACTGTGCGTGCAGGCCACCGGCCCCGTCGTGCTCCACCCCGACGGCTCCGACGTGACCGCGCGGTTCACGCTGGACGCGGGAGAGATGGCCACCGTGCTCCTCACCGCCCGGCCGGCCGGCGCCGCCGCTACCGCCGCGCCCACCGAAGCGGAGCACCTCGCCACCTTCGACGCCTGCCGCGAGTTCTGGTACGGATGGCTCAAGTCCTCCAGCTACCACGGCCGTTGGCGTCAGATGGTGGACCGCTCGGCGATCACGCTCAAGCTGCTCAGCTACCACCCGACCGGGGCGATGATCGCCGCCGCGACGATGGGGCTGCCGGAGCAGATCGGCGGGGAACGGAACTGGGACTACCGCTACACCTGGATCCGGGACGCCTCGCTCTCCGTCCGCACCCTCATCGGCCTCGGCTTCCACGACGAGGCGCGCGCCTTCCGCCGCTGGGTGCGGGACCGGATCGAGGCCGCCGGCTCCGGGGGAGAACGGCTCCAGATCATGTACCGCATCGACGGTGACCCCCACCTGACCGAGGAGTCCCTCACCCAGTGGGAGGGCTACCGCGGCTCGTCCCCGGTGCGCGCCGGGAACGCCGCCGCCGACCAGCTCCAGCTCGACATCTACGGCGAAGCCGCCTACGCGTT
Organism: Kitasatospora sp. NPDC058063; assembly: GCF_042885395.1. Taxonomy (NCBI): domain Bacteria; kingdom Bacillati; phylum Actinomycetota; class Actinomycetes; order Kitasatosporales; family Streptomycetaceae; genus Kitasatospora; species Kitasatospora sp. NPDC058063. Next base: position 247,634 of record NZ_JBHVSD010000004.1, read on the forward strand.
CGCCGCCGACGAGAGCGACATGGGGGCACTGCGCGGCTGGGCGGCGTTCCGCGGGCTCATGGACTGGCTGACCGAACAGTGGGACCGCCCGGACGAGGGCATCTGGGAGACCCGCGGCGGACGCAAGGACTTCACCTACAGCCGCCTGATGTGCTGGGTGGCCTTCGACCGCGCCGTGCGCATCGCCCGCCGGTTCGCCCGCCCCGCGGACCTCGACCGCTGGGCTTCCGAGCGCGACGACATCCTGCGCCAGATCGTGCAACGCGGCTGGAGCCCCGAGCGCGAGGCCTTCACCCAGCACTACGGCACCGACGTCCTGGACGCCTCGCTGCTGCTGATGCCCAAGGTCGGCTTCCTCTCCCCCACCGATCCGTCCTGGCTGTCCACCCTCGACGCCATGGACCGGGAACTGGTCCAGGACAGCCTGGTCTACCGCTACGACCCGGCCGCCTCCCCCGACGGGCTGAGCGGCTCCGAGGGCACCTTCAACCTCTGCACCTTCCTCTACGTCGAGGCCCTGGCCCGGGCCGGCCGGGTCGACCGGGCCCGCTACGCGTTCGACAAGATGCTCACCTACGCCAACCACGTCGGCCTGTTCGCCGAGGAGATCGGCCCGTCCGGCGAGCAACTGGGCAACTTCCCCCAGGCGTTCACCCATCTCGCCCTCATCGACGCGGCACTCGCCCTCGACGAGGAACTCGACCGCCACGGGGCCTCCTGAGGGGGACGCGGGATGACCTCCACCGTCGCCACCGCCGCCGCCACGGCCGGACGCAAGGTCCTGGTCCCGCTGGCCCTGGCCCAGTTCATCTGCAGCTTCGCCGGCTCCAGCATGAACGTGATGATCAACGACATCAGCACGGACCTGGACACCAGCGTCCAGGGCGTCCAGGTCGCCATCACCGTCTTCCTGCTGGTGATGGCCGCGCTGATGATCCCCGGCGGCAAACTCACCGACCGCTGGGGCCGCAAGCGCTGCCTGATGGCCGGCCTCGCCGTCTACGGCGTCGGCGCCCTGCTCAGTGCGGCCGCCCCCGGACTCGGCGTCCTCATCCTCGGCAACTCCGTCCTGGAGGGCGTCGGCACCGCCCTGCTGATCCCCCCGGTCTACATCCTGACCACACTGCTGTTCACGGGTACCGCGGCCCGGGCCCGCGCCTTCGGCACCATCATGGCCCTCGGCGGCATCGGCGCCGCGGCCGGACCGCTGCTCGGCGGCCTGCTCACCACGGCCATCGACTGGCGTGCCAACTTCGGCTTCCAGGCCGTGATCGTGGCCCTGATCCTGTTCCTCACCCGCACGCTGGAGGACCCGCTCCCCGCCGACCCCACCCGGCCGTTCGACACCGTCGGCGCCGTCCTGTCGGCGGCCGGGCTGATCCTGCTGGTCACCGGCATCCTCGCCGCCGACAACAACACCTGGCTGATGATCGCGCTGCTGCTCGCCGGCGCCGCGGTGCTGGCCGGCTTCTTCCGCTGGATCCGCCGGCTGGAGCGCACGGGACGCGAACCGCTGCTGGCCACCAGCCTCTTCCACAACCGCACCTCGAACCTGGGGCTGGTCACCCAGAACGCCCAGTGGCTCGTCCTGATGGGCGTCTCGTTCACCGTCGGCGCCTACCTCCAGGTCGTCCGCGGCTACAGCGCCATCGCCACCGGCGGCGTCTTCACCGCCGCCACCCTCGGCCTGCTCGCCACCTCGCTCGCCGCCGAGCGCCTGGCCGAGCGCCACTCCCAGCGCACGCTGATCCTCACCGGCTTCGCGCTCACCACCGCCGGCATCGTCGTGCTGCTGCTCCTGGTCCGCGCCGTCGACAGCGTCTGGGCGTTCACCCCCGGCCTGCTGCTGATCGGGCTGGGCATCGGCCTGATGCTCACGCCCTCGGTCAACATCGTCCAGTCCGCCTTCCCCGACAGCCGTCAGGGCGAGATCTCCGGCCTCTCCCGCAGCATCTCCAACCTCGGCTCCTCGCTGGGCACCGCGATCGCCGGAACCATCCTGGTCTCGCAGCTCACCCGCAACGGCTACGCGGCGGCCATGGCCGCCCTCGCCGTCTGCGGCCTGGCCGGACTCTGCGCGGCGCTGTTCCTGCCGCACGACCGGACCACCGCGGCGGGCACCCCGGGCCCCGGACCCGGAGGATGAATGCCGAAGGAGGGCCGCTCCACCACCCCGACGACCCCGACGACCCTGTCGAACCCCCGAAGGAGGCGAGCCCCGTGCTCGGTATCCACCACCAGGCGTCACGTCCCACCACCACGACCTCACCCGACGAGCTCGGACGCGTCGGATGGATCGTGCTCGGCACCTCGATGCTCATGGCCGGCGCGATCGCCCACGCGCTGTCCGGCATCGTCGCGATCGCCAGGGAACTCCTGCGCCCCGCGCCGCAGCGCGCACCCACGCCGGTCCGCCCGGTGCACGCGGCCGACCTCGGCGTCGAGGAGAAGAACGGCTGGATCCTCATCACCGTCCTGTTCCTCCTGACCGGCACGATGGCCCACGCCGTCGCGCACGTCGTCGAGACCATCCGACAGGCCACCCGCACGACACACGGGCAGGTGCGGGCATGACGTCGGCACCGGCCGGGGCTCCCGGCCGGCCCCCGGGAGCCGACGGCGCCGAGCAGGTGGACCCGTCGGCCTCCGACCCGGTCTCGGCGGGGCGGCGGGTCCGCCGGAACGTGCCGCGCTCGGCCCACGGGACCTGGACCCCCGGGCCGGACCGCGCGGACCCCGTCGACATCCTGGAGGCCCAGGCCGCCACCCGCGTCCCGGAGCTCGTACCGATCCGCTACGGCCGGATGGCGGCCTCCCGGTTCGCCTTCCTGCGCGGCGCGCCCGCCATCATGGCCGCGGACCTCGCCGCCGCCCCGAACACCGGCCTCACCGTCCAGCTCTGCGGGGACGCCCACCTGTGCAACTTCGGGCTCTTCGCCTCGCCGGAGCGCGCCCTGCTCTTCGACCTCAACGACTTCGACGAGACCCTGCCCGGCCCCTTCGAGTGGGACGTCAAACGCCTGGCCGCCAGCATCGCCGTGGCCGCGCGCGAGAACGGGGAACCCGACGACTCCGCCCGGGCCGTGGCGCAGTCGTCCGCCCGGGCGTACCGGCTCGCCATGCGTCGGCTCGCCGGCCTCGGTGAACTCGACGTCTGGTACGAGCGGGTGGACACCGCCGAACTGCTGCCGCTGATCCAGGCGTCGAAGTACCGCAAGCGGGTGCGGACCACGATCGCGAAGGCACGCGCGCGCACCAGCCTGCAGGCCCTGGCCAAACTCACCGAACCCGGCCCGGACGGCGAGCCCCGGATCATCCACGACCCGCCGCTGCTGGAGCCGATCAACCGCGACGACCTGCCCCGCCTGCAGCAGATCCTGCTGGACTACCGGGACACCCTGCCGGAGGAGCGGGCGGCGCTGCTCGACCGCTTCGAGCTGGTCGACGCGGCCCGCAAGGTGGTCGGCGTGGGCAGCGTGGGCACCCGCTGCCACATCGGCCTGTTCCGCGCACGCGCCACCGGCGAACCGCTGTTCCTCCAGGTGAAGGAGGCCGAACGGTCCGTGCTGGAACCGCACCTCGCGCCCAGCGCCCACCGGCACCAGGGCCGGCGGGTGGTCGCCGGCCAGCGCCGCCTCCAGGCCGTCAGCGACATCTTCCTCGGCTGGGCCACCGGCCCCGCCGGCCGCCACTTCTACTGGCGCCAGCTGCGCGACATGAAGGGCTCCGCCGTCATCGACGGCATGCCCAGGGAGCTGCTGGACGGGTACGCCGAGCTGTGCGGCCGCACCCTCGCCCGCGGACACGCCCGCACCGGGGACCGCGTCGCCATCGCGGCGTACCTCGGTTCCGGAGACGTCTTCGACCGTGCCATCGCCGACTTCGCCCTCACGTACACCGACCTGACCGGCGCCGACCACGCCGCGCTCACCGCCGCGATCGACAGCGGCCGGATCACCGCCCGGCCCGGGGTGTGACACGGCCCCCGGGGGCGGGGCGGCCGGCGTCGGCGTCCCGGGCGAGCCGCCGCGCGGGAACCGGTGCGGCCCTACGCCCCGGCCGTCCCCCCGCCCCGGCGCTTCGGCCCGCTCCCGCCCGGCGCCCGCCGGGCGGGCAGGTGACCGGTGAAGGCGAAGCCGGTGAGCGTGATCGCGGCGGCGGCCAGCAGTGACACCTTGAGGCCGTCGAGCTGGGCCGCGCGGTAGGAGTCGACGACGGCGGCCGCCTCCTGCGGCGGGACGGTGGTCTGCGCGAGCGCGGTGGCGAGCTGGTCCGCGGGCACGAAGGCGACGCCCGCCTCGATCCTGATGCCCGCCTGCTGCTTCACGGCGTCGGAGATCTCCGGGTTCCCGGCCACGGCGTTGCCGAACGCCACCGTCAGGGCGCCGATCAGGATGGCGCCGATCAGCGCGGTGCCCAGCGACGAGCCGAGGTTCTGCGCGGTGTACTGCAGCCCGCCGACCTCGCTGCGGTCCTCCTCCCCGACACTCGACTGCACCACGTTGCCCAGCTGCGAGGCGAGCAGCCCCATGCCGATCCCCAGGGCGGCCATCGCCAGCGCGAACGACAGGTCGTCGAGCTCCGGCTGGACGGTGCCCACCAGCCACAGGGACGAGGCGAACAGCACCAGCAGCCCGATCCGCACCACCGTCCTCGGCGAGGCGAAGCGGGTGAGCAGCGGGCCGGACATGGAGGCGGCGAGCATCGTGATCGACACCGGCAGCAGCCGCAGACCGGTCTGGAAGGCGTTCTGGCCCTGCACGGCCTGGAGGTAGAGCGGGATGACGAAGAACAGCCCGAGGAGGATCAGGTTCTGGCTGAAGAGCATCAGCAGCCCGGACCTCAGCGGTGGGATGCCGAACAGCGCGAACCTGACCAGCGGATGCTCCCGGCGCAGCTCCCACGACCGGAACAGCACCAGGAGCACCCCGCCGAGCGCGACGGCGAAGAGCGTCGGTGAGAATCCGAGGACGGTGAACGGCGGATTGCGCGGCTGGAGCCAGCCCCAGGTGCTGCTCTGCAGCACGGCCAGCACCACCAGCCCCAGCCCGGACACCGACAGCAGCACACCGACCAGGTCGATCCGCTCGTGGTGCTCCGGTACGGGTTGCCGCTCGATCCAGCGCAGCAGGAAGAGGATGACCACCACCAGGACGACCTCGCCGGCGAAGACCAGCCGCCACGTCAGGTAGGTGGTCAGCCATCCGCCGAGCAGCGGCCCCACCGCGATGCCCGCCCCGGCCAGGCCGCCGATGACGCCGTAGGCGGTCGCGCGGTCCCGTCCCCGGTAGGAGCCGGCCACCAGCGCGGCCAGCGCCGGGAGGACCAGTGCCGCGCCCAGCCCCTCGATCACCGACCAGCCGAGCGCCAGCAGCCCCAGGGTGGGCGCCACCGCCGTGATCGCCGATCCCACGGCGTAGACCACCAGCCCCACCGTGAACATCCGGCGGCGCCCGAACATGTCGCCGAGCTTGCCGCCGGTGATCATGAACGCCGCCATCACCAGCGTGTAGAGCGTGATCACCGCCTGGATCGCCGTGACCTCGGTGTCGAAGTCCTCGACCAGCTGGCTGATGGACACGTTCATCACCGACGCGTCGAGCACCATCAGGAACTGCGCCATGCCCAGGACGATCAGCGCCCTCCAGCGTTTCACCGTGACTCCTCCCGCACACCGGCCCACGCGGTCCGTACGCGCCTGCCTCGTACCCTCGTCCCCCCGTGACCGGGTCGCCCGTCGAGGGCGCCGCCGCGGCGGGCGGTCACCCGCGGCGCGCCGACGCGCGGCCCGGTCCCACCGGATCGGCCGGGCCCGCCGGAGCGGGTGGGCACCGGTGCCCGCGGGTTGCGCCGAACGGCGGACCACCCGACGTGCCGCCCGCCGTCCTGTCGCCCAGTCTTGAAATCCTCGGCGCTCGGCCGACGACGGGCCGCGACGGACCGGGGGCAGGCATCGACCGGAGGGAGCCCGGGGTGGCGGCACAGCGTGGTGAGCCCGGCCGCGCCGAATGGTTCCGCGCCCGGACCGCCTGGCTGAGAGGGCGGACGGCCACCCTGCGCGACGTGCCGTTCCTGCGCCGGCTCGCGGCCCAGCTGCTCCACGTCCGGGTTCTGGACATGGCCACCCGCCTCGCGGCCCAGACCTTCCTGACCGCCATCCCGGTGCTGTTCGTGCTGGCCGCCTTCATGCCCCAGGAGGTGCGCAACACCGTCTCCGAGTCCCTGCGCACCGTCCTGGGGCTCCAGGGCGAATCACTCGACGAGATCAAGGGGGCCCTCCACCCCAGCGGCAAGGAGTCCACCACCGACACCTTCGGCGGCATCGGGATCCTGGTGACCCTGCTCTCGGCCACCAGCTGCAGCCGCATCCTGCAGCGCCTGTGCGAGCAGAGCTGGTACCTGCCCCACCTGGCGGGGCGCCTGGCGGCCTGGCGGTGGCTCGCCTGGCTCCTGGTCTGGCTCACCGCCCTGATCCTCCAGGGCCAGGTGCGGTCCGGGTTCGGGGCGGGCACCGGCCTCGGGGTCCTGGTCTACCTGGTCACCGCCACGCTGCTCTGGTGGTGGACCCAGCACCTGCTGCTCGGCGGCCGGATCCCCTGGCTCCCGCTGCTGCCCGGGGCGGTGCTGACCGGGGCCGCGCTGACCACGCTCGCCTGGGCGTCGCGGCTCTACGTCCCCCGCTCGCTGAACCGCAGCGTGACCCAGTTCGGCCCGCTCGGCCTGGTCTTCACCCTGCTCAGCTGGCTCATCGTGGTGTTCACGGCCATCACCCTCGGCATCGGCATCGGGTACGTGGTGGCGAGCCAGGGACGACTGGCCCGGCTCCTGGGGACTCCGGAGCCGGTCCCGGCGGACGAGGACTGAGCGGCCGCCGGACGGGACCCGAAGCGGCGGGCGGCCCCCACCGGTGGGCCGGGAGGCCCCTTTGCCAGGTCGGACGGCGTCGGCCAGGATGGGATCTGTCAGCGATCCGCGCTCACCATGCGCCGTACCCCACCCTGAGGTGAGCACCATGCCCCTCAGCCCAGCCGTCGACTCCCCCGTCCGTCCGGCGGACGCACCTCGACACCGCTCCGCCCGGCCGGCCCGGATACCCGGCGGCAACCCCGTGCTCGCGGCCCGCTTCGCCGTCCCCCCGGTTCCGGGAACCTTCGTGCACCGGCCGCGGCTGGCCGAGCGCCTCGGCGACGGTCTCCGGACGTCCCTCCTGCTGGTGAACGCCCCGGCGGGCGCCGGGAAGACCCTGCTCGTCGCCGACTGGCTGGCCACGACGCGGCTGCGCGGTTCGGCGGTCTGGCTCACCGCGGAGCGGGAGGACAACGCGCCGGGGGTCTTCTGGGCCTACCTGCTGGAAGCCCTCCGGCACCACGGCGTCGCCCTGCCGGACGACATCGGCACCCCCGCCCGGGCCGACGAGGTCGATCACGCGCTGCTGGCCCGGCTGGCCGCCCACCTGAGCCGCCGCGAGGCGCCCGTGGTCCTCGTCCTCGACGAGTTCGACCAGGTGTCGTCCGCCGAGGTGGCCTCCGGACTCCACTTCCTGCTCGGCCACGCGGGCCAGGGGCTGCGGCTGGTCCTGATCGGCCGCACGGAGCCGCGCCTGCCGCTCCACCGCTACCGCGCCTCCGGCTGCGCCACCGAGATCCGGGCCGCCGACCTGGCCTTCCGCCCGCGGGAGACCGCCGCGCTGATGCGGCGGCACGGCCTCGCCCTCTCCGCCGGAACCGTCCGGACGCTGACCGAGCGGACCGGCGGCTGGGCCGCCGGTCTGCGGCTGTCCGCCCTCGCCGCCCAGGGCGCCGCCGACCCCGAGGCGTACCTGAAGGAGTTCGAGGCCTGCCGCAGCACGGTCGCGGACTTCCTGCTCGCCGAGGTCCTCGACACCCAGCCCGCCGAGACCCAGGACCTTCTGCTGCGCACGAGCGTCCTGGACCGGATCCACCCCGAGCTGGCCGACGCCCTGACCGGCCGGCCGGACGGCGCGCGGATCCTCGCCGGCCTCGCGCGCGCCGACACCTTCGTCGAACCCGTCGGCCGCTCCTGGTACCGCTGCCACCCGCTGTTCGCCGAGATCCTGCGCGTCCAGCTGGCGGCCCGCAGCCCGGGGCTGGACCGGGCGCTCCACCGCAGGGCGGCCCGCTGGCTCACCGCCGCCGGACACCTGACCGACGGGCTGGTGCACGCCGCCGCGGCCGGTGACTGGGAGTTCGCCGCGACGCAGGTCGTCGACCGGCTGGCCATCGGACGGCTGTTCACCGGCCGCGACGCGGACCGGCTCGACCGCCTGTTCGCCGACATGGCGCCCGACGCCCGGGGGCCCGCCCCGGAACTGGTCCGGGCGGCCCGCGACCTCGCCCGCCACGACGTGGACCGCGGACTCGACCACCTCCGGCGCGCCGAGACGCTGCTGTCCGAACGCGGTGCCGAGGACGTTCCGACGGCCCTGCTCAGCGCGGCCCACCTCCGGGTGCTGGCGGGCCGGCTGCTCGGCTCGGCCGACATGGCCCGGGCCGCCGCCGTCCAGGCCGCGCGACTGGAGGAGGACGTCCCGCCGGCGCTGCTCGGCGAGCACCCGGAACTTCCCGCGCTCCGGCTGGCCGACCTCGGATCCGCGCTGCTCTGGAAGGGCAGCCTCGACGCCGCCGCGGCGGCCCTGTCCGCCGCCGCCGCGGCGGCCGACGACCCCACCACGGCCTGTCCGCGCCACGAATCGCTCACCCGGCTCGCCCTGATCGACGTGCTGCGGGGCAGGCCGGGGCCGGCGGAGGCCCACCTGCGGAAAGCGGGGGCCGAGGCCGAACGCTCCGGGCTGTCCCCGGAATCCCGCACGGGGGCCGGCCAGCTCGTGCTGGCCGCGCTCGCCGTCGACCGCGACGACCTGCCCACCGCGCGGGCGGCGATCGACCGGGCCGCCCGGTCGGCCGCGGCCGACCACGACCCGGCCGTCACCGCGGGAATCGCCATCGTCCGGGCGAGGACGCTACTGGCCGAGGGCCGCCCCCGCGCGGCCCTCGACCTCCTCGGCGGGCTCGCGGACGGCGGTCCCGCCGCCGACCCCCCGCCGCCCTGGGTGCGGGAGGCCGTGGCCGTGGCCGTTTCGGCCGGGCACCTCGCCGAAGGGGACCCGGCCGCCGCGCTGGAGGCGCTGGAGCGCAGTGGCGCGGACGGTCCGGAACACGCCGTCGCCGCCGCCCGGGCGCACCTCGCCGCCGGGGAGAACCGGGGCGCCCTGCGGATCCTGGAGGCGGTCCCGGAGCGCGACGGCCACGGGCCCGCGATCACCGTACGGGTCCTGCTGGCCCGGGCCCAGGCGGCCGCCGCCCTCGGCGACGAGGCCGCGGCCCAGCGCCTGCTCGCCCGCGCCCTCGCGGTCGCCCGGCCGGAGCGGCTGCGCCGGCCGTTCCGGGACGCCGGGCCGTGGCTGCGGCACCTGCTGCAGGCCCGGCCCGAGCTGGCGGACTCCCACGGCTGGCTGCCCGCCGACCTGCTGCCCGGCCTCCCGGCCGGGGCGTCCGGGAACACCACCGCGACCGACGCCCTGGTCGAACCGCTGAGCGACCGCGAACTGGACGTCCTGAGGCTGGCGGCCCAGATGCTGTCCACGGAGGAGATCGCCGCCGGGCTGTTCCTCTCGGTGAACACGGTCAAGACGCACCTCAAGAGCATCAACCGGAAGCTCTCCGTCACCGGGCGCAACCGGGCCGTACGCCGGGCGCGCGAACTGGACCTGCTCTGACCTCGTGCCGCCCCCGCGGCGGGCGGACCGCGCCTACCCCGCCCGGGTGCGCCGGTGCCTCCGGTCACGGAACCAGCGCCAGCCGACGGCCAGCGCACTCGCCCCGAGCAGCAGGAGGAACACCGCGAGCCACGCGTGGCCGACGACCCGGGCCCCGGTGAGCAGCACGACCACCACCGCGCCCGCGGTGGCCAGACACGCCAGCACGGTCCGCAGCGCCACCAGGAGCATGCCCGGGCGCAGGATCGACGAGGTCCTCCTCGCCTGGGCGGCCGCGGACGCCGTCAGCCCGAACCGGAGGAGGGCCCGGTCGGCGAGCTCGCCGGTGGCGCGGCAGTACATCTGTCCGCAGGCGGGCACCCACACGAACGGCACCACGGTTCCGACGAGGAGCAGTACGCCCAGGCCGGCCCAGCCGAGCCACTTGCGCACGGCCGAGCGCGCCGGGTCCTCGGGGGTCAACAGGCCGATCAGATAGGCCTGGCGGCGGACGACGGCCGGCCAGGAGGCCTTGTCCCGCCCCCCGGTTCCGGCCCGCGCCGCCTTCCGCAGGGCCTCCTGCGCCTGCTCCACCGTCGGATGGACCCCCTGCACCACCAGGATCTGTGCCGCCGCGTCGTCACCGCAGGGGTCGTGGCCGGCCAGGGCCGCGAGCTCCAGCACCATGCGCAGCTGGGCGAGCAGCGCGGCGACGAACGCGACCGGGAGCAGGAGCAGGAACGGGCCCCCGAGGAAGGAGCCCTCCACCACGGTCCGGCGCACGCCCCGGTCGATGATCTGCTCGGTGGGATCCTGCCGGGCCGTCCCCTCCTGCCCGGGCCCGCGCAGCGCCGCGGCCGTCTCGGCCGCCTGGGGGCCCAGGTAGTCGACGACGAAGGCCGCCAGCCGCTCGGGCATGTGGGAGGGATCCGCCCGGAGCGCCCTCAGCAGTCGTCCCACCACGCCGGGCTGTCGTCGCCGCGCACTCTCCGATCCGCCCATCAGCCGCAGAATAACCCCGCCGGTGGGCGGCCGCCCCGGGGCCGGACCACCCGGCCCGGGTGATGACGGGACGAACCCGCGGCGCGTCCCTGGAGGGTGGAGCACGTCACGGCTTCCCGCCCGGACCCCGACACCCCGGGTGGCCGCTCGGGGCGCACCCGCCCGGCAGACCGCGCCCGCGGCAGCCCGTTCGGGGCACGCCGTCGATGTCAGGAGGCTCGCGGTGGACTACCCACTGCTCGACATCTTCTTCACCACCATGTGGATCTTCCTGTGGATCATGTGGTTCTTCCTGCTGTTCCGCGTCTTCGGGGACCTCTTCCGCGACGACAGCGTGAGCGGCTGGGGCAAGGCCGGCTGGTCCGTGTTCCTGCTCGTCCTGCCCTTCCTCGGCGTGTTCGTGTACCTCATCGCGCGGGGCAAGGGCATGGGGCGGCGCGAGGTCCTGCGGGCGACCGACGCGGAGCGGGAGTTCCGCGACTACGTCCGGCAGACGGCCGCCGACAGCCCGGCACCCGCCTCCCACGTCGACGACCTGGCCCGGCTCGCGGAGCTCAAGGACAAGGGCGCCATCACCGAGGACGAGTACCAGCGCGCCAAGGCGAAGGTGCTCGCCTGACCGTCCCGGCCCCGCCCGGTTCCTCCCTCCCGGCCGTTTGACCTTGACACGGTGACAAGGTCTTCACTGCTGCCGAGGAGGTGGTCCTGATGGTCGGGACGGAAGAGGACACGAACACCCTGCGGGCCCTGCGGGGTCTGGCGCACGAGGACTCGTCGGTACGGCTGCGGGCGGCGATGGCCGTCGGCAGCGAGCCGGACCCGCGGTTCGTCGGCGGGCTCGTCGAACGGTGCGCGGTCGAGCCCGAGTTCACCGTGCGGGAGACGCTCACCTGGGCGCTCACCCGGCACGAGGCGGCCGTGACGGTCCCGCTGCTGCTCGACGAGGTGCGCGCGGACGGTGCCCAGGCACGGAGCCAGGCCCTGCACACCCTCTCCAAGATCGGGGACCGGCGGGCCTGGCCGGCGATCACGCCGGCGCTGCTGGCCGACGCGGACGAGGAGGTGGCCCGCAGCGCCTGGCGGGCCGCGGTCGTGCTCGTGCCCGAGGGTGGGGAGCGCGAGTTGGCCGTAGTCTTGGCCGCTCAGCTCGGACGCGGCGGACGCGAGACGCAGTTGAGCCTCAGCCGGGCGCTGATCGCGCTCGGGGAGGCGATGCTGCCGGCACTGGACGCCGCGGCGGCGGACCCCGACCCCCGGGTGCGCGCCCACGCACTCGCCACGGAGCGGCTGTGGCGCGACCCGGACGCCGGATTCGAGTTCGCGATCGAGGAGGCGAAGCGCACGGCGGTCCTCGGCGAGGGCCGCCGGGAGGGACGGTAGGCAGTGTTGATCGGCGACGTCGCGCGGCGGTCCGGGGTCAGCGCCCGCATGCTCCGGCACTACGAGTCGCTCGGGCTGGTGCGGCCGACGGGCCGTACCGGCTCCGGCTACCGCCGGTACGCCGACGAGGACATCCGGCGGATCTTCCACATCGAGAGCCTGCGGTCGCTGGGCCTGTCGCTGCGCGACGTCGGGCGGGCCCTCGACGACCCCGGTTTCGCGCCCGCCGAACTCGTCGACGACCTCATTCTCCGCACCCGCGAACGCATCGCGGCGGAGACCGAGTTGCTCACCCGGCTGCGGCGGATCGACGCCGCGGGACCGGCCGGCTGGGAGGAGGTGCTCCAGGTCGTCGCGCTGCTCCAGGCCCTGGAGTCGAAGAGCCCGGGGGCGCGGCAGCGCGCCGCGCTGTCCGCGGGCGAGGACGTCGCGGTGCCGGTGGAGGCGCTGGTCGAGGCCGTGCTGGGCGAGTCGGACCCGAATGTGGCCGGCGCCCTCCGCTGGGCGCTGGCGCAGACCGGAGGCGACGGTGCGGCCCTGCTCGCGCAGGGCCTGGGCTCGCCTGCGGCCGAGGTCCGCGAACGTGCCGTGCGGTCCCTCGCCGAGCTGCCGGACGGCGCCGCGACCGCACTGCTGCGGGACGCCCTCGGCAGCCCCGACGCCGTGGTCCGCAGGTACGCGGCGCTGGCGCTCGGCGCCCGTGGCGTCGCCGACGCGGTCCCGACGCTCATCGACATGATCGTCGAGGCGGCGAACGACGCCGACGCGGCCGACACCCTGGGCGCGCTGGCGAACGACCCCGCGCTGGCGGACCGGATCGCCACCGGGCTGGTGGACCGCCTCGCCCTCGACGGCCTCGGACCGGACGCCCGCCGGAGGCTGGCCCAGGCCCTCGCGGACGTCCCGGGGAGCACGACGTCGCGCGCCCTCGCGGAGCTGACGCGGGACGAGGACCGTGCGGTCGCGCTGACCGCGACGTACATTCTCAAGCTGCGCGACACGCGGTAGTCGCGACCGCGATCGGGGGGTCCGATCGGGGCAGGGGTGACCGGGGGTTCGAGGGTGGGGGTGGCGTGACAGGGGCCGGGCGGTTCCGTCGGCAGCGGCGGCTGTTCCTCTCGGTGGCGATCGACACGTTCGGCTCCGGCGTCTTCCTGCCGCTGTCGCTGCTGTTCTTCGTCACCGTCCAGCACTTTCCGGCGGCCGCCGCGGGCACCGCCGTGACGGTCGGGTCGATCGCGTCCTTCGCCGTCGTGCCGCTCTGCGGGCGGCTCGTCCAGGCGGCGGGGCCCAAGTCCTGCCTGCTCGTCAGCAGCGTCCTGACCGCGCTCGGGTACGGCCTGTTCTTCGCGGCCGGGAACCTGCCCGCCGTGGCCGCCGTGAGCTTCCTCGTGACGGCCGCCGACCGCCTCTACGGGGCCGCCTGGCCCACGCTGGTGGCACGGTTCGCGAAGCCGGCGGAGCTCACCGCGTGGTTCTCCGCGGTCACCGTGCTCAAGACCACCTCGCTGGGGGTCGGCACCCTGGGGGCGACCGCCCTGATGGCGCTCGCCGGCGGACACGGCCTGCAGGTCGCGCTCGCCCTGAACAGCGCGAGCTCCCTGCTCGCGGCCGTCCTCCTGCTCGGGGTCACCGTACCGGCCGCCGAGCGGCCCGCGCGCAGGGCAGCCAGGTCGAACACCCGGGCGGCGCTGCGCGACCGGCCCTTCATGTCCCTGGTCGCGTCCCAGACACTGCTGTCGGCGGCCTGGCTGATCCCGACGGTCGCCTTCCCCGTGTACCTCGTGGAAAGCCTCCACCAGGCCGCCTGGTGGCCGACCGTGGTGGTCGCCGTCCGCTACGCCACCGCCACCACCCTGCAGATGCGGATCAGCCGCCGGCTCTCCGGCTGGAGCCGCTCGCGGGTCCTGCGCCTGTCGATCGGCGCGGCGGCCGTCGCCATCGCGCTGACCGCGACCGTCTCCACCGCCCCGCACGCCGTCCAGGGCCCGCTCGCCGTCCTGGTGGCGGCGGTCCTGGCCCTGGCCGAACTGGCCTCGAAGCCCACCGCGGCCGCGGCGGCGGTCGCCATGGCCCCCAAGGGCGACGAAGGCCCGTACATGTCCCTGTTCCAGCTGACCTGGACGGTGTCCTACGCGGTCGGGCCGGCCGTCATCGGCCTGGGCCTGCAGAACCCCCCGCTGCTCTGGACCGCACTGGCCCTCTGCGTGGCCGCCGCCGCCCTGGCCCACCGCCTCCGCGGCCCACTGCGCCGCCCCGCGGTGCGACTCCCGCACGCCGCAGGCGATCTGCGGGAGGAGGCCGAAGTCCCGTAGACCGGCGCCCGCCCTTTCCATCATCCTTCGGTGTCTCCGCACGCCGACTCCCCGCACCGAACAGGGGATCCGCACCAGCGGGCCGAACCCTCCGGCGGGCACGGCAGGCGTCAGCGGCGTACCGGCAGCCCGTCGGTGAGCCCGTAGGCGCGCAGCTGGTACGGGAGCGCGGCCGGGCGGCGCCACTGGAGGTCGAGGCCGCAGGCGCCGAGGACGGCACCGAAGGCGTGCCGCATCGCGTCCTGGACGGCGGTGCGGGCCCGGGCGGCCCGCTCCGCGGCGGGGGTGTCGCCGTCGGCGGCGGCGGACAGCCGGCGGGAGGGGTTCCAGCGGAGGTCGGCGACGCCGGTGGTGTCGTCCCCGTCCTCGACGGCCGGGCACGGCGTGAGGGTGATGCCGGGCGCGTGGAGGTGGTCGGCGACCGGCAGGCCGGCGAGCCCGGCGGTGCGGCGCACCGCGGCGACGACGTCCGCGCCGATGCCGAGGTCCTGCGGGCGGGAGCCGGCCGGGGCCGGGGCGGCGGCGTCCTGGCCGGTGGCCGGGGCGGGTCCGTCGGCCCGTCCGACCCTGGTCTCCCCGTCGAGCCGGCCGGCCACGACCTCGATGCCGAAGGCCGGCAGGAACTCCGCGAGCGCGTTCCGCATGGTGCTGCCGACGACCCGTCGGGCGGCGAACGCCGGCTGCTGGGGCTGTTCCATGGCCGCGGCGGCCGCCAGCCGGGGGCCGGGCTCCCAGTGCAGGGCGATCAGGCCGGCGCAGTCGTCGGAGTCGTCGTACGGCCGGGCCGGGCGCAGGTGGACGCCGTGCCCGTGTCCGCCGTACCCGACGGGCAGGCCGGCCAGCAGGAGCGCCTCGGTGACGCGGTCGACGAGCGCCGGGTCGGTCCGGGGCCCGCCCGGGGACGTGCGTTCCGCAGCCGTGTCCACGCCGTCCTCCTCCGGGTCCCGGGCGGCGGCCGACCGCCGGCGCCCCGAGCGTACGGCGTACCCGGGCGGCCCGTCGGCGAATCCCGAAACCGGCCGCCGCGGCGCGCCCGCCGGGAGGGCGGGCGCACCGGCGGCGTCCGTCCGGTCAGTTCCAGGGGTTGGCCGGCTGGTCGTTGATGGCCGTCCAGAAGCGGGTGTTGTTCGGGATGTTGCCGTAGGCCCAGAAGGTCCAGCCGCCGGTCTGCGACAGGTCGGTGCCGTAGTGGCCGTCGTGGAACTCGGCCTCGCGCCAGCCGGCGCCGAAGGCGGCCTGGCAGACGCTGTCGGCCGCGGCCCGGCTGTTGAGGCGGGAGCCCTTGACCGGCTGGCTGAGGGCGACGGTGCCCTGCGCCCAGCCGTTGTAGAAGCCGAGGCTGATCCCGGACGGGGCCGGGCTGCCGTCGACGTTGAGGCAGAGCACGGGCAGCGAGACGGACGGCGCGGTGTCGCCGCTGTAGGCGTTGCTCGGGCTGCCGCCGGGGCCGCCGACCTGGACGGTGCCCTCGGGGCCGTAGGAGACGGCGGACCAGGTCATCCCCAGGTGGGTGGCCGGCCCGGTGGTGGCGGAGGCCGGGGCGGCGGTGAGCGGGATCAGGACGGCGGCGGCGACGGCGGTCGCGGTGGCGACGGCCTTCTTCAGACGGTTCATCGACTGCTCCAGGGTTCGGGTGCCTCGTGGGTGACCGGCTCGTTTCAGCCGGTGCACGACAAAGCTCTCAACCGAACGCACACAACTGGCATCATCTGATCATCACTTCGTCACACTCGTGCCCATCCACGCACAGCGGCGGTCCGGTCCGGCCCCGCGGCCCCCAGGGAGGGACGCATGGAGTTCAGGATCCTCGGCTCGCTGGAGGTGTGGACCGGCGACGGCCGACGCGTCCCCTCCGAAGGCTCCCGGCAGGAGCGGCTGCTCGCCACCCTCCTGCTCAACGCGGACAGCTCCGTGCCGGTCGCCCGCCTCGTGGACACCGTCTGGGAGGAGCGGCCGCCGGCCACCGCCACCCGCCAGGTCCGCAACCTCGCCGGCGTACTGCGCCGCCGCTTCGCCGAGGCCGACCCGGCCGCGCCGCCCGTCCTGCTCACCGACGGCCGCGGCTACCGCATCACCCTCACCGGGCACCGGCTGGACGCCCGCGACTTCACCGACCGGCTCGCCCTCGCCCGCGGCGAGGCCGCCGCCGGACGCACCCCGGAGGCCGTCGACGGGCTCCGCGCGGCACTCGCCCTGTGGCGCGGGCCGGCCCTGGACGGACTCGCCGTGGACGCGGACGCCCCGGGCGCGGTCGCCCTGGACGAACTGCGGCTGACCGCCTGGGAGGAGTGCCTCGACCTGGAGCTCGCCCTCGGCCGGCACCGCGCGGCCGTCCCCGAACTGACCGCGCTGGTGGCCGACCACCCGCTGCGGGAACGCTTCACCGGACAGCTGATGCGAGCCCTGCACGGCTCCGGACGCGCCCCCGAGGGGCTCGCCGCCTACCGCCGGTTCGCGGACCGGCTGGCCGACGAGCTCGGGCTCGACCCCGGTCCGGGGCTACGGGCGCTGCACCTGGAGCTGCTGGCCACCGAGCCGGTGCCCGCCGCCCCGGCCCGCGCCGAGGAAGCGCCGACCGCGCCGGCCCCGCCGCCCGCCCCGCCCGCTCCGCCACCCGCCGCCCCGGCGCAGGCGCCTCCCCCGCCGCCCGCCCAACTCCCGCCCGCCCTGGCCACCTTCGTCGGACGCGACCCGGAACTGCGGGCCCTGGACGCGCTGCTCACCGCCCCGGCCGGTGAGGAGCCCGGGCCGGCCGCCGCCGTGTGCGCCGTCTCGGGACCGGCCGGGGTCGGCAAGACCACCCTCGCCGTCGACTGGGCCCACCGCGTCCGGGACCGGTTCCCGCACGGCCAGCTCTACGCCGACCTGCACGGCTACTCCGTCGACGCCCCGCTCGCCCCGCACACCGTCCTGGCCCGCTTCCTGCGCGCCCTCGGCGTGCCCGGAGACCGGATCCCCGCGGCGGCGGACGAGGCGGCCGCGCTCTACCGCTCCCTGCTGGCCGACCGCCGGCTGCTGGTGGTCCTCGACAACGCCCGCGACGCCGAGCAGGTCCGCCCGCTGCTGCCGGGCGCCCCGGACTGCCGCACGGTGGTCACCAGCCGCACCCGGCTCGACGGGCTGGCCGTCCGCAACGGGGCCCGGCCGCTGGTGCTCGACGTGCTGCCCGCCGACCGGGCCCTCGAACTGCTGGCCCGCATCGTCGGCGGGCACCGCGTCCGCGCCGAGCCGCGCGCCGCCGCCGAACTCGCCGCCGCCTGCGGCCGGCTGCCCCTCGCCCTGGCCGTCACCGCGAGCCGCCTCGCCGCCAGCCCGGAGCGCGGCCTCGCCGACTACGCCGCCGAACTCCTCGACGCGGAGCACCGGTTGAGCGCCCTGCAGATCGAGGGCGACGACACCTCGGCGGTCCGCGCCGCCTTCGACCTCTCCTACCGCTCGCTGCCCGCCGAGGCCCGGTCGCTGCTCCGGCTGCTCACCCTGGTCCCGGCCGTCGGCATCGGCTCCGACGCGGCCGCCGCCCTGGCCGGCGCCCCGGCCGCCGCCGTCCGGCCCGTCCTCGACCGACTGGCCGCCGCCCACCTGCTCGCCCCCGAGGAGCACGACCGCTACCGGCTCAACGACCTCCTGCGCCTCTACGCCACCGAGCGCTGCTCCGTCGAGACCGGCGCCGCGGAGCGCCGCGCCGCCCTGGAGCGCCTCGGCTCCTGGTACCTGCACCGCGGCCGCTCCCCCGCCTTCCTCCCCGCCCCGCCCGCCGCCGGCCGTCCCGGTCGCCCCGGCAGGCCCGCGCACCCCGAAGACCCGGGCCACCGGACGACCGGCCCGCATCTCGACGAGTGGGTCGAGGTCGACCGCCTGGCAGCCGCGGCCGCCGACGCGACCCGGGCACCGGACCCGCCCGAGCCCACACCTGAGCCCGAGCCCGAGCCCGTGCCGGACCGGCGCTCCGCCACGGCGCCGACGCCCCCGTGACCGGCCCGCGGCGGTCCCGCCCGACCGGACGGCGGCTACAACCAGCCGCGCCGGGCGGTCTTCAGCCCGGCCTCGAAGCGGCTCGCCGCGTCGAGGCGCTCCATCAGGGCGGCCATCTGCCGCCGGACGGTCCGCACCGAGACGCCGAGCCGCTTGGCCGCCGCGTCGTCCGTGAGCCCGGTGGACAGCAGCCGCAGCAGCTCGCGCTCCCCGGCGGTCAGGCTCAGCGGGGCCGCCCCGTCCCGGTCGTCGGCGATCGGGACGGCGGTCTCCCAGGTCTGTTCGAACAGGGCGACCAGGGACGCGACGATCCCCGGCTCACTGGTGCACAGCGCGCCGGCCCGGGTGTTCTCCGGGTCGATCGGCACCACGGCCGTG
The DNA here is from genome assembly GCF_042885395.1 of Kitasatospora sp. NPDC058063. Taxonomy (NCBI): domain Bacteria; kingdom Bacillati; phylum Actinomycetota; class Actinomycetes; order Kitasatosporales; family Streptomycetaceae; genus Kitasatospora; species Kitasatospora sp. NPDC058063. The sequence continues at coordinate 266,396 of NZ_JBHVSD010000004.1, forward strand.
CTCCGGTCGAAGACCAGCATCCGCGGCGGCAGCACCGGCGCGGTCCGCACCTCGCCGCCGAGGCCGGCCATCCAGCGGACGTAGTCGAGCGTCTCCGGGGCGTCGTGGATGCTGTCCTGGTAGATGGTGCGCAGGCTGACCCCGCGCCGCAGGGCGTCCTCGTCCAGCGGCCGGGACGCGGCCAGGCTGGCCGCGGACTGGGCGCCGCCGGGCATCACCGCCAGGACCTCGCTGGTCAGCCGGGAGGTCAGCACCTCCAGCTTGTCCTGGATGGCGTCCAGGCCGAGCAGCCGCTCGCGGTCGCCCACCGGGGTGTCGGCCCGCACCTTCGCGTACTCCCCCAGGGCGCGCGCGACGGCGGCCTTGGAGGCGGCGACCTCCTGCTGCCGGCGCGCGAGTTCCTCCTCCTGACGACGCAGCAGGATCTCCAGTCCGCGCTCCGGGCTGACCGGCCGCAGGGTGCCGGGCCGTTCGCGGGAGGCGCGCAGCAGGGTGAGGTCGGCGAGCCGGTCGAGGGCCGCGCGCACGGCGGCCTCGGGGAGGCCGAGCCGCTCGCAGAGTTCCGCGACCCCTCCCTCGGGGTCGGCGAGCATTTCCCGGTAGACGGCTTCCGCAGTGGCATCGAGCCCCAGCAGTTCCAGCACTTCTCGACCCCTGATCCCCGTGGACGGTTCCGTATGCCCGGCCGGCCCGGAGCTGATCATTCCTTCGGCCGGAACGCCCTCGCAAGGGCATGATCCGGTCAACGCCCCACCCGGGCCGTCGACACCCTCGGCGGGGCCCGCACGAGGGCGGAATTCCGGTCGCTGCCCGGCGCGGTGTTGCAGCATGCTGCCTGTCCTGATCCTGCCCGCGGATTCGCTTCCCGTGGCGGGCCGGGGAACGGGAGGATTCCCGGTGCGCGCACTCCCCGTTTCCCCGGACACCCAGAACTGCGGTCTCCCTCAGCGCAGTTCCCGCACAGAACAGGACCCTCCCGTGTCCGTCCGTCCAGTCGCCGCCGTCCTCCTGACCCTCGCCCTCGCCGGCTCCGCCGCGCAGGCCCTCGCCGCCGGTCCGACCGCCCCCGACGCCGCCCCGTCCGCCGCCCAGGGCCCGGGCGGAGGGATCGGCTGGGACGGCCCCGCCGCTCTCTCGATCGGCTGGGACACCCCCTCCACCCGGTCGATCGGCTGGGACGGCCCGTCGGCCGACGCCGCCGTCGGGCAGGTCTGACCTGCGGTGTTCGCGGTCCATCTGACCCTGCCGACCGATGCCGCCGCCCCCTCGGGAGAGGCGGCGGCCGCGGAGGTCCAGGCCGGACTGTGGGCGTGCGCCGGCCCGGGCGACGGCCTGGAGCACGTGCGTGCCCGCGCCGTCCCCGACGGCATCGGCCTGGTGCTCTACGTCCGCGCCCCCGACGAGACGGCGGCCCTGGCACGGGCGCGGGGCCTGCTGGACCGGGCGCTGGCGCGCACCGGCCGGCTCCCGTCCGGCCTCCGGTAGTCCCGCCGACCGACGGGGTCCGCGTCGGCCACCCGCCGTCCCGCCCGAACGGTTTCCGCTGTTCCGGACGGGTTTCCACCAATCCCACCCGGCCGGGAAGTTGGCTGGTTCATTGCTACCGCTTTACCCCGGCATGGCCGAAGGACCGTCAGCGGCCCGGCCGTGCCCCCGTTTCTCCACCCCCCTTCCCTCCCGCACAGAACAATCGAGGAGTTCCATGTCACGCCCCCCGGGCGGATCATCACGGCACCGGTCCGAAGCCGGCTCGCCGCCCCCCTCCACGCAGCGCCGTCGCAACGGCGTGCTGCGCAACACCGCCGTCGCGCTGGCCGTGGTGCTCTCCGTCGAGGCCGCCGCCGTCATCATGACGACCGGTCAGGCCGTGGCCGTCACCACGGAGCAGGCCCCGAAGCCCGCCAAGGCCCTGGGCCCGGCCGAGGCCAAGGACATCGCCACCGCCCACCTCAAGGCCCGGCTGGAGAACCGCCGGATCGAGGTCGTGGACGAGCGCACCGAGTCCACCACCAGCTGGATCAACCCGGACGGCACCACCACCCTGGACCTCGCCTCCGGGCCGGTGCGCTACAAGGACAGGTCCGGCAGGCTCCAGCCGATCGACACCGACCTCGCCCGGCAGCCGGACGGCAGCGTCAAGGCCAAGGGCCACCCGCTCAACCTCTCGCTGGCCGGCGCCACCCCGCCCGCCGCCGCGTCGGCCTTCAAGGCGGCCGGCGCCCCGGCCGGGGACCCGAAGGCCCCGACCACCCCGCTGGTCTCGCTGGACAACGGCAACGGCACCGCCATGTCGCTGTCCTGGCGCGGCGCCCTGCCCGAACCCTCGGTGGACGGCGCCAGGGCCCGGTACGCGAACGCGCTCACCGCCACCGACCTGGTCGTCGAGTCCACCCGGACCGGCTTCGAGCAGTTCCTGGAGCTCAAGGACCGCTCGGCGGTGGCCGCCAACGGCAGCGTGACGCTCACCCTGGACGCGGCCGGCCTGCAGGCCCGCCACAATGCGGACAACTCGGTGTCCTTCCTCGACCCGAACACCGGCGAGGAGAAGGGCCAGCTGCCCGCCCCGGTGATGTGGGACGCGCAGGTCGACGAGCGCAGCGGCGACCACACCCGCACCGCGCCGGTCGCGCTGAAGGTCACCCAGAACGGGAACGCGATCGACCTGACGCTGACCCCGGACGCCGCCTTCCTGACCGACCCGAAGACCAAGTACCCGGTCACCATCGACCCTGCGGTCAACATCGGCGTCGGCTTCGACACCTTCGTGCAGCAGGGCTACGCCACCGACGTCTCCTCGCAGACCGAGCTGAAGCTGGGCAACAACGGCTCCGGCCAGGTCGCGCGTTCGTTCCTGCAGTTCCCGATGGCGAAGATCAGCGGGAAGCAGATCACCGGCGGCAAGCTCAACCTGTGGAACTTCCACAGCTGGTCCTGCACCGCGAAGAGCTGGGAGGTCTGGGACACCGGCACGGCCACCACGGCCACCCGCTGGACCGCCCAGCCCGGCTGGAACAAGAAGTGGGCCACCTCCACCGCGACCAAGGGCTACTCCAGCTCCTGCAACGACGGCTGGGTGAACCAGGACATCACCGCCCTGGTCAAGGCCTGGGCCGCCAACGGGAACACCAACAACACCCTGGGCATCCGGGCCACCGACGAGAGCGACCCGTACGGCTGGAAGAAGTTCAACTCCGGCAACGCGACGTCCAACACGCCGTACCTGTCGGTCACCTACAACACCCCGCCGGCCGTCTCCACCCTGATCTCCCCGGCCGACGCCGCACTCACCGGCGACTCCACCCCGACGCTGTCCGCCAAGGCGACCGACCCCGACGGCGGCAACATAGCCCTCGACTTCGAGGTCTGGGCGTCCAACGGCACGGCCGCGCTGCAGTCCGGCCGCACCGCCATGGCGGCCTCGGGCTCCACCTTCACCTGGACCCCGGGCACCGCGCTGCCGGCCGGCGCCTACAAGTGGCGCTCCCGCTCCTGGGACGGCACCGCCAACAGCGCCTGGTCCGCCTTCCGCACCCTCACCGTGGACACCACCGCGCCCGGCGCGACCACCGTCTCCTCCGGCGACTTCCCGGCCGGCCAGTGGGCGGGCACCCCGGACGCCAACGGCGACTACAGCGGCACCTTCACCTTCACCCCGCCGAGCAGCGACGTGAAGGACGTCCAGTACAAGCTGGACGGCGGGGCCTGGGTCACCGCGGCCACCACCGGCACGCCGGTCAGCGCCAAGCTCACCTTCAAGGCGGGCGCCCACACCGTCACCGCGCACAGCCGGGACGCCGCGGGCAACGTCTCCGCCGACCGGACCTACGCCTTCTACGCCGGCAAGGGCTCCGCCCTGGTCGCGCCCGGCGCGGGCGAGCGCCCGGCCCGCCGCACCTCGCTGCAGGCCGAGGGCAACAGCACCTACACCGGGGTGCGCTACCAGTACCGCCGCGGCGAGACGGACGCCTGGAAGGACGTCCCGGTCGCCAACGTCACCACCACCGCCGGCCAGCCGGTGACCGCCTGGCCGCATCCCGCCCCCGGCGGCAAGCCGGCCGCGCTGACCTGGAACATCACCGACACCCTGGCCGAGAACGGCCCGGTCGACGTCCGCGCGGTGTTCACCGACGGCACCGCCACCGACGCCACCGAGCCGAACACCGTCACGGTGGACCGCAACGCGGGCACCGCGCCGGAGACCAAGGTCGGCCCGGGCTCGGTGAACACCCTCACCGGCGACCTCACCCTGTCCGAGACCGACGCCGAGGCCTTCGGCCTGCACGCCGAGCGCTCCTTCTCCTCCCGCCGGCCCGCCAACGGCTCGGCCCAGGAGGGCCAGGCGGCGATCTTCGGCCCGCAGTGGAGCTCCGGCACCACCGCCGAGATCACCGACGCCGACTACTCCTACGTCCGCAAGACCTCGGCGACCTCCCTCTCGGTGGTCTCCGCGGACGGCTCCGAGGTCGGCTTCACCGCCACCGGCTCCGGCGGCTGGAAGCCCGAGCCCGGGGCCGAGAACCTCACCCTGACCGGCGCGTTCACCGCTGCCTTCACCCTGAAGGACACCGAGGGCATCACGGTCACCTTCGCCAAGGTCGACCCGGCCGCCACCACCTGGCAGGCCTCCGGCTCCTCACTGCCCAGCGACAACTCCACCACCTCGGTGGTCTCGGAGAAGGTCGTCTCCGGCGGAAAGACCCTGGCCCGCCCGAAGTACGTGGTCGCGCCCGGCTCGGCGACCGCCTCCGCCAACTGCGCCGCCGTGCCGTCCACGGCCGGCTGCCGGGTGCTGGAGTACGTCTACGCCGACACCACCACCGCCACCGCGTCCGCCCCGGGCGACACGGCCGGCCAGGTGAAGCAGATCCGCCTGTGGTCCACCGACCCCGGCGCCGCGACCGCCACCCCCGTCGTCGTCTCGCAGTACGCGTACGACGACCAGGGCCGGCTGCGCGAGGTGTGGGACCCGCGGACCGGCCCGGCGCTGAAGACCGCGTACGGCTACGACGCGGCCGGCCGGGTCACCACCGTGACCGACCCCGGCGAGCTGCCGTGGACCCTGGAGTACGGCAAGGCCGGCAACGCCGCCACCGCCGGCGACGGCATGCTGCTCGCCGCCTCCCGTCCCACCCTCAAGCAGGGCAGCAAGGACGTCACCGACGGCACCGCCACCACCTCGGTGGTCTACGACGTCCCGCTGAGCGGCGCCAACGCGCCGTACCCGCTGGCGCCGTCCGACGTCGCCGCCTGGGGCCAGACCGACGCCCCGACCGACGCCACCGCCGTGCTGCCGCCCGACGCCGTCCCGGCCACCCACGACGGCAAGGCGCTCGGCACCGCCGGCTACAACCGCGCCTCGGTGACGTACACCAACGCCTCCGGCCGCGAGGTCAACACCGCCACCCCCGGCGGCGGCATCACCACCACCGAGTACAACGCCTACGGCAGCCCGGTGCGGACCCTCTCCGCGGAGAACCGCGTCCTCGCCCTGGCCACCACCGGCAACGACCTCAACAAGCTGCGCGCCCTCGGCATCGCCGGCCGCTCGACGGCCGACCGCGCCCAGGTGCTCTCCTCCACCTCGCTCCACTCGGCCGACGGCAAGCGCCTGCTGGAGCAGTACGACCCGCTGCAGCTGGTCACCCTGGAGCACGACGTGGCCGCCTCCGGCACCTCCCCGGCGCTCGCCGCCGGCGCCGAGGTCGCGGCCCGCGCCCACACCGTCAGCGGCTACGACGAGGGCCGTCCGGCGGGCGCCGCGGTCAGCGACATGGCCACCTCGGTGACGGTCGGCGCCCGGATCGACGGCTACGCCGCCGACGCCGACCCCCGCACCACCGCCACCGGCTACGACTGGGCCCAGGGCCTGCCCGTCAGGTCCGTCCAGGACCCGGCCGGTCTGAAGATCACCACCGCCACCGGCTACGACGCCAGCGGCCGGGTGACCTCGCAGAGCCGCCCGAACTCCACCGGCTCCGACGCGGCCACCACCGTCACCACCTACTGGACCGGCACCGGGACCGGCGCCTGCGCCGGCCACCCCGAGTGGGCCGACCTGGTCTGCTCGATCGCCCCGGCCGCCCAGATCGCCGGCGGCGGCGGCAACCCGCTGCAGCTGCCGACGAAGACCTTCCAGTACGACCGCTGGGGCAACGTCACGGTCCAGGCCGAGACCGCCAACGGCGTCACCCGCACCACCACCCGCAGCTACGACGCGGCCGGCCGCCCGGTGAAGATCTCGGTCACCGGCGGCACCGGCACCGCGGTCGCCGACACCGTGCTCGGCTACGACCCCGCCACCGGCGAGCTGGCCTCCCTCAGCAACGGCAAGGCCACCATCACCCAGGGCTACGACAGGCTCGGCCGCCAGACCTCCTACGACGACGGCGCCGGCAACGTCACCACCACCGAGTACGACCGGCTCGACCGCCCGGTGAAGAAGTCCGACTCGGTGCCGTCCACCGTGACCTACGGCTACGACACCGCCAAGGACCCGCGCGGCCTGCCCACCTCGCTCACCGACTCGGTGGCCGGTACCTTCACCGCCGGCTACGACGTCGAGGGCCGGCTGGTCTCGCAGACCATGCCCGGCGGCAACACCCTGACCAACAGCTACGACAGCCGGGGCATCCAGACCGGCAAGACCTACACCAACCAGGCGGGCACCGTCCTGCTGGCCGACACCGCCGACTACACCGTCCACGGACAGCAGGCGGGCCGCACCCAGAGCGACGGCAACAGCACCACCAGCGGCTACACCTACGACGCCACCGGCCGCCTCACCAAGGCCGCCGACAGCACCGGCCTGGCCTGCTCCACCCGGACCTACGCGTTCGACCGGAGCAGCAACCGGACCAACCGCACCAGCGTCACCGACGACTGCGACCCGGCCACCGCCGACGCCGTCACCCAGGCCGAGAACCACGGCTACGACACCGCCGACCGCCTCACCGACACCGGCTACGTGTACGACGCCTTCGGCCGCACCACCGCCCTGCCGAAGGGCACCCAGGTCGGCTACTACGCCAACGACCTGGTCCGCACCGAGACCCTCGGCGACACCCGCAGGACCTGGGACCTGGACGCCTCCGGCCGCCTCGCGGTCGGCACCACGGAGACCAAGGGCACCGACGGCACCTGGGCCGTCACCGAGCAGGACACCAAGCACTTCGACGGCGGCAACGACAGCGCCTCCTGGTCCAAGGACGCGGCCGGCCGGCTGACCCGCAACGTCCTGGACCTGACCGGCCAGCTCACGGCCGCCACCGGCACCGACGGCGGCGCGATCCTGCTGCTGACCAACCTGCACGGCGACGTGTCCGTCCAGATGTCCCCGGACGGCCTGGAGGACCTCGCGGTCTACCACTACGACGAGTACGGCAACACCGTCGACTCCACCGGCTCGACCGCGTACGGCTGGCTCGGCGGGGCGCAGCGCGAGGCCGACGGCCTCTCCGGCCTCACCCTGATGGGCGTGCGCCTGTACGACTCGACCACCGGCCGCTTCCTGCAGACCGACCCGGTCCTGGAGGGCTCGCCGAACGCCTACGGCTACCCGGTCGACCCGATCACCATGGACGACCTGACCGGTCTGAACTGGAAGAAGAAGTGGACGGCCTACTTCAGCCGGTCCGAGGGCAACACGATCGGTGCCCTGCTGTACGTCTCCGGCAAGATCGCCCAGGGCATCTCGAAGATCCTGCGCAGGCTCCCGCACATCGTCGCCCGGGCCGCCGGCTACGTCCTGTGGGCGCTGTCCTACCTGATGAAGAAGATCGGCAAGCAGTTCATCAAGGCGGCCAACAAGCGCGGCAGCCACGGTGTGATCTTCACCTTCGGGATCTGGCGCTCCAGCCACTGGTGGGTGCCGGACCGTCCGATCTACCGCGTGAACCCGCGGTACTGAGCCGGGAGGAGGCCTCTCCGACGATCCACTGATGCGGGACAGGTAGGGCCGGGCCCGGGGGTGATCCCCCGGGCCCGGCCGCTTGCGCACATCGATGATCATCCCGGCGTAGGCTCTCGGCTGATCACAGGGGCAGAGAGGGAGACAATGGGCCAGAAGATCATCCGGTTCTCGGACCTGACCGGCCGGCACGCGGAGAACGACCGCGAGCTGGTGCGGGTGGTGGTGCTCCAGCACCCCGACCTGACGGACGGTCCGGTCGAGATCGACGCGCTCGCCGGGGAGTTGGGCGAGGTGCGGGAGCTGACGCTCGACCTGGTCACGATCGAGCTGCACCACCCGGACCGGGCGGAGCCGCAGACGGTGGTGATGGAGGCCGAGACCTTCAACCGGCTGGCCTCGGCCGCGCCGATGGCCGAGGTGCTGCGCGGCGCCAGGCCGGCCGCCCGGGCCGCCGCCTCCGCGACGGCCCTCGCCGCCGGCCGGGAGCGGGTCAACTACGCCAGCCTGGAACACGCCGGGCGGCCGCACAAGGGCCGCACCACCGACGCGGAGAAGCAGGTCGTCCAGCAGCACCTGGACGAGATCAACGAGCGGCTCGCCGCCGAGGGCGTCCGCACCATCGACCCGGACAACGCCGAGCACGTGACCCGCTACGGCCTGGACACCCTGGCCCGGGAGACCGGCGTGATGTTCGGCTGACCGGCCCGGACGGCCGGGCCCGCCGGGCGCTCCGTCGGGCGGGCCGGCCTGGTGCTCCGTCGGGCGGGCCGGCCCGGGCACTCCCCGGACGGCTCCCCGTCGGGCCGGTCGCCCGCGGCCCGGCCCATGATCGGCCCTGCCGCCCGTTCCGGCGACCGCGGTGCGGCCGGGCGGGCGACCGCCGAGCAGGTGAATCGCCGCGACCACCCCTCGTGTCGCCGACCGGCCCGACACGGCGATCGGCTGGACTGCGCGCTATGCGTATTCCACACCGGACCGGACGGATCGTCTCGGTCCTGGCGCTGGTGGCGGGCTCGCTGCTGAGCAGCAGCGTGCTGGCCCCACCGGCCCAGGCCGCGATCTCCTTCACCAAGAGCGTCGACAAGGCGACCGTCTCCCCGGGGGAGAACGTCACCTACACCCTGCGCTACACCTGCTCCATCACCGAGTGCACCGGCGGGCACATCCTCGACACCCTGCCCTCGAACATGCAGTTCCTCGGCTGGACGCCGGACCCGTCCTCGGTGGACGTGGCCGCCTCCACCGTGCCCGCCGCGGGCGCGATGGGCGGCACGATGGACATCCGGCTGAAGGACCTGAGTCCGGGCACCACCGCCACCGTCACGGTGACGACGAAGTACCCGAACTTCACCACCCCGAACGGCGCCACCTCCACCAACTCGGCCACCATGTCGGCCAACGGCGAGCCCTCGCAGACCGCCACCGCCGACACCGCCGTCCAGGTGCAGCCGCAGTACACGGTGACCAAGGGCGTCCAGACCTCCAGCAGTGACGGACGCACCGTCACCTACCAGTTCAGCGCCTGCGCCACCGACAACGTGCCCAACGTCGACCTGGACACCAGCCGGCTGCTGGACACCCTGCCGCCCGGCGCGGTGGTGGACACCGGCCGCTCGCCGGGCTGGTCGCCGGTGGCCCCCGGCCCGGACACCTGGGGCTACGACATCGGCCCGTTCGTCTCCGGCAACGGGCGCGGCGGCTGCCGCATCCCCGGCGTCCTGGTCGTCAACTACCCGGAGGCCTCCTTCCCGGACGGGACGACCTCCGAGAACGTCGTGGCCCTGCACGGCGACCCGATCGGGCCCGACCCGGAGCGGCAGCTCGACACCGCGAACGCCACCACCGGCCCGTTCCAGCCGCCGGCCACCGGCGTGGTGGTGACCGCGAGCAAGGTCTGGCGCGACACCGCCGTCAACGGCGACCTCAACTCCTTCAGCCTGTCGGCCACCAACACCGCCGGACCGGCCACCAGCCTCACCGTCACCGACCCCGGGGCCGGCAGCACCGACGGCATCTACAACTGGATCTTCCCGCAGTCCCTCCAGCTGGAGCCGTGGAACCCCACCAGCATCCTGCTGACCCTGCAGTACCGCCTCAACGGCGACCCCACCTGGCAGACCTTCACCCCGGGCACCCCGTTCAACGGCTCCGACACCCGCCGGATCACCTTCGAACCGGGCGCGGGCGACCCGGCCAACGACGTGCTCGGCATCCCGGCCGGGCGGTGGCTGGACGGCCTCCGGTTCACCTGGAACGGCCCGATCCCCACCGGCTGGAGCCCGGGCAACGCGGTGCAGCTGGTCACCCAGGTCGCCACCCCCGGCCACGACGGACGCCAGGCCCCCGAGCCGCTGACCAACTGCGTGGACAGCACCGCCACCGACGGCACCGACAACGCCTCGGCCAACGCCTGCGCCCGGACCACCATCACCCGGGCCACCAACCTCGGCGCGGCCAAGACCACCGTCGCCGGCGAACTGTCCGCCCCCGGCGGCCGGGCGACCTTCCAGGTCATCCCGTACAACCGCAGCGCCCGCGACCTGGACCGGCCGCTGGTGCTCTACGACGTGCTGCCGGCCGGCGTGGTCTACATCGACGGCTCGGCCCGGCCCGACCCCAACTACCCGGACGCCAAGGCCCCTTCGTCGATCACCGTGACCCCCGGCCCGGACGGCCGGCAGATCCTGCGGATGGAGTGGCCGGCCGGCGCACCGGACATGACGTACCTGCACGACCAGCTGGCCTACCGGATGCTCTTCGACGTCCAGGTCGCCAACAGCATCCGCTCCGGTGACCTCACCAACGACGTCTACGTCACCGTGGACCAGCCCACCGCCCCGGTCGCCTGCATGTTCTCCGGCTCCGACAGCGGCAGCACCCCGGACGTACTCGACCTCAACGGCAACGGCAACACCACCGAGCTGCTCTGCCACGCCTCCTCGCAGATCCGGGTGGACGTGCCGTCGGTGCTGCGCTCGTACAAGGAGGTCAAGGGCGACCTGGACTCCGACTACGTGAGCATCGGCACCGCCACCCCGGGCGGCGGGATCTCCTACCGGATGACCGTGCGCAACGACTCCCCCGACCCGGTCACCGACTTCATCGCCTACGACAGGCTCCCCACCCCGGGCGACAACTACGTGCTCACCCAGGACGCCCCGCGCGGCAGCGCCTGGACCCCGTCGCTCAGCCAGCCGATCACCAGCAGCGACCCGACCGTGCTGATCGAGTACACCACCGACCCCAACCCCTGCGTGGAGCCCGTCGTCGTCGACCGCACCGGCTGCAACAGCGCGGCGGTCTGGAGCACCACCTTCCCCGGCCCCGGGACGGCCACCTGGTTCCGCATCCACCGCCCCGGCACCATGGCCTCCGGCGAGTCCTTCACCCTGACCTGGCCGATGGTCGCCTCCTACGACGCACCGGAGGGCGAGTACGCCTGGAACAGCTTCGCGTACACCGCCACCGACGCGGCCGGCCGCCGGCTGCTGCCGGCCGAGCCCGCCAAGGTCGGCGTCGCGGTCAAGCGGGTCACGCCCTCCGACAACGCGCTGGGCGACTTCGTCTGGCAGGACAAGGACGGCTCCGGCGTCCAGAAGCCCGGTGACACCGGGATCGCCGGGGTCACCGTGCACCTGCTGGACGGCAACGGCCAGCCGGTGCGGGACAAGGACGGCAAGCCGGTCACCGCGGTGACCGACGCCACCGGCCACTACCTGTTCGACAACCTGCCGGACGGCAGCTACGCGGTCCGCTTCGACCTGGCCACCCTGCCCAAGGGCGCCACCGTCACCAAGCAGCACGCCGGCACCGACCCGGCCAAGGACTCGGACGCCGACCCGGCCACCGGCATCACCCAGACCGTCACCCTCAGCGGCGGACAGCGCGACCTCGACCTCGACATGGGCGTGATCCTCCAGACCACCTCCCCCTCGCCGTCGCCCTCGCCGACCTCCTCCCCGTCGCCGACCTCCTCGCCCTCGCCGACCTCCTCGCCGACGCCGTCGCCGAGCCCGAGCCCGAGTTCCTCGCCGTCCCACTCGCCGAGCCCGACGGCCACCGCCACCCACACGCACACCCACACCCAGGTCCCGAGCCCGTCGAAGAGCGGCGAACTGCCGCACACCGGCGGCTCCTCCCCCGACACCCTCGTCGCGGCACTCGGCGCCATCGCCCTCCTCGGCGGCGGCACCCTCTGCTTCGTCGCCTACCGCCGACCGGGCCGGCACGGCTGACGCCCACCCGGACCCCGCTGAACGCCAGTGGCGCCGCCCCGTCGAGGGCGGCGCCACTGGCGCGTTCCGGATCGGACCCGGCGCTCCTAATCCAGTTGGGACAGCGCGTCGGTGACCAGCTTGGTGGCGAAGTCCTCGCCGTTGCCGGAGATCCGGTTGATGTACTCCGCGAGCAGGACGGCCGTCGCCTCCAGGGGGTTCATCTCCTCCTTGGTCCACGGTCCGTACTGGGCGCGCCACAGATTGGGGCTCAGCCCGGTGCCGGCGGCGATGAGCAGGCCGGCCATGGTGGGGATCACCTCCGGACTGAAGGTCCTCGGCATCATGCGCATGGTGGCCACCAGGCTGGGGATCGCGTGTTCGAGCACGTCCTCCTCGTGCTTCTCGAAGGCCGAGCGCAGCCAGTTCATGTACATGTAGACGAGCGTGCAGGCGCCTTCCACCAGCGCCTCGGCCTCGTCGGGGCCGAAGGACGCGGTGAGCCGGTCGACCATCAGCCGGTGCTCGGGGCCCGTCCCGGACTTGCCTTCGTAGACGGACCTGAGCCGGGAGTCGATCACCATGAGCGCCGCGCTCACATCGCCGACGGGAGCGTGTTGGGGGTCGCAGGACGACACGGGACTCCTTCTGGAACGGCCCCGGCCGGGACGGCCGGTCGGTTCGTAGGGTAGGCGACCGATCGGACGGGATCCGCCGGATCCGGCCGGGGGCGCCCTCGGGTGACGGTGCCGCGAGTGCCGCTCCTGGCGGACCGGGGCGGCACGGCGGCGGTGGGACGGGCCCTGGCCCCCGCCCCCGTCACCCGACAGCGGCATCTCACCCGTCAAGGTGACACTCCGGAAGCCGAGTTGACGGCGGCGGGTGGCGGGCGGCCGGCGACGGTCCGCGCCGGCCCCGGGCCGGCGGGCGACACGCCCGGCGTCACACGGCCGTCACGTTCCCGCTGGATACTCGGAAGGCCCACCGCCCGCGCCCCGTACGACGGAGGACCACCGCAGATGACCGCCGGCCCCGACCGCCCCGCCTTCCTCCTGGTCCACGGCGCCTGGCACGGCGCCTGGTGCTGGGACGCGGTGCGCACCGCCCTCGCCGCCGACGGGTGGCGCACCCACACCGTGGACCTGCCCAGCTCCGCCGCCCACCCCGACGGCGCCCACCCCGACGGCGCCCGCCCCGACGGCTCCCACCCCGACGCCGCCCGCCCGGCGGGCCTGCTGGAGGACGCCGACGCGATCCGCGACCGCCTGCGGCGGATCGACGGCCCGGTGGTGACGGTCGCCCACTCCTACGGCGGCGCCCCCACCACCGAGGCCATCGCGGGCGCCACCAACGTGGTGCGGGCGGTCTACCTCACCGCCTTCCAACTGGACGTCGGCGAAAGCGTGTTCTCCTTCCTCGGGGCTCCTGTTCCGGCGGACGACACGGGCCGCACCCCGCCGAACGCCGACGCCCGCCGCCTGCACTACACCGGCGTGCCCGCCGCCGAGGCCGACCGCGCCCTGGCCCGGATGACCCCGCAGAGCGTCCGGTCCTTCACCCAGCCGGTGACCACGGCGGGCTGGCGCACCGTGCCGTCCAGCTACATCGTGTGCGAGCACGACCGGGCCCTCGAACCGTCACGGCAGCGCGAGCTCGCCGCCCGCGCCGACACCGTCCACCGGCTGCCCAGCGGCCACGCCCCGTTCCTGTCCATGCCCGGGGAGCTCGCCGCCCTGCTGGGCCGGATCGCCGGATCCGCCGCTCCGCAGGATGCCGACGTCCCGAGCGACGAGGGGCGTTGACGGCGGGCGGGGCGGCCCGACCGGCTCCGGACCGCCCCGTCCGCCCCGTCCGCCCCGTCCGCCCCGCCCCACGGTCTTCGGCTCGGGTCAGCCGGCTTCCGTACGCGGCTCCAGCCGGGTGCCGCTGCGGAGGGTGATCGACATCAGGTCGCTGGGGGCGTCGAGCTCCAAGCGGTGCCAGCGCCCCCGGGGCACGATCGCGGCGGTACCCGCCGCCAGCCGCACCACGGACTCGGCGTCGCCGGGCTCGACGGGGCGGAGGTGGAGTCGCACGGCGCCGGCCAGGCAGCAGACCGCCTCCTCCGCCTCGGGGTGCATCTCCCAGTGGTCGGCGTGGACGTCGGCGTCGCTCTCCACGTGGAAGGTAGCGATCTGCCAGACCCCGGCGTCGCCGGCGGCCATCCGGCGCCCGGCCGCCCGGACGTCGCCGTCGGGGTGGATGTGCAGGGCCGAGGCGAACAGGTCCACGGCCGCGAGCGGAGTGGTCGTCATGAGCGGGTTCCTTCCAGTCGGTTCTCAGCGGGGGTGAGCGGGGCGGGGTGCCCCGGGGCGTGTCCGGCCGCCGGCGGCCGCCGCCGGGGCAGCACAGCGATCGCCACCAGCGCGGCGAGGGCGAAGAGCCCGGCGGCGGCGGCCAGGCCGGTGGCGTAGCCGGAGTTGAGGGCCGACGGGTCGGTGGCGCCGCCGGAGCGGTGGGCGGCGACGGTGGCCAGGGCGGCCAGGCCGACGCAGCCGCCGAGCTGGCGGGAGCTGTTGAGCAGGCCGGAGGCCGTCCCGGCCTCGCGGGCGGCCACCCCGGTGGTCCCGGCGGCGGCGACCGGGGCCAGGACCAGCCCGGTGCCGATGCTGGTGACCAGGGACGGGCCGAGGACGTCGGTAAGGAAGCCGCCGTCCGGGCTGATCAGCGCGAACCAGGCCAGGCCCGCGGTGGCCAGCACCGCCCCGGGCACCAGAGCGGCCCGGGGAGTGCGGCGCGCGACGACGCGGGTGGCGAGCACGGTGCCCGCTACCAGTCCGGCCGAGAAGGGCAGGAAGGCGAGGCCGGTGGCGGCGGCGCCCAGGCCCAGCACCTGCTGGAGGTAGAGCGAGACGAAGTAGAAGGCCGTGAACTGCCCGGCGGCGGCCAGGAACACCAGGACGTTGGCACCGGCCACCCAGCGGCTGCGCAGCAGGCCCGGGCGGAGCAGCGGTGCGGAGGTCCTGGCCTCGGTGACGGCGAAGGCGGTCAGCAGCGCGAGCGCGGCGGCGAGCGTCCCCAGGGTGGCCGGGGAGCCCCACCCCCGGACGTCGGTGCGGACGACACCGAACACCAGCAGCCCGACCCCGGCGGTCGCGAGGACGGCGCCGAGCACGTCCAACCGCTCCCGCCGTACGGGCGGTGCCTGGGCCGTTCCGGCCTCCTCGGCGGGACCGCCGGCCGGCAGCAGCGCGAGCGCCGTCGCCACGATCGGCAGGTTGACCAGCATGACCCAGCGCCAGCTCGCGTACTCGGTCAGCAGTCCGCCCGCCAGCACGCCCAGTGCCCCGCCCGCGGCGTTGGCCGCGCTCCACACGCCGAGCGCGCGCACCCGCCGGGGGCCTTCGGCGAACGTGGTGGTGAGCATCGCGAGCGCCGCCGGGGCCGCCGCCGCGGCGCCCGCGCCCTGTCCGGCGCGGGCGGCGACCAGTTGCCAGGGCGACTGGGCCAGTCCGCCCGCCAGCGAGCAGAGGCCGAACACGGCCAGGCCCAGCAGGAGCAGCCGCCGCCGGCCGTACAGGTCGCAGGCGCGGCCGCCCAGCAGCAGGAGCCCGCCGAAGGTGAGCGCGTAGACGTGCACGACCCAGGAGAGGTCCAGCGGTGCGAATCCCAGGTCGGCCCGGATCGCGGGCAGGGCGACGTTGACCACCGACATGTCCAGGGCGAAGACGAACTGGGCGACCGTCACCGCTGCGAGCACCCGGCCGGGGCACCCTCGTAAGTTTTTGTACATGTATAGAAAGTAGTCCCGGGCGATCCCCGCTGTCGAGCCCCGGGTGATGATGGGGGCATGCAGCAGCCCTCCGCCCAGCCGCCCTCCGCCCCGCAACCCACCGGATCGCAGCCGACCGGACCGCAGCCCGCCGGAGTGCCCGCCGCCCCGCGGCCCGGCACGCGGCGCAAGGCCACCGGCCGGCCGCCCCGGATCTCCCGGGAGGAGCTCGTCACCACGGCGCGCCGGATCGTGGACGAGGAGGGCGTCGAGCGGCTGACCATGCGCCGCCTGGCCACCGAGATCGGCAGCACGCCGATGGCGCTCTACCACCACGTCCGCGACAAGGAGGAGCTGCTCGTCCTGCTGCTGGACGACTACGCCGCGCGGACACTGCGACCGGTCGAACCGCCGGCCGACCCGCGCGAACGGGTCGTCACCGCGGCGGCCGCCATCCACCAGGCGCTCGCCGCCTGCCCGTGGATCGTCGAGGTCCTGACCGGGGACAGCCTGATGTCCGCCCACTCCCTGTGGTTCGTCGAGCAGATCGTCGACGGCCTGGTCACCTGCGGCCTCTCACCGGAACGGGCCGTCCAGGGCTACCGCGCGATCTGGTACTACACCGCCGGCGAGATCATGGTCCGCGCCACGGCCGCCCGCCGACGGCCCGCCGACGACCGCCCCACCCACCGCCAGCAGGTCTTCGCCGGCCTCGACCCGGAGCGACTCCCCCGCCTGGCCGGACTCGCGGACCGCTGGGCACCGCTCACCGCCCAGGACACCTACCGGGACGGCCTCGACGCCCTGGTGGACGGCCTGCTCGCGGCCCGCTGAGCGGCTGCGCGACCTTCCGCGCCCCGGCCCGCGGGGCGCCACGCAAAGGGCGCCGGCCGGCGGGAATCCCCCACCGACCGGCGCCCACCCTGCGGACGGAACCCCGACCCCGCCCATGTCCGGGGCCGTCGATCCCGTCAACTGCCGAAGAAGCCGAGCGCCCCCGCCGCGCAGACCCCGCCGGCCCCCATGAACACCGGGGTCAGCACCTTGATCTCCACCCAGCTGCCGGCCCGGAACCGCATGCCCTTCGGCGGCCCGATCGGGTACCAGCGCCGCCGCCCGAGCGGGATCGGCCACAGCACCGGGCAGCCCGAGACGGTCAGCGCGTCGCCCAGGCAGTGCACCAGCGCGCCGAGCGCGATCGGCAGCCCGATCCACAGGTACTGCTGCCCAGGCTCCTCGAACAGCCACTGCGAGCCGTTGCCGGGCTTGTCGAGGACCTCCGCGAGCATCCACGCGCTGGCCGCCCCCAGCAGCCACACCAGGACGTCGCTGGAGACCCGGGCCTGCCGCCACAGCAGACCCTCGATCGCCAGCACCATGTGCACGAACAGCACCACCAGCACACCCCAGCGGCCGCCGAACACGGCCACCGCCGCGGCGCCCGCCCCGCACAGCACCGCCCAGAGCCAGGTGTGCGTCAGCGTCCGGTGCCCGCCCGAGCGCCTCGGGTCGCCCTTGCCCCGGGTGGCCTTGTACACCGCGTACGAGAGGTTGTCGATCACCTCGCACAGCGCCCGGGACACCGGCCCGAACGCCCGGGATATCGTCGCCGCCTTGTGGTCCAGGTCCGGCGCCAGCGCCGCCCCCGCGCAGATCAGCGCCCCCGCGAGCAGGACCGGCCAGGGCATCGGCTCCCCCATCCCGGCCGCCACCGCGCCCACCCCCAGCCATGCGGCCGCACCCGACAGCGAATGCGCCGGTCCCATCATGTCCGTACACCACCGATCCTCATCAGCTCGGTCCCCACCGCGAGGACCTGACGTCACGGCAGCCTATCCGTCCAAGATCACCGACCCCGCCCCTCGCCCCCGGCCCGCTCCTCCCCTTCCTTCCCCCCTCCTTCCCCCCGATCCGGCCGGGCGGGCCCCACCCGCTCCGCCCCGCCGGACCGTTCGACGCCCCGCAGATCAGGCCAGGGCCTTCTCCAGCGCGGCGAGGTAGCTGCGCATCAAGTGGTCGCGGATGCCCTCCCCGTCCGGCGAGAACGCCGCCGCACCCAGGCCCTTGGCCCGGTCG
The DNA here is from genome assembly GCF_042885395.1 of Kitasatospora sp. NPDC058063. Taxonomy (NCBI): domain Bacteria; kingdom Bacillati; phylum Actinomycetota; class Actinomycetes; order Kitasatosporales; family Streptomycetaceae; genus Kitasatospora; species Kitasatospora sp. NPDC058063. The sequence continues at coordinate 284,346 of NZ_JBHVSD010000004.1, forward strand.
GTCAGCCCGGAGACCAGCCCGACCTTCTCCGTGACGCGGCCCGAGGAGTCGATGTGGCGCAGCGCCTCGACATGGGTGAAGGCGGGCTCCGGCGGCAGCTCCGGGACGATGTCGTTGCCGTGCACGAAACGGTAGGTGCGCCCCCGCAGGCCCTTGTCGTACGCGGCGGCGAGCAGCCGGTCGCAGGTCCGGGGCTGGCCGAAGGTGTAGACGCCGTCGGCCGCCAGGCTCGGGTCCTCCAGGTCGAGCCGGGCGGCGACGAGCATGGCGAGGGCGCCGCCGAGGCTGTGCCCGGTGAACCAGACCGTCTGATTGTCGGTCCGCAGATCGGAGACGGCCTTGGCGACGTCCGGGTAGATCGATTCGAGGGCCTCGGCGAAGCCGTAATGGACGTAGCCCGTCCGGGCGGGGCCGGGCCAGGGCGGGGTGGTGGCGTCGGTGAGCCAGTCACGGATCTGCGCGGGTTCGGTACCGCGGAACGCGGTAACGATCATGCCGTCGCCGGCCATGGTGTAGGCCTGGGTGTCCTGGAGCGGGAACGGCGGGGTGAAGCGCGTCTGGTGGTGACGCACGGCGTCGAAGCCCCAGGCGTGGGCCTGCTTCTCGATCGCGGCCTCGTCCTTGTAGGCGAGATCGGCGGCCTTCGCCAGCCAGTAGGCGTGCGGGAGACTGTAGCCGGTGGCCTGCTGGTCGAAGTCGGTGGGTACGGCCATGGGGGGCACTCCTGTCGGATCGTCGGACGGAACAGCGGATCGGCCCCCAGGCCCCGACCGGCATCCGCCGCCGGATACGCACCGCAGTGTCCTGGTGACCGGGAGTGACGCCACCTCGCGCACAGTTCGTGGGCGACCGGGCCACACCCTCGCCCCGGGCACGCCCGTGCCACCCCGCCAAGCACCGGCGCGGGGAGCCCGCGCCCCTGCGCCCGAATCACCCGCCGATCCGGCAGCCACCAAAGCGGGCTGCGGCCGCCCACCGCAGTCGCCGTCAGTCCGCTTCCACCGACCGCGCGATCCGCTCTCGCGCCGCGACCGCCCGCGCGTCCTCGTACCCGTCCAGCAGCGCGAGCGCCTGCGTCCGGTGGCGCCGCGCCGCTTCCCCGTCGTCGGCGAGCACGGTCGCCGCCAGAGCGTCGAGGGCCAGTGCCTCGTGCCAGGGATCACCGAGTTCGTGGTGGGTGGCAGCGGCCCGGCGGAGGAAGGCGGCGGCCTCGGTGTGACGGTCGAGGTGACGGTAGGTCTCGCCCGTGCCCTGCCAGGCGAGGGCTTCGCGGCTGCGGTCACCGAGGCGGCGGTGGAGGACAGCGGCGCGTTGGTAGGAGTCGAGGGCGTCGGCGGTTTGGCCGTCGGCCCGTTGGGCGTCGCCGAGGGTGAGGAGCCAGAAGCCTTCCAGCCGGTGGTCACGGAGGTTCAGGGCGATGTCCAGTGCCGCGTGCGCCGAGGCGAGTGCACCGGCCGGGTCGCCGTCCTCGCGTTGGATGTCGCTCAGCAGGCGCAGGGCGTTTCCCTCGCCGCGCTGGTTCTTCAGCGCGCGGTGGGCGGCCAGTGCCTGGCCGACGGCGGCCGCGGCCTCGGGGAGGCGTCCGGCGCGACAGTGAGTGCTGGCGAGGTTGGAGAGTCCGGTGGCCTCCCAGTGGGCCTCGCCCAACTGCCGGAAGGCGGCGAGTGCCTGCTCGAAGTGCCGGGCGGCGTCGTCCAGTTGCCGGCTGTGCAGGTGGACCAGTCCCAGCAGGTTGAGCGAGTGCGCCTCGTTGAGCCGGTCGCCGAGTTCACGCCAGAGAGCCAGGGCTCTGCGGTGGCACTCCAGGCTGTCGCCAAGAAAGTTGACCCGGGTGTACGCCATGCCGAGGTCGGTGAGCAGCAGGGCGCGGGCCGTGTCGTCGGAGAGGCGTTCGGCGGCTGCCAGCCCGAGCCGGCCCGCCACCGGCCAGTCCGCGCCAGGGGCCGAGGGGGCCTGGGCGTTCCAGAGGACCGCGGCCAGCTGCCAGGTCCGCCGGTCCTCGCCTGCCGCGGACGCGGTGTGGACGGCCTGGAGGAGGTTGGCGCGTTCGCGTTCGGCCCAGTCCACGGCGGCGTTGTAGTCGGCGAAGACCGTCGGCCGGACTCCGTCGGCCGCCGGGTCGAGCGGCAGCCGGGCTTCGGCCGGCCGCAGCCACTGCTGGGCGGCGTCGGCGGTGTGCAGGTACCAGTCGAGCACCCGCCGCAGTGCGGCCCGGCGCTGTGCGGGGGCTTCCTCCTGCTGGGCCTGGTCGGTGGCGTAGGCGCGCAGGAGGTCGTGGAACTGGTAACGGTCGGGTGCGCCCTGTTCGACGAGGTGGGCGCCGACGAGGGAGTCGAGGAGCTGTCGGGTGCGGTTGGGGGTGAGGTGGGCGAGGGCGGCCGCGGCGTGGAGCCCGAAGTCGGGGCCGGGATGGAGCCCGAGGAGCCGGAACAGGCGGGCGACCTGGTCGGGCAGGGCGCGGTAGGACCAGGCGAAGACCGTACGGACGGCGTCGACGTCCTCTTCGTCGCCCACGCTGAGGGCGTCCCAGAGCGCGGATTCGTCGCGGAGGTCGTCGATCAGGTCGTCCAGACCCATGTGGGGCAGGCTGGCCGCGCGTTCGGCCGCGATCCGCAGGGCCAGCGGCAGTTGGGCGCAGAGGCGGGCCAGTTCGGCGAGCTTCGCGGGGTCGTCCTCGGGCCGGTGCCCGGCGGTGACGGCACGCAGCAGCGCGACGGCCTCCGCCTCGGGCAGGGTCCCCAGGGTGAGCCGACGGGCACCGTCGCGTACGGCGAGGCCGGACAGACGGCTGCGGCTGGTGACCAGGACGAGGCTTCCAGCGCTGCCGGGCAGAAGCGGCCGGACCTGGTGCGCGCTGGCCGCGTTGTCGAGGACGACCAGGAGACGGCGCTCGGCGAGGAGCGAGCGGTAGAGGGCGGCGGCCGCGTCGGGGTCGGGCGGAACGGACTGGGCGGCGACGCCGAGGGAGGTCAGGAAACGGTGGAGCGCCTCCCGGGCGGTGACGGGCCGGCCCGGATCGTAGCCGCGGAGGTTGACGTACAACTGGCCGTCGGGGAACCGATGCCGGGCCTGGTGGGCCCAGTGCAGGGCAAGTGCGGTCTTCCCGGCACCGGCGGTTCCGGCGATGACGACGACCGCGGCGGACGCGGCGGCCGTGGTGCCGGCGGAAGCGGCGGCATCGGGCGGGTTCCGGGCCTCGCCGGCCAGGGCCGCGTCCAGCTGGTGAAGCTCGTCCGTACGGTTCACGAAACCGCGTACGTCCGCAGGCAGTTGGCGGGGAGTCGGGGCGGCACTCGACCGGTCGGGCCGGCCGTGGAAGTGGATGCCTCCGCTGACGTCCCTGGCCTGGACGACGTCCTGGGCCGAGGACCCGGACACGGTGGAACGCGTGCTTCCCGGGCCGTCGATGCTCCCGCCGTGCTGGTCTGCCACTGCGCTCCGCTCCTATGCGGGTGGGAGGAGGTGTGCCACCTCGCGATCGAAGTACACCAGAACGTCCTCGCCCGCCCGATGGAGATCCGTGATGTAGCTCTCCCACCGGCGGACGAGATCGGGGTCGGTGTATCTGATCGCCCCGACGGGAATTCCTGTTTCCGAATACCGGACCTGATAGAGCGTACGGCCACCGAGAATGACGATTTCCGGCAGCTGCCCGGATTCCTCGGAAGCGGCCAGCGTCGTGGCGTCGACGATATGGATTCGCTCGCCGCATTCGGCCCTGATCCGCAACGAGTGCAGCTCCCACCGCAGGTACGGCGTCAGCGGCAGCTCGACCACCCGCACCCGATGAAAGTAGGACCGGCGCTCCTCGTCCTCCCGGCCGATCTCGCGCAGCGCCTCGCGTCGGCCTTCCAGGAGGTGCAGCGCCTCGTCCCAGTCGCCTCCACGGGCGGCCTCCCAACTCGGGCTGCCCTGCTCCTCGAAGTGCTGGCGCCGCTCCAGCTTCCAGGAGTCCCGGCCTCGCACCAGCGCATCCCGCTCGCGGAAGTCGCGCTTGTAGTCGTCCCGGGCGAGAACCTCTCCCCACTCGGCCCTCAGCTCGGGAGCCCGCCGATCAGGCATCCGCGATGTCCGCTTTTGCCGTGCTGAGCATGACGCCCGGAATGACGACGAGCCGCTCACCCGGCCCAAGGGCAACGTCCTCGGGAAGTCGGTCACGGTAGTTGTCGGTGAGGTCCCGGCCGATCACCGCGATGTCACCGTTCGAGAGCTGCCAGATGTCCGGGCATTCATCCCGGTCCTCGGACGTCCCGAGCTCCTTCGCCGACTTTCCCAGACGCTTCGCCAGAAAAGCGGAAGGATCGGCTTCCCATCCACGAGCCATGCCGCCCCCTATCGATATTGCTTTCGGCGCAGAACCGCGGGTTTGGTCATCCTACACCTGACGGTGGGCCAGGGGAATATTAGTACATTCGCCATGTACTTCTAAATGATCACTATCGCAGCACATCAGCACCATTTGCGGCGGTATTCATCCCCGGGGAGGGAGAAGTGGTCCGCCGCGCATATGCCACTGGCGCATGGACTGCTGCAAATGCTCCTTGAGGAGTCAACGGTTCGTTGCAGCACTGAAGTTCACACACCAACACGCCCAGCCGTGCAAAAGATGCCAACCCACCCCATCAGGCCAGGTCGCGGGAGGACCCCTCCCACACCCACGGGGGCCGACCGGCTCCCGGGGTGACGTCGGTCTCGGGGATGCCGCGTTCCCCGCACCCGCGAGGACCAGCCGGTCGTTGTCCGTGGCCTCAGGGTGTGCGTGTTCCGTTGAGGTAGGCGAGGACGGCGAGGACGCGGCGGTTGTCGTCGTCGGAGGCGCCGAGGTCGAGCTTCGCGAAGATGTTGGAGGTGTGCTTGCTGACCGCGCCCTCGCTGAAGTGCAGCCGTTGGGCGATGGCGGCGTTGGAGCGGCCCTCGGCCATCATCGCGAGGACGTCGCGTTCGCGCGGGGTGAGGAGGGCGAGGGGCTGGTCGTAGGCGTTGCGGGCGAGGAGGCGGGAGATGACCTGGGGGTCCATGACGGTGCCGCCGGCGGCGACGGTGCGGACGGCGTCGACGAACTGGTCGGCCTTGGAGACCCGGTCCTTGAGGAGGTAGCCGACGCCGCCGGTGCCGTCGGCGATCAGTTCCCGGGCGTAGAGCTGTTCGACGTGCTGGGAGAGGACGAGGACCGGCAGGCCGGGCCGTTCGCGGCGGGCGGCGAGCGCGACCTGGAGGCCCTCGTCGGTGTAGGTGGGGGGCAGGCGGACGTCGACCACCGCGATGTCGGGCCGGTGGTCGGCGATCGCGGCGGCCAGTTCGGGTCCGCTCTCCACCGCGGCGACGATCTCGTGCCCGTGGGCACCGAGCAGCAGGGAGAGGCCGTCCCTCAGCAGGACGAGGTCCTCGGCGAGGACAACACGCACGGTAGCTCCATGATCAGCCTGGTCGGACCCCCCGGGGGGCTGGTCAGCGTGAGCGTACCGTCGAACGGGGCGAGCCTGCGCCGGATGCCCTTCAGGCCGCTGCCGCCGTCCGGGTCTGCGCCTCCCCGGCCGTCGTCGGTGACCTCGGCGCGGAGCAGTCCGGCGGCGTGGGTGAGGTGCACGGCGGCGTGCCGGGCGTCGCCGTGCTTGACGGCGTTGGTGAGCGCCTCGCTGACCGCGAAGTACACCGCCGACTCCACCGGCGCCTCGGCCCGTCCGGGCAGTTCGGTCCGCACCTCGACCTTGAGCGGGACGTCGAGGGCCAGCGCCCGCACGCCTTCGGCGAGGCCGCGTTCGGCGAGGACCGGCGGGTGGATGCCGCGCACCAGGTCGCGCAGTTCCTGGAGGGCCTGGGTGACGCTCTCCTGGGCATCGGTCACCACCCGCTTGGCCTGCTCCGGATCACGGTCGATCAGTGCCGCCGCCGCGCCCAGACGCAGGCTCACCGCGACCAGCCGGGCCTGCGCGCCGTCGTGCAGATCCCGTTCGATCCGGCGCAGTTCGGCGGCCTGGGCCTCGGTGGCGTCCAGCCGGATCTCGGTGAGCTGCTCGACCCGCCGGGCGAGCCGGGAGCGTTCGGTGGGCCCGAGCAGGGTGCCGGTCCACCGGCCGTGCAGGCGCAGCGCGGGGCGTGCGAGGGCGAGCCCGGCGACGATCGGTACGGGCCCGAGGAGGCCGAGGAGCAGTGCGGGCAGGCCGCCGAACGGCAGGTCGTACGGCAGCGGTGCCTGGACGATCCCGTACAGGCCGGTGCCGACCAGCAGCACGGGTACGGCCGCGACGGCGCCGCCGACCAGCGGGTCGGCGATCAGCCACAGGGCGTCGCGCCAGGTCGCCGGGTCGTTCCAGAGCCAGCGGACGCTCAGGGCCATGCTCGCGAACCAGCGGTTCCTGTGGTAGTCGTGGCCGGTCCAGTACCAGCCGTGGAGCGTGCGTTCCAGGGCCGGGCGCGGCCGGTACGGCGGCGGCACGGGCACCTCCGACCAGTGGCCGGCCGCCCACCGGGCCGCCTCGGCAGCGGAGCGGACCATCCGGGTGGCGGCCGGGAAGAGTGGGAAGATCCCGAGGCAGCCCCAGAGCAGGAAGGACAGCAGGAAGACCGTCATCAGCGCCACCCCGACGGGTATCAGCAGCGTCAGGACGGCGAGCCGCCCGAGTGCCCTGGCGGCGGCGCGCAGCTCGCGGGCCGCGGCGCCCGGCTCGCGGACGGCGTCGGCCCATGCGCGGACGGCGTCGGCCCGTTCGCGGGCGTCGCCGCCGGGCGGGCGTACATCGCCGCCGGACCCACGGGCGTCGGCCCGTTCGCGGGCGGCTGTGGTCTGCGGGCTGCTCACGAGTCCTCCGGTCGGGTTCGGTGGTGCGGGTCGTTCATGATCGCAGTCGTCCGCCCGGGCAGCCGCGCCCGCGCCCGGCCCCGCACTCGGCCCCGCATCCGCCCCGGTGCCGAACGCTGCTGACCACTGGTCAGCCGGTGGAACGACCCGCGCGGCACGGGCAGCTCGACCCCGTCCACGGCCACCACCGAGCCGAACCGCTTGCGCAGCCCCGACAACCGCAGTGCCGGGGCCCGCTGCCCCGCACCCGCCGCTTCCCGCACCTCGTCCTCCCCGCGTCGTCACGGCCGCCCGCAGCTCAGGGCGGCACGCGATCAACGCTAGGGACGGCGGGACGACGGCAGAATCCACCTGCACCCCCGCCGGGGGTGGGGCTGGACCCACCCCGCCCCGATGCCTCCGCCGCGTCCGCGGCGCGCCCCGGACGCGCGGAGGGTGGCACAGTGACGGGTTTCCCACCACACACTCCTTCCCCCCGGGCCACAATGGTGAGCCCCAGCACCACCAGGAGGACGTCGTGAGCGACCGGATCCCGCGCGACCGGCAGGGCCAGTGGCGCAGGCAGCGAGGCCTCGGCTCCCGCGGTCCCACCAGGGTGCCCACCCACCCACCGATGCCATTGCCATTGCCATTGCCAATGCCGTTGCCGTTGCCGGACGGGATCGCGGCGCCGGAGGAATCCGAGCGGCGGCCGTCGGGCAAGGGAACCGGCAGGCCCGGCGAGCCACTCCCGGACGGCCCGACCCCGACCCCGCCCGCCGACCCGCCGCAGTAGCCCGGGCCGCGCACCAGGTGTTACGCGGCCTCGAACTTGACCATCGCGTCGCCGGCCGCCGCGGCCGCGGCGAAGAAGTCCCTCAGCCTGCGGAGGTCGGCGGTCAGAGCACCGGCCCACGCCTCGGACCACGGGGTGGCGAACCCGAGGGACACGACCTCGGCCGCCACCGCGGTGTCCACAGTCCTCACCAACCCGTCGACGCCCACCGCGTCCAGGAAGCCCGATGCCGTCCGGACCTCATCCGGCCGGAGCACCCACACCTTGATCTCGGTGAACTCGTCGCCACAGTCGGGATCCCCCTCGACGACCACCCGTTCCTCACCTCCGAACACCGGCAGTCGGGCTGTCGCCGAGTCCGGGCCCGAGCCACCGGCCGCCTTCGTCAGCGCGACGTCCATCAGGTACCCGTTGCGCTCCACGCCCAGCACCGCACCGGCCTCGTCCAGCGGCCCGAAGTCGTCGTCGAACCAGCCGGGCACCAGGGCATGGAGCTCCCTCGGCGACAGTTCGTCCAGAACCGCTCCGTCCACCCGCCGCCAGAAGAAGTCCACGCTCATGCCCCGCCCCTTTTCCTGTTCTCTGCGCCAGGTTAGGCGGGCCCTCCGACAGCCGCCGTCGTGGACGACCGGGCGCCGCCCGGGCGCCCGGGCCTACGGGCGCCGGCCACGGAAGCCGTGGCTCAGGCCCACGGCGGCCTGCCCCTCCCGTCCGCCCACAGGGCGAGCGCCCGCTGGTCGACGGCGCGGATGCCGACCTGGGTGCAGAACGCGGCGGCGGCCTTGGTGAACGAGCTGGTGGTCACCACGGCGGCCAGGTCGCAGTGGTGGACGTCGCGGTAGGTGCCGTTGACCTTCTGGACGTCATCGGAGCCGACGGACGTCCGCGGCCCGTACCGCTTGGCCTGGATGAGGATCCGCTGCCCGGCGGGGGTGGTGGCCAGGACGTCCGCCGCGAGGTCGCCGGCCCCGCCGACCACCTTCACCTTCGTGCAGCCGTCCCGGCGGCACAGGTCCGCCAGCGCGTGCTCGAAGGCCTTCGGGGTCATCGCCAGGAACGGCCCGATGTGCCGCAGTTGGGCGGTCCGCGCATCCAACTCCCGCTGCCGGGTCCGCACTCGCGAGCGCAGCACGGCGACACCCGCGCCCGCGCCGGCCACCAGCAGCACGGCGACCAGCACGAGGTGCTGGGCAAGCCAGCGGACCACCAGCGAGGCCAGAACGACCGCGACCAGCGCGACCGCCCCCAGCAGCGGCGCGTTCCGCTTCATCCACCGCACCCGGCGGGCGGTCATCGACCGACGTCGCCGAACAGGACTACGGGCCACGGCACTCCCCCTCACGCCACGGTATTCGGACGAGCGTAGAAGCAGCCGTGCCGGTGCGCCCGCGATCCGGGCGAACTCCGGCGGCCGGACAGCCGAGTTGACCGAATCCCGGCAACCGACGGCCGAACCCCCGCCGTCCCGACCTCCCACGCGTGCAGGCAAGGGCCCTCTCCGACCTGCGGCGCGGTACTGCCTTTGCCATTTCTTGACTATGCTGCGATGCCGGGTCGGGCGGTGCCACGAGGCGTGCCCATCATGCCCGTCGTGCCCGTCATACCCATCGTGCCCGTCGTGCCACGCGTCCGGTGGCGAGGGGCAGCCGCGGACCTCCGCTTCGGCCCGCCGCGCTGGATGTCGCCGCGTCAACCCCCTGGAAGGCTCAACACCATGACCCGTCTCTCCTGGCTGTCGCGGGCTGCGGCGACCGTGCTGGTCGTCCTGGAGTCGGTGGCGGTGGTGCTGTACTTCGGCATCGCGGTGCCGCTGCTCTACAACGGCATCGCGTTCGAGGACGAGATGGCGCCGCGGTCGAAGGTGGTACCGCACCTTCTGGCGCTCGGGGGGTACACGATGGCCGGGATCAACGGGTTGGCGGTGCGCGAGCTCTGGCGTCTGCGGCCCGGTGACGGCAGGGTCCTCGTCGTGGCGATGGCCGGGGTGCAGGTGCTGCTGCTGGGGTATGCGGCGCTGTCGGGCAACTATCTGTTCGCGATCTTCGCGGCGCCGGTGCTGCTGTTGCTGGGGGTGCTGGCCGCCTCCGAGTACCGGAGCGGCGCCCGCCGGGCCGCCGCGCGGTGACGGGGGCTGGCCCAAAACTTCCGCAGGGCCGGTGGCACCGTCCGGACTGTCACGCGCAGCGAGCCGCGGCCGGCTCAGCCCGGGCCGCTCGGCCCCCGTCCGCGTGCTTCGGCGTACTCCTTGAACCGTCTCAGGTCCCCCTTCACCCGGTGGTCGACGGCGGCCCTGGCTTCGCCGGTCTTCTCCCCCGGCCGCTCGGGCCGGAGGTCGACGGCGAGGGTGACCCGGGTGTGGCCCGGGTCGAGCCGCCGGAAGGTCACCTTCTCCTTCCGGTCCGCCTCGCCGTCCACGACCCGCCAGGCGATCAGTTCCTCGGGCTCCTGGTCGACGATCTCGGTGTCGTATTCGCGGGTGACGCCGTCGATGCTGGTGCGCCAGTGGATGTGGCGGTCGTCGAGCCGGGTCACCGAGTCGACGCCCTCCATGAAGCGCGGGAACTCCTCGAACTGCGTCCACTGGTTGTAGGCGGTGTGCAGGGGCACGGCCACGTCCACGGATTCCTTCACCGTGCTCATGAGGACCTCCTCGTAGGCTGCGGCCGGGGCCTTCCCGCCCGTCTGTGCACCTGCCCGTCCGGCACCGGCGCAACCATCCCGCATCCCGCCACCGTCCCGGCGGTCCGACCCGACCCCGACCTTGACCCCGACCCCGCCCCGGACCGGACCCGCCCGGACCAACCGGTCCGGACCAACCGACCCGGCCCGGGCCAAGCCGCCGGAGGGTCCGGCCCGACCGGGTCGGCTCAGGGCGCGGAGCGCGGCCCGTCGCCCTCGGCCAGGTGCCGGGTCACGGTGTCGAGGTCCGTGCCCAGCCGCTGCGCGGCGCCGACGAGCAGGCTCAGCGCGGTGTGCGGGGTCACGTCGAACCGTTCGGCGGTGATGCCGATGGCGAGGCCGGTGGCGTGCCTGCGGTCCAGCAGGTCGGCGACCGCCCGGGACAGCGCGAAGCGGTCGAGGGCGGCCGATGCCTGGAGGGCGAGCACCTCCACCAGGCCGAGGGCCGGGGTGCCGGGCTCGACCGGGGTGCGCAGGTAGGCGCTGAACACGGTGCAGCCGTGCGGGTGGGTGCGCAGGTGGGCGCCGGCCACGGCCCGTACGCCGCAGCGCCGGGCCCGGTCGGCGAACCGGTCCGACCGGCCGGGGTCCAGCCGGACCACGACCTGTCCTTCGCCCTGGCGGCGGAGCCGGGGCAGCGGGCCGGCTTCCGAGCCGCCCTGCGCGCGTTCGAGGGCGAGCAGGTAGGAGGGGGTCGCCGCGAAGGTCTCGACCGAGCCGTCGTCGTGCCAGGTGCTGACGGCGGCGCCCACGCAGTCCGGGACCGTGACCCGGGTCAGCTGCACCACGTCGTGCAGGCTCTGGAGGGGCCCGGACCGGACCCGTTCGTGGGCCGCGAGTTCGCCGAGTTCGGCCAGGAGCGCCGCGCGGGCCCGGTCGTTCGCCGGCGCCCCGGCCGCCGCCGTGGCGACGTCGGCCGGGCCTTGGCGTGCCAGCAGCAGGCGGGCCCTGGCGACCGCGCGGACCGCGTCGGCCTCCCCGGTGTAGATGCCGATCGTGTAGCAGACGTCGCGCAGCCGCTGCCCGGCTTCCGGCGAGCTCGACGGGGACAGGGCCTCGTACTCCGCGACCAGCCGGCCGAGCGCAGCGACATCCACCATGGGCATGAGCACCTCCGTGTGTTTACGGAAAGTATGCGCCGATCACGCAGCGAAACCGCGTCGTCGGTCGCCTCACCCCGGTGGTCGGCCCGCCGACGGCCGCCGACACCCGCCGCAGGACGTCGGGGCCGTCAGTGGCCGTCGGGGGCCGTCGAGGGCGTCCGGCCGTCGGCGCAGGCACGGAGCACCGCGAAGGCGGTCGCCAGTGTCAGGGCCCAGGAGCCCGCTAGGCCCCAGAGGAAGGGGGTCTTCGACGCCCCCAGTCCGGCGGCCAGGAGTCCCAGCGACAGCAGGGCGAGCCCGAGGACGGTCCGCGGCCGCAGGCCTCGCACCAGGTCCCAGGCCCGGCCGCGCAGGCCGAGCCGGACGGCGCGCAGCCACGGTTCCGGGGCGCGGTCGCGGCGCGGCGGCCTTCCGGTTCCGCGCGGTCGCGCCCGCTCGTGTCCGCCCATGGTGTCCGCCTCCTCGCCGCGCCGTCCCCCGTGGTCCCGCACCGGGTACCCCGGATGCGCAATCGCTAACGCCCGGCCCCGGCCACAGCCCGACCGCCCGGCGGCCCGACCCCCCGACCCCCCGCCGAGCCCACCGGCCGTCTCAGCCGGCACCCTCGGCCGCTCCGCCGGTCCCGTCGGCCCAGCCAGGGGCGTCGCGGTCCTCCAGTTCCTCGCGCAGCCGGGCCAGGGTGGCGCTGAGCAGTCGGGAGACGTGCATCTGGGAGACGCCGATCCGCTCCGCGATCCGGGACTGGGTCCAGCCGTTCCAGAAGCGGAGTTCGAGGACGGTCTGCTCGCGGACGGGCAGCCGGGCCAGCAGGGGGCGCACCGCGATGCGGAAATCGGCGAGTTCGATGCCGGGGTCGCAGCCGCCGAGGTGGTCGAGCAGGGCGCTGCCGCTCTCGTCGGTGTCCTGGTCGCGCAGGGCGTCCAGGGAGTTGGGGCGGTAGACGCGGCCCGCCATCAGTCCCTCGGTGGCCTGTTCGACGGTGAGGTCCAGGTCCTCTGCGATCTCCTCGGGGCGGGGCAGTCGGCCGAGTTCCTGTTCGAGGCGGTCCGAGCCGCGGGCGACGCAGAGGTAGAGCTCCTGCATGCCGCGCGGGACCCGTACCGGCCAGGAGGTGTCGCGGAAGAACCGTTTGATCTCGCCGGTGATGGTGGGGATCGCGTAGGTGAGGAATTCGACGCCGCGCTGCGGGTCGTAGCCGTCGACGGCCTTGATCAGGCCGATCGTGCCGACCTGGAGGATGTCGTCCATGTCCTCGGCGCGGTGGCGGAAGCGGGCCGCGATGAAGCGCACCAGTGGCATGTTGAGCTCGATGATCGTGCCGCGCACGTAGCTGTAGGCGTGGGTCTCGCGGGCCAGCCCGGCCAGCCGTCCGAACAGCGCGTCGCTCAGTTCGCGGGCCTCGGACTTGCCCATCCGGCGCAGTTCGGCCGCCGTCGGTCTTCGCGGCAGGTCGGGGGGCAGGCCCTCGGGCGGGGCCTCCCGGTCGGTCGTTTCCAGGTGGATGGACACGTGATCACTCCTGGGCATCGGGGTGGACGCCCGGCGACGCGTGCGGATCCGCACCTCGTGCGTCGCGGACTTCTTCCCCCAGGACCCGTGCCCGGTTTTTTCGAGCGCGGTCCCGGCGGCACCGTCCACGGTGCCGAGCAGCCGGAACGGTCACGGCCGCTGCATGAGTGTTCCTACCCCGGGGAGGCGTTTCCGAACGCACGTTCCAGGTGTTCTCCTGCTTCCGGGTGTTCTCCTGCCCGTCTTCCGGGCGGTCGCGCAACGGCACGGCCCGCGCGGGCGGGCGGGCGGCGCGCCTCCCGACCGGCGTCCGCGCGGTTGGTCGGGCGCGCCTCCCGACCGGTGTCCGCCCGGCCGGGAGGCGGCACGCTCAGTGGTCGAGCGGGCTGGGCCGTCCCGGCCAGGCGGGCCGGCCCGGCTCCCCGGGCCGCCGCGGCTGGACGTAGTCGACCAGCTGCATCATGCCGAGGTCCTCGTGCTGGAGCTGGTGGCAGTGCAGGACGGTGCGGCCGGTGAAGTCCTCGTACTTGACCAGCAGGGTGACGGTGTCGCCCGGCTTGCCGCCGACCAGGTCGACGGTGTCCTGCCAGACCGGCGGGTCGAGCCGTCGGCCGTTGCGGTGGGTGACGAGGACGTGGTTGGTGTGCAGGTGGAAGGGGTGGTGGAAGGCCGGCATGGAGTCGTCGGTGTGCAGGGTCCAGCGTTCGACGGTGCCGAGTTCCAGGGTGTGGTTGACGAACTCGGGGTCGAACAGGCCGTAGGCGGGGTCGCGGGTGAGGTCGCCGCCGGGGTCGGCCGCGGGGGTGGGGTGGCTGCCGAGGACGCGGTAGGCGTTGGGGAACGGCGGGTCGAAGACCTTCGCGTCGACGTGGAAGACCACCTCGCGGTCGCTGCCCGGGTCGGCGAGGTCCTTCTCGTCGAGGAAGGGTTTGCCCTGCGGCAGCGCGGTCGGCAGTTCCATCGGCGGCCGGACGGCCTCGCCCGCCACCTCGATCGTCATCAGCGGCACGGGCACGCCCTTGGCCCGCAGTTCGTACGTCCCGGCCTCGCCGCCCCGGACCAGCACGTCGGCGCGGTTGCCCACGGCCAGGGAGACCGTCTCGGCGGCGACCGGCGCGGGGAAGGTCACGCCGTCCATCGCGATCTGATGCATCGTCAGCTTCTGCTCCCCGGAGGCGATCTGGAGCGAGAGGGTGGTGAAGGCGGTCGCCGCGACGAGGCGCCAGCGCTGGACCTCGCCGGGGCGCAGCGCGAGGGTGGGGTTGACCGCGCCGTTGACGGTGAAGGTGGGCGGGACGGCGGCCAGGGCGTCGCCGGAGGTGAACTCGGGGACCTTCCCGTCCTTGAGCCGGAGTTCGTTGACGCAGACGACCAGGTCGGCGGCGGCCTTGATCTGCGGCACCTCGTCGACGTCGCCCTCGACGATGATGACCCCGGCCATCCCTCCGGCGATCTGTTCGGCGGTGGCGCCGTGCGCGTGGGGGTGGTACCAGTAGGTCCCCGCCGGGTGGCCGGGCGGGATCTCGACGGTGGTCAGGTAGCGCGGCTCGGGGGCGCCGGCCGCGGCCTCGTCGGCGCTGCGCGGCGGGAATTCGCGCATGACGTTGTCGGCGTTCCCGGAGGGCGAGACGTGCAGGCCGTGGGTGTGCAGGTTGAAGCTGTTCGCGCGGTGCGGCCGGTTGTGTCCGCCGTGGTGCGGCGGGTTCGGCGGGTTCGGTGGCAGGCCGTTGACCTGGGTCAGCCAGAGCGTGTCCCCGGCGCGCACCCGCAGGGTGGGCCCCGGGATGGTGCCGTTGTAGGTGCGCGTGGTGACCGTCCCGTAGCCCGGGACGGCGGTGTCCGTGAACCGGACGTCGAGTGCCTGGTCGAGCACCGCCCTCGACCCGTCGGAGGCGGACCGGGAGCTGCGGACGGCCGGCTGCGGGAAGGGGGTCGCGGCCGTCGCGGCCGTCGCGGGCCCGGCGAGGAGCCCGTCGGAGCCCGCCACGAGGATGGCGGCTGCGGGAACGGCCTTGAGTACCGATCGTCGACTGATTCCGACAATTTCTCTCATAGCCGGGCAATCTAGGTCGACTTTCGCGGGCCCCCGGTCAGGCACACCGCGCGCCTGCCGGGGGTTGGGCCTTCCGTACCACGCTACGAACGCTCCGGGTGGGTCAGGTTGGCCCCGTTGCGGGGGTCGAAGACGTGGATGCGCGACGTGTCCACCCACAGCTCCAGCGGCCCGCCCTCGGCGGCGCGGGTGGCCGGGTTCAGCCGGGCCACCACACGGTGCTCCTGCATCCCGGTGTCGGCCCGGCCCGAGTCGGCGGCGAGTTCGGCCAGTTCGGCGAGTTCGGCAATTCCGGCGAGGCCGGCGAGGCCCTCGGTCGCCGCCGGTCCGCCCGCCTCCGCGAAGTGGACGTAGACGTCCGAGCCGACCGACTCCCGGACCTCGACGGTCACGGTGACGGTGACCCCTCCGGTGTGCCCCTCGGCCAGGGCGGCGTCCTCGAAGTCCTCGGGGCGGATGCCGACGATCAGTTCGCGCGGCGCGTCCGCGCGCTCCAGGGCGCGCCGGGTGCGGTCATCCAGCGGCAGGTCGCCCAGCGAGGTGCGCAGGGCGACCTGCTCCAGTGCGGCGCCGAGGAAGTTCATCCCGGGCGAGCCGATGAACCCGGCGACGAAGAGGTTCACCGGCTCGTCGTACAGCTGCTGCGGCGAGCCGACCTGCTGGACGATGCCGGAGCGCATCACCACCACCCGGTCGCCGAGCGTCATCGCCTCGACCTGGTCGTGGGTGACGTAGACGGTGGTGGTGCCCAGCCGGCGCTGGAGGGCGGCGATCTGGGTGCGCATCTGCACCCGGAGCTTGGCGTCCAGGTTGGACAGCGGCTCGTCCATCAGGAAGACCTTGGGGTCGCGGACGATCGCCCGGCCCATCGCGACCCGCTGGCGCTGCCCGCCGGAGAGGTTCGCGGGCTTTCGGTCGAGGTGCCGG
The DNA here is from genome assembly GCF_042885395.1 of Kitasatospora sp. NPDC058063. Taxonomy (NCBI): domain Bacteria; kingdom Bacillati; phylum Actinomycetota; class Actinomycetes; order Kitasatosporales; family Streptomycetaceae; genus Kitasatospora; species Kitasatospora sp. NPDC058063. Next base: position 300,191 of record NZ_JBHVSD010000004.1, read on the forward strand.
GTCAGGTCCAGGATGCGGGCGGCCTCCTCGACCTTGGCGGCGATGGTCGGCTTGTCGACCTTGGCCAGGCGCAGCGCGAATCCCATGTTGTCGCGCACGCTCATGTGCGGGTAGAGGGCGTAGCTCTGGAAGACCATCGCGATGTCCCGGTCCTTGGGCGCGCGGTCGTTGACCACCTCCCCGGCGATCCGCAGGGTGCCCTCGGTGATGTCCTCCAGCCCGGCGATCATGTTGAGCGTGGTGGACTTGCCGCAGCCGGAGGGGCCGACCAGGATCACGAACTCGCCGTCGGCGATGGTGAGGTCGACGTCGCGGACGGCGAGGGCGCCGTCCGGGTAGCGCTTGGTGATGCCGTCGAGGACGATCTCGGCCACGATCCGCCTTCCTGGCCCGCCGGGTGGGGCGGGCTCAACCTCGGGAACTCGATGCAAGAACTCGATGCGGGCACTCGATGCGGGCACTCGATGGAGGTCTCAGCCCTTGACCGCGCCGGCGGTGAGCCCGGCGACGATGCGGCGCTGGAACAGCAGCACGAAGACCACGATCGGGATCGTGATGATCACGGCGGCGGCCGCGATCGAGCCGGTCGGCTGCTCGAACTGGGAGCTCCCGGTGAAGAAGGCGATCGCCGCCGGTACCGTCCGGGCCGAGGTGGTGGAGGTCAGCGAGATCGCGAACAGGAAGTCGTTCCAGCAGAAGATGAAGACCAGGATGCCGGTCGTGAACACGCCGGGTGCCGCCAGCGGCGCGATGACCAGCCGGAACGCCTGCCACGGCGTGGCGCCGTCCACCTTGGCCGCCTTCTCCAGGTCCCAGGGGATCTCCCGGAAGAACGCCGAGAGCGTGTAGATCGCCAGCGGCAGCGAGAAGGTCATGTACGGGATGATCAGCCCGGCCCAGGTGTCGAACAGCCCGAGCGCCCGCTCGATGTCGAACAGCGGCGACACCAGCGAGATCGGCGGGAACATCGCGATCAGCAGCGACACCCCGATCAGCAGCCGCTTGCCGGGGAAGCGCAGCCGGGCCACCGCGTACGCGGCCATGGTGCCGAGCACGACGGCGATGGTGGTGGCGATCACCGCGATGCCGATCGAGTTGACCAGGGCGCGGGTGAACTCGGAGGTCTGGAAGATGCCGCGGTAGTTGGCCAGGGTCCACTGGCGGGGCACGAAGGCGCCGTCGGAGAGGGTGCTCGGCTCCTTGAAGGAGAGCGCCACGATCCACCACACCGGGAAGAGCGCGTAGAGCACGACCACCAGGTTGGCGATGCCCCAGCCGGTCAGGGTCCGGGTGTGCCGGCCGCTCATCGGTGCTCCGGTTCCGCGCCGGGCGCGGCCGCGCCGAACAGTTTGACGAAGACCAGCGCGATGAGGGCCACGCAGACGAAGATCAGCACCGAGATCGCCGAGCCGATGCCCAGGTTGAGCGCGGTGAAGAGGTTGTCGTAGCCGAGGATCGACACCGAGCCGGTGCCGTTGGAACCGCCGGTCAGCACGTAGATGTTGTCGAAGATCCGGAAGGCGTCCAGGGTGCGGAAGAGCAGGGCGACCAGGATCGCCGGCTTCATCAGCGGCAGGATCACCAGTCGCAGCCGCTGCCCGAAGCTCGCGCCGTCGACCATCGCCGCCCGGACCGTCTCGTCCGGGACGAGGGCCAGGCCGGCGAGCAGCAGCAGCGCCATGAACGGGGTGGTCTTCCACACCTCCGCGAGGATGATCAGACCGACGGCCGGCCACTGCTCCGTCAGCGGGGCGCTGCCCTCCGGCAGCAGGGCGGCCAGGTATCCGGTGCCCGGGGTCCAGGCGTACTGCCAGGAGTAGGCCGCCACCACGGTGACGATCCCGTACGGCACCAGCACCGCGGTGCGCACCGTGCCGCGCCCGAAGAGCGTCCGGTGCATCACCAGCGCGAGCGCCAGGCCGAGCACCAGCTCGACCGCCACCGACACCACGGTGATCAGCACCGTGACGCCGAGCGCCTGCCACCAGAACGGCGAGGTCAGCACCGCGCCGTAGTTGGCGAGCCCGATCCAGTGCGCCTGCTCGGGGAAGCGCAGGTCGTAGCGCTGCAGGGACAGGTAGACGGCGTAGCCGATCGGGTAGGCGGTGACGCCGAGCATCACGATCACCGCGGGGGCGCACAGCAGCAGGCCCAGCCGGCGCTCCTGGCGGGCCCCGCGCGAGGGCCCGGCCGGTTGCGGTGCAGCCGCGGCGGCGGTCTCGGTGGACGGTGTCACGGGATCAGCCCCTTCGAGCCGAGGGCGTCCTGGATCTGCCCGCGGAGGTCGGCCACGTCCTTCTCCGGGTGGATGCCGGCGGGCGGGGAGAGGGTGTGCGAGATGGCGATGGAGACGTTCTGGTAGGCCGGGGTCTGCGGGCGCACGCTGGCGGAGTCGAGGGCGGCCAGCACGTCGGCGGCGAACGGGTAGCTGGCGGTGAGCTCGGCCGTCTCGTACAGGCTGCGCAGCGAGGGCGGCAGGCCGCCCTTCAGCGCGTTGGTGAGCTGGTTGTCCCGGTCGCGCAGGCAGAGGGTGGCCTCGGCGGCGAGGTCGGGGTGCCGGCTGTACGCGCCCACCGCGAGGTCGATCCCGCCGATGGTCACGCTGGCGGGGCGGTCGGCGCTCACCGCGGGGTACGGGGCCCAGCGGAAGTGCGGGAACAGCTCCGGTCGGTTGGCCTTCATCGAGGGGTAGACGAAGGGGTAGTTGAGTTCGAAGGCGGCCGTCCCGGACTCCATCGCGAGCCGGTTCTGGTCCTCCATCTGGTTCGGCAGCGAGGGGTCGGCGGCCACCGACGTCGCCAGGTCGTGCATCACCCCGGCGGCCGTGACGGCGGGCGCCCCGAGCGAGGGCGCCTGCGCGTCGGGGGTGAGGATCGTGCCGCCCGCGCTGGTGACCAGCGTGTTGAACCAGACCGTCAGCCCCTCGTACTGGGCGCCCTGGATCTCCACGAAGTGCGGCTTGCCCTCGGCGGCCAGCTGCTGCGCCCGGGAGAGCATCTCCGCCCAGGTCCCGGGCGGGGTCGGCACCAGGTCGTCGCGGTACCAGAGCAGCTGGGTGTTGGAGTTGTAGGGCACGGCGTACAGCCGGTCCCGCCAGGTCGCGGTCCGCACGGCCGCGTCGAGGGTGTCGGCGGTGGCCCGTGCGCGCATCTCCCCGGTCCACTCGCGGATCCAGCCGGCCTCGGCGAACTCGGCGGGCCAGGTGACGTCCAGGCCCAGGACGTCCACCTCGGTGTCGTGCGCCGCCATCCGGCGCACCAGCTGCTGGCGCTGGCCGTCGGCGCCGCGGGGCAGCTTGTTGTAGCGGATCGTGTAGCGGCCGCCGGACTGCTGCCCGCAGCGGTCGGCGGCCTGCTGGAGGGCGCCCGAGTCGTCCGGGAAGTTGTACCAGTTCAGGGTGACCGGGCCGCCGCTCCCACCGCCCCCGCAGCCCACCAGGGCGGAGGCGAACACGGCCAGTCCGGCGGCGGCGCTCGCCCACCGCGAGCGGAACGTGGGGACCCTCGGCATCGTTCTCCCGCGCTGGGACGGACCGGTCCGGCCGACCCTAGCCGGGCTCCCCCGGCCCGGCCCGGCCCTCCCGGGCCGCCGGGCCGGGCGACCAGCCGGACGGCGGAACCGGGCCCCGGGCTCCCGGGAGGCGCCGGTCCGGGTCGGCACGGATACTGGCCGCACCGAAACCTCCGGAGGCTGGGACCGCACCGGAACCGAGGAGCACGCCGTGACCGGACCCGTCGTCGTCGGATTCGACGGCTCACCCGAGAGCCTGGCCGCCGCCGCCTGGGCCGCCCATGAGGCGCAGCGCCGCGGCCTGCGCCTGGACGTCCTCCAGGCCTGGCCCCGGCCGAAGCAGATCGCCCCCGGGAGCAGACCCGGCGACCACCCCGCGCTGGCACAACTCGCCGAGCGGGAGAGCGAGTTGCGCACGCTCGCGCCGGAGGTGGAGGTCGCCGCCACCTCCGTGGCCGCCGATCCCGTCGAGGCGCTGGAGGCGGCCGCGCGCGGGGCCGCCCTGCTGGTGCTCGGCTCGCGCGGGCTGGGCACCCTGCGCGGCTTCCTGGTCGGCTCGGTGAGCCAGGAGGTGCTGCGCCGGGCGGACTGCCCGGTGGTGCTGATCCGGGCCGGCGGGGACGAACCGGACGGCGCGGTGACGGTCGGCCTCGACCTGGCGCACCCGGCGGACGAGGTGCTGGCCTTCGCCTTCGAGGCCGCCGCCCTGCGCTCGGCGCCGCTGCGCGTCCTCCACGTCTGGTCCCCGCCGGCCGGCAGCGAGTACATGTCCTACGGGGCGATCGGCGGTCTGGAGGGCGAGGTCTCCGCCGTCGAGCGCAGCGGGCTCGACGGGGCCCTGGACCCCTGGCGGGCCCGGCACCCCGAGGTGACGGTGACCACCGACCTGATCCGCGGCAAGCCCGCCGTCGACCTGGTGGACGCCGCCGCGACGGCCCGGCTGCTGGTCGTCGGCCGCCGCGTCCGGCGGATGCCGCTGCGCCACCACCACCTCGGCCCGGTCGCGCACGCCGCGATCCACCACGTGCACTGCCCGGTCGCGGTCGTCCCGTACGGCTGACCGGGAGCCGGCCCGGGCGCGCTACAGTCCGGTGCCATGAGTGAGTCCGTACGCCCGCCCTTCGGGAACTTCGCCTCCGCCGTGGCCGCGCTGGAGGCCGGCGCGGAGCTCGCCGCGCCCGTCGCCGACGCGCTGAAGAACTGGGACGACCAGGAGGCCGCCGCCTCGGTGCTCTACGTGGACAGCGATCCGCTGAAGGCGGACACCGCCGTGTTCTGCGCGGCCTACGACACCCCGCCGGAGCTCTCGGCGAACTGTGTGGTGGTGGCCGCCAAGCGCGCCGGGGAGGTGACCCTGGCCGCGTGCCTGGCCCTGGCCACCACCCGGGTGGACGTGAACAAGGCGGTGCGCACCCACCTGGGGGCGCGCAAGGCGTCCTTCGCGCCGATGGACACCGCGGTCGAGCTGACCGGCATGGAGTACGGCGGAATCACCCCCGTCGGCCTGCCCGGCGACTGGCCGCTGCTGATCGACGAGGCGGTGGCCGCGGCCCCGTGGGTGCTGGTCGGCAGCGGGCGGCGGCGGGGCAAGCTCATCCTGCCCGGGTGGGCGCTGGCGAAGCTGCCGGGCGCCCGGGTGCTGCCGGGCCTGGCCGGCAGCACCGGCTGACCGGCCCGGCGGCACCAGGGCCCGGAGCCAACGGAGCCGGAGCCGGCGGGCCCGGAGTCAGCGGGCCCGGGGGGCGAGACCGACCGGGCAGACCACCGGGGTGCCGTGCACCGGGTCGGTGAGGATCACGCTCTCCACCCCGTACAGCTCGCGCACCAGCTCCGGGGTGACGATGTCGCGCGGCGCGCCCTGGGCGGCCACCTCGCCGTCGCGCATGGCCACCATGTGGTCGGCGTAGCGGCAGGCGGTGCTGAGGTCGTGCAGGACGAGGACGACGGTGCGGCCGCGCCCGGTCGTCAGGCCGCGCACCATCTCCAGCACCTCCAGGGCGTGGCCCATGTCCAGCGCCGAGGTGGGTTCGTCGAGCATCAGGATGTCGGTGTCCTGGGCGACGGCCATGGCGATCCAGGCGCGCTGGCGCTGGCCGCCGGAGAGGGTGTCCAGCGGACGGTCGGCCAGCTCGTGCAGGTCGGCGGCGGTGAGCGCGTGCTCGACCGCCTCGGCGTCGGCGGCGGACCACTGTCGCAGCAGGCCCTGGTGCGGCTGGCGGCCGTAGCGGACCAGGTCACGGACGGTCAGCCCGTCCGGGGCGGTGGCGGACTGCGGCAGCAGGCCGATGATCCGGGCGATCGCGCGGGTGGACAGCGAGGTCAGCGGCTTGCCGTCGAGCAGCACGGCGCCGGAGCGCGGGGCGATGGTCCGGGCGAGGCCGCCGAGCAGGGTGGACTTGCCGCAGCCGTTCGGGCCGACGATGACGGTGACCTGCTGCCGCGGCAGTTCGAGGTCGAGCTCGCGGACCACGATGGTGCGGTCGTGGCCGAGGCTCAGCGCGCTGGTCGCCAGCCGGGGCGCTCCGGCGGCGGTCGCGTCGGGCGCGGCGGTCCCGTCGGGCGCGGCGGTCCCGTCGGGCGCGGCGGTCGCGGTGGTCGCGGTGCGGGCGGTCATGCGGTCCTCCGGGGACGGGTGGTGAGCAGCAGCCAGAGCAGGTACGGGCCGCCCACGACGGCGGTGACCAGGCCGGCCGGGACCTCGATCGGCGACAGGACGGTGCGGCCGAGCAGGTCGGCGAGCAGGGTGAAGGCGGCTCCGGCGGCGGCCGAGGTGAGCACCGGGACGCAGCGCGGTCCGGCGATCCGGCGGGCGGCCTCGGGCGCGGCGAGCGCGATCATGCCGAGCGGTCCGGCGACGGCCACCGCCAGGCCCGCGCAGACCACGGCGACCACCAGGACGCCGACCCGCAGGCCGCGCACCCGGACGCCCAGCCCGGTGGCGACGGCGTCGGAGAATCGCAGCAGCGACAGCCGGCGGCCGAGCAGCACGGCGGCGGGCAGGCAGACCAGCAGACCGAGCAGGAGCAGCCCGACGGCGTCGGCGTCCCGGCTGTTGAGGGTGCCGACCGTCCAGGCGTACGCGGAGTTGGCGGCGTCGATGGCGGCGCGGGAGAGCATCAGGTTGGTCACCGCGCCGAAGACCGCGCCGATGCCGAGGCCGACGACCAGGAAGCGGTAGCCGTTGCGGCCGGCCCCGCCACCGAGGGCGAAGGCGAGCGAGGCGGCGGTGGCGGCGCCCACCAGGGCGGCGGCGGAGGGCAGCAGCTGGGTGGCGACGCCGGTGACGGAGGCGACGGCGAAGGCGGTGGCGCCCTCGTTGAAGCCGACGGTGTCCGGGGTGGCCAGCCGGTTCTGGGCGAGGGTCTGCATCAGGCAGCCCGCGACGCCGAGGGCGGCGCCGACGGCCAGTGCGGCCTCGGCGCGGGGCAGCCGCAGTTTCTCCACCAGCAGCACGTCGCGTGCGGTGCCGTCGCCGAAGGCGGCGCGCAGGGCGGTCACCGGGTCGAGGTTCGTCTCACCGACGGCCAGGCAGACGGCGGTCACCGCGACCAGGACGAGCAGCAGGGCGGCGCCGCCGAGCAGCGGCCGGACCGGGACGAGCACCGAGCGGCCGCCGAGGGCGAGCAGCCGGGTGCCGGGCGGGGTCGGCGGCCGGGTCGCGGCCGATGGCGTGCCGGGGCTCGCGGCGTTCTTCGCTGCGGCGGCTTTCGCGGTCTTCACGGTGGAGGTCACAGCGCGGGCATTCTGTGCGAGCGGACGACGGCGACCAGGACGGGGGCGCCGCACAGGGCGGTCATCACGCCGAGCGGCATCTCGTACGGGCGGGCCACCAGCCGGGAGGCCACGTCGGCGAGCAGCACGACGGCGGGCCCCAGCAGGGCGGAGACCACGAGCAGCCGGCGCAGGTCCGGGCCGACCAGGGCCCGGGCGGCGAAGGGCACCACCAGGCCGACGAAGGAGACCGGTCCGGCGATCGCGGTGGCGGCGCCGACCAGCAGGGCGACGGCGGTCACCGCGAGGGCGCGGGCCCGGCGGGGCTTGTGGCCGAGGCCGGTGGCGACGTCGTCGCCGAGGCTGAGCGCGGTCAGCGCCGGGCCGGAGAGCAGGGCCAGGACCAGACCGAGCAGCAGCACCGGCAGTACGGCCAGCAGTTGGTCGGTGCCGCGGCCGGCGACCGAGCCGATGGTCCAGAACCGGATCTCGTCGGCGGCCCGGGCGTCGGACAGCAGCAGGACGGAGGAGCCGGCGTTCATCAGCCCGCTCAGCGCCGCGCCGGCGAGCACCAGGCGGACGGGGTCGTCGCCGGCGCCGCGCAGCCGGGCCGCGCCGAGCGCCAGCAGGCAGCCGGCGGCGGCGCCCAGCACGGCGACGTACGGGCCGACGCTCGCGGCGCTGGCGCCGAGCACGATCGCGATCACGACGGCGAAGGAGGCGCCGGTGCTGACGCCGAGCAGGCCGGGCTCGGCCAGCGGGTTGCGGGCGGCGGCCTGCAGCACGGTGCCGGCCACGCCGAGCGCGAGCCCGACCGCGAGGGCCACGGCGGTCCGCGGGACGCGCAGGTGGAAGACGGTGAACCGGGAGTCGGAGTCGCCGTCACCGAGCAGGGTGGCGAACGCCCGTGACGGCCCCACGTCTCCCGCGCCGAGCAGCAGGCTCGCCAGCACGGCGAGCAGCAGTATCGCGCCGGCGGGCAGCAGTCCGCGCAGCAGGAGTGATCGGAATGTCACACCGGGCCTCCCCGTCAGGGCCTTACGTATGGTTAGGCTAACCTCAGAAAAACGGTTCGTCCGTAAACTACCATTCCTCGGAGAACACCCATGCTTGGCACCCGCTTTACCAAGACCCTGCTCGGAACGGCCGTCGTCGGCGCCCTCGCCCTGGGCCTGACCGCGTGCGGCTCCTCGGGTTCCGGCAGCTCCGCGGGTGGCTCCGACTCCTCCTCCACCGCCGCGAAGAGCGGCAAGCGCAGCATCGACACCGCCTTCGGCGCCGTGGAGGTCCCGGCCGAGGCCAAGAAGGTCGTCGCCCTCAACGACACCTCGCTGGACACCGCCCTCTCGCTCGGCGTCACCCCGGTGGGCACCAGCGCCAGCCGCGGCGGCACCACCGCCCCCGCCTACCTGAAGGCCGACGCCGTCCCGCTGGTCGCCACGGTCAAGGAGCCCAACATCGAGGCCATCCTCAAGGCCGGCCCCGACCTCATCCTGGCCTCCTCGGGCATCGAGAAGTCCCAGTACGAGAAGCTCTCCGCGGTGGCGCCGACCATCGTCCCCAAGGCCGGCGACTGGCGCTCGGTGCTCGCCGTGTACGGCGACGCCCTCGGCCACAAGGACGACCTGACCGCCAAGCTGGACGCGCTGGACAAGCGCGCCGCCAAGGCCGGCGAGGGCAAGACCGGCAGCGCCGTCGTGATGCGCTGGATGCCCAACGGGCCGATCGTGATGAACACCACCAACATGCCCGGCGACCTGCTGAAGAAGGCCGGCGCCGGCACCATGCCGATCGCCGACGGCCTGGGCGCCCAGCCCCACTCGGACCCGCTGTCCCTGGAGAACCTCAACAAGGCCGACGCCGACCGGGTGTTCGTCGCCACCCTGAACGCCGAGGGCGAGAAGGCCCTGGAGACCGCCCGCAAGCAGGAGGCGTTCACCCGCCTCAAGGCCGTCGGCACCAACCAGCTCATGGGCGTCGACGGCCAGGTGTGGAGCAGCAGCTCCGGCCCGATCGCGGCGGAGAAGGTCGTCGAGGACATCGAGAAGGCCTTCGGCGCGAAGTAGCCGCCCCGGCCGGGGAATTACCCCCCCGAGCATTCCGAAGGGCCGCCGTCGCAGCGAATGCGGTGACGGCCCTTCCGGCGGTTCCCACCGGCGGCGCGGGCCGGCGGCGACGCGTTGTGAACAACGGACCCCCGGGCAGCTGCCCGGGGGTCCGCCGTCATGCCTCCAGGACCAGCCGCAGGAGTTCGCGCAGCGACCCGCGCTGCTCGGCGTCGAGCCGGGCCAGCGGGTCGCCGGCGAAGGGCATGCGGGCGCGCAGATCCGCGGCGACCTCGCGGCCGGCGGCGGTGGCGGCGACGTGCTTGACGCGACGGTCGGCGGGGTCGACGCTGCGCTCGACCAGGCCGCGGGACTCCAGGCGGTCGACGATCACCGTCACATTGGACGGCTCCGCGTGCAGCCGCTCGGCGATCCGGCGCGTCGGGACCGGAACCTCGGCGGCGAGCAGCGCCTTGGCCTGCAGCGCGGTCAGGTCGTGGGCCGCCGCGGCCGCCTCGGACTCCCGGCCGTAGCGGCGGTTGACGGCCGCGAAGAGTCCGACGATCTCCTGGGTGAGGTCATCCGATGGGTGGGACATGACCACCAGACTATCCAGGTGCTTGACAAAGTGAAATGTCAGCCCACATAGTTATGGATCATATTGGTTATGATCCATAAGCACTGGGAGTCCAGCGAGATGAGCGACCGGACCGTCCTGATCACCGGCACCTCCTCCGGCATCGGCCTGGCCACCGCCGTCGCCGCCGCCCGCGCCGGCTGGCACGTCATCGCCACCATGCGCAACACCGCCAAGGCCGGCCCGCTGCTGGCGGCCGCCGAGGAAGCCGGGGTCACCGTCGACCTCCGGACGCTCGACGTCACCGACCCCGCGTCGGTCGAAGCCTGCCTGGCCGGCGTCGACCGGCTGGACGCGCTGGTCAACAACGCCGGCGCCGGCCACATCGGCACCCTGGAGCAGGAGAGCGTCGACGCCGTCCGCGCCGTCATGGAGGTCAACTTCTTCGGGGTGCTGCACGTCACGAAGGCCGCCCTGCCCCTGCTGCGGGCGAGCAAGGGCCGCGTGCTGACCGTGACCAGCGTCGGCGGCGTGGTCGGCCAGCCCTTCAACGAGGCCTACTGCGCCGCCAAGTTCGCGGTCGAGGGCTACATGGAGTCCCTCGCCCCGGTCGCGGCCACCGCCGGTGTGTCCGTCAGCGTCGTCGAGCCGGGCGCGGTGGCCAGCGAGTTCGTCGGCAACGTGGGCCTGACGGACGACGCGACCGAACAGGCCGGACCGTACGCCCCGGCCCTGGCCGCCTACCTGGACCGCACCCGCGGCGCCTTCGCCAACGCCCAGGCGGCCGAGGACGTGGCCACCGGAATCCTCGACCTGCTCGCCGCCGAACGACCCGCGTTCCGGATGCTCACCTCCGACGCCGCCCGGGCCTTCGCCGGGGTCAAGCTCAAGGACCTCGACGGCTCGGCCGTCCAGGGCCTCACCTCCGGCTGGGTCGCCTAGTCGATCACCGGGGCAGGAAGCCCGCGAGCGGCACGATGGCCGGGACCGGGGTGGGCGCGGCAAGGCCGCCGCGCCCACCCCGCCCGCCGTCAGCCGGCGAGTTCCTCGCGCAGCAGGCGGGCGGCGGCGACCAGGCTCTCCAGGGAGGCCCGGGTCTCCGGCCAGCCACGGGTCTTCAGCCCGCAGTCCGGGTTGACCCAGAGCCGCTCCGCCGGGATCGCCGCCAGGCCCGCGCGCAACAACGAGACGGCCTCGTCGGTGCTGGGGACGCGCGGGGAGTGGATGTCCCAGACGCCGGGGCCGACCTCGCGCGGGTAGCCCGCCCCGGCCAGCTCGCCGGCCACCTCCATGTGGGAACGGGTGGCCTCCAACGAGATCACGTCCGCGTCGAGTTCGTCGATCGCCGTCATGATCGCGCCGAACTCGGCGTAGCACATGTGGGTGTGAATCTGGGTGTCCGCGCGGACGCCGGAGGTGGCGAGGCGGAAGGCCTCGGTGGCCCACGCCAGGTACGCCGGGCGGGCGGCGGCCCGCAGCGGGAGGGTCTCGCGCAGCGCCGGCTCGTCGACCTGCACGACGGCGGCGCCGGCCGCCTCCAGGTCGACGACCTCCTCGCGCAGGGCGAGGGCCACCTGCCGGGCGGTGTCGGCGAGCGGCTGGTCGTCGCGGACGAAGGACCAGGCGAGCATGGTGACCGGGCCGGTCAGCATGCCCTTGACCGGGCGATCGGTCAGGCCCTGCGCGTAGCCGAACCAGTCGGTGGTCATCGGATGCGGACGGGAGATGTCCCCGGCCAGCACCGGCGGGCGCACGTACCGGGTGCCGTACGACTGGACCCAGCCGTGCCGGGTGGCGAGGTAGCCGGTGAGCTGCTCGGCGAAGTACTGGACCATGTCGTTGCGCTCGGGCTCGCCGTGCACCAGGACGTCCAGCCCGGCCTTCTCCTGGTAGGCGACGACCTCGCGGACCTCCGCCTCCATCCGCTCCCGGTAGGCCGGGGCGTCGATCCGACCCGCCGTCAGATCGGCGCGGGCGGTGCGCAGTTCGGTGGTCTGCGGGAAGGAGCCGATGGTGGTGGTCGGCAGCAGCGGCAGCCCGAGCCGGGCGCGCTGGGCCTCGGCCCGTACGGGGTAGGGCTGGGCGCGCCGGGTGTCGTCGGCGGTGACGGCGGCGGCGCGGGCGCGCACCGCCGGGTCGCGGGTGATCGGGGAGTTGGCGCGGGAGGCGAGGTCGGCGCGGTTGGCGGCGAGCTCGGCGGTGATCGCGCCGGTGCCCTCGCGCAGGCCCCGGGCGAGCAGTGCCGCCTCGCCGGCCTTCTGCCGGGCGAAGGCCAGCCAGCGGGCGATCTGCGGGTCGATGTCGCGCTCCGCGGCGGCGTCGATCGGCACGTGCAGCAGCGAGCAGGACGGCGCCACGTCGACGGTGTCGGCGAGGCCCAGCAGGGTCGCCAGGGTCGCCAGCGACTTCTCCAGGTCGTTGATCCAGATGTTGCGCCCGTCGATCACCCCCGCCACCAGCCGCTTGCCGGGCAGGCCGCCGGCGGCGGCGAGGTCCTCCAGGTTGGCGGCGGCCGGGCCGGTGAAGTCCAGCGCCAGGCCCTCGACCGGGGCCTTGGCCAGCACCGGCAGCGCCTCGCCGAGCCGGTCGAAGTAGCTCGCGACCAGCAGCTTGGGCCGCTCGGTGAGACCGCCCAGTTCGCGGTAGGCGCGGGCGGCCGCGTTCAGCTCGGCCGGGGTGCGGTCCTGCACCAGCGCGGGCTCGTCCAGCTGCACCCACGCGGCGCCGGCGGCGCGCAACTCGGCCAGCAGCCGGGCGTAGACGGGCAGCAGCCGGTCCAGCAGGGTGATCGGCTGGAAGTCGGCGGCCACCCCGGGCGCCGGCTTGGCGAGCAGCAGGTAGGTCACCGGGCCGACCAGCACCGGCCGGGCGGCGTGGCCGAGCAGCAGCGCCTCGCGCAGCTCGCCGACCGCCTTGGCCGGGTTCGCGGCGAACACCGTGTCCGGGCCCAACTCCGGCACCAGGTAGTGGTAGTTGGTGTCGAACCACTTGGTCATCTCCAACGGAGCGACGTCCTGGTTGCCGCGCGCCATCGCGAAGTACCCGTCCAGCGGGTCGGCGTCGACCGCCTCCCGGTGCCGCGGCGGGATCGCACCGACCGCCACGGTGGTGTCCAGCACGTGGTCGTAGAGCGAGAAGTCCCCGGTCGGGACCTCTTCGACGCCGGAGTCGGCGAGCTGCTGCCAGTTCGTCCGACGCAGGTCGGCGGCGGTCGCCAGCAGCGCCCCGGCCGCTACCGCGCCGTTCCAGTACCCCTCGATCGCCTTCTTCAATTCACGGCCCCGGCCCTGGCGGGGGTAGCCGTGGGCGGTGGCGACGCTCGCCGCGGCTGCGGACTTCGTGGTCAAGGGACTCTCCTTCGCGAGTCTGGATCCTCAAGTGCCCGGTGACGGCACGAGGACGCGAAGGGATGACGGACCGGACGGACGACCGCACCCGTGCGCGGCTCCGCCCGATATGGTCGCCGACCCGCCCACGAGGTCACCGGATGGCCGGGCGCGAACGCTCGCGCACGGGCAGTGGCAGGTCTTCGGACTCGCGGGCACACCCACCTCGGCCGAAACCGGGGCGGACACCTACTGGCCGTCGCTTCCCAGACCCGTCCCGGGTCCAGTGCGTATGACGGCGGTCGTTCCCACTCACCGCTGCGGGGCAGTCCCGGACTGGCCAGTTGAAAGGCGTCACCGGGTTCCCTCTTACGACACCCTGCCTGGCGGACAGGGCGAACCAGCTGCACCGCCAGCTTAGGGGCAAACCGTCGGCGTCGAGGCGGAAATCTCGCAAGGCGTCCGCGTGCTGAGACGCGGGCTCCGCGCCCGGCCCGGGCGGCGCACCCGGGAGCGGGCGGCAGAATGGCTCCCATGCGGCACATCTTCGTCATCGGCATCGGCGCGGGCGACCCCGACCACCTCACCCTGCAAGCGGTCAAGGCGATCGGTCGCACCGACGTCTTCTTCATCCTCGACAAGAGCGAGGAACGGCAGGACCTGATCGGGCTGCGCCGCCGGATGCTGGCCGACCACGGACGGCCCGGGCACCGCCTGGTCGCGGCGCCGGACGCCGAACGGGACCGCGCCACCCCCGCGTACGCGGCCGCCGTGGACGACTGGCGCGTCCGCCGCGCCGATCTGGTCGAACGGCTGGTCGCCGAGCACCTCGGCCCGGGCGAGAACGGCGCCTTCCTGGTCTGGGGCGACCCCGCCCTCTACGACAGCGTCATCGCCGTGATGGACGACGTGTCGAACCGGGGCGGCGTGCCCTTCGCGTACGAGGTGATCCCGGGCATCAGCAGCGTCTCCGCGCTCGCCGCCCGGCACCGCACCACGCTGACCCGGGTCGGCCGGCCGGTGCAGATCACCACCGGCCGCCGCCTCGCCGAGGGGTTCCCCGAGGGGGTGGACGACGTGGTGGTGATGCTCGACGGCCGGGCCGCCTTCGCCGGGATCGACCCCGAGGGGATGGAGATCCACTACGGCGCGTACCTCGGCACCCCCGACGAGGTGCTCGTCTCCGGTCCGCTCGCCGAGGCCGCCCCGCGCATCCGCGAGCTGCGCGAGCGGGCCCGGGAGCGCAAGGGCTGGATCATGGACACCTACCTGCTGCGACGCTCGGACGGCTGCCCCGACGCCTGACGGAGGCTCGACGGGCCACAGTGGCACCACCGTGCGCGCCGGACTCGTACCGGTTTCCCTGACACCGAGGACCTGCCGTCGACCATGCGGTCGGACGTCCTGCCAAGTCCGGGGCACCGGCCCGCCGCGTCGGGCGGCGGCCTCAGTCCAGGAGCTTCGCCACCACCCGGTCGAGCGCGCGGAGGTCCTCCGGCGGCAGCGCGAGCAGCGCGTCCGGCGGCGTGGCGAGGATCCCGGTGGCGAGCGCGGCCTTCGCCTCGCCCTCCTCGGTGAGGTGGACCAGCTTGGAGCGCCGGTCCGCCGGGTTGGTGATGCGCTCGGCGAGCCCGCGCCGCACCAGGTCGTCCACGATGACGCTGGTGTACGGCGGGTCGGCGGTCAGCCGCTCGGCCAGCTCCCGCAGGGTGATCGGGCCGGCGGCGAGCCGGCGCAGCGCCCTGACCCGGCTGAAGCTCATGCCGAGGGCTTCGGCGACGGTCCTGCGGCGGTCGTGGCGCTCCAGCACGAGCGCGTACATCCCCTGCCAGACCCGGGCCGCCGTCGCGGCGTCCGTCCCGCTCCCCTCCGGGTGCCCACCGGTGTCGAGGCGCTCCATCAGGCGTCCACCGTCTCCTTCGTCTCCGTGCTTCCCTCGGCCGCCTCCTCGGCGGCGAGCCGCCGCGCCGTGCGCTCGGCCGTCGCCCGGGCCCAGCGGCCGGAAGTGAGCGTACCGGTGACCAGCACGGCGGCGCCGCAGCCGGCGATGATCCACCATGCCGTCCGGGCCGCCCCGGTGAAGGCCGCCGGGTCCGCGAGGGCGCTGCCGGCCATCAGGGCGCCGGTGACCGCGACGCCCAGGGACTGGCCGACCTGTCGGCTGGTGGAGGCCACCGCCGCCGCCACGCCGGCCTGCGAGCGGGGCATCCCGGAGACGGCGGTGTTGGTGATGGGCGCGTTGACCAGGCCGAAGCCGGTACCGAAGAGCAGGAAGGCGAGGACCAGCAGCCAGCTCGGCAGGTGCTCGGAGTAGCCGACCGCCTGGAGCACTGCGCTCGCGGTCAGCGCCGCCCCGGCCAGCAGCAGCGGCGTGCGCGGCCCCCGGGCGGCCACCATCCGGCCGGACAGCGGCGCGGTGAGCAGCGACATGACCGCCATCGGCAGCATGAAGAGTCCGGCGTGCAGCGGGTCGAGCCCGCGGACGTCCTGGAGGTACAGGGAGGTGAGGAAGAGGAAGCCGCCGAGGCCGGCGAAGGCGGCGACCGCGATGACGGTGGCGCCGGAGAAGGGCGCGGATCGGAAAAACCGCAGATCGATCAGCGGGTCGGTGCGCCGGGGTTCGTACCGCAGCAGGCCCAGCAGCGCGCCGAGGGAGGCCGCCGTGCAGCCGAGCACCACGGGCGAGGTCCAGCCGCGCTCCGGCGACTCGATGATCGCGTAGGTGAGGGCGGCGAGCACCACGACGACCAGCAGCTGGCCGACCGGGTCCACCCGGCGGGTGCGGGCCGCCCGCGACTCCGGCACGTAGCGGGTGGTGAGGAAGAGGGCGGCCAGGCCGATCGGGACGTTGATCCAGAAGATCGCCCGCCAGCCGGCCGACTCCACCAGCGCCCCGCCGATGATCGGCCCGGCGGCCATGCTGATGCCCACCACGCCGCTCCAGACGCCGATCGCCCGGGCGCGCTGCCGGGAGTCGGTGAAGGTGTTGCTGATGATCGACATGGCGACGGGGTTGAGCATCGATCCGCCGACCGCCTGGAGCATCCGCGCGGCGATCAGCCAGCCGAGCCCGGGGGCCAGGCTGCACAGCAGGGAGGCCGCGGTGAACACCACCAGTCCGATCCGGAACACCCGGCGGCGGCCGATCCGGTCGGCGGTCGAGCCGGAGAGCATCAGCAGGCTCGCCAGCACCAGGGTGTAGGCGTCGACCGTCCACTGCAGGCCGGACACCGTGGTGTCCAGGTCGCGCCGGACGGCGGGCAGGGCCACGTTCAGGATGGTGTTGTCGAGGCTGACGATCAGCAGGCTCATGCAGCAGATGGCGAGCACGAGCCAGGGCCGCGGTCGAGCGGCATCGGGCATGACGAACGCTCCAGAGTTATTTGTGTTGTTGTAATCATTGTAATGCTACAACTAATCCGGGAGGCGACTCCACCCCCGACCGGCCCTGGACAGCGCAACGGCCGCACCCCGCCGATCTCCTCGACGGGGCGCGGCCGTTGGAGGCCCGCGGATCAGGCCTTCTTGACCACGCCGGACTTGAGCTGCATGGCACCGAAGCCCTCGATGCGGCAGTCGATGTCGTGCCCGTCGACACCGTCCACCAGGCGGATGTTGCGGACCTTGGTGCCGGCCTTGATACCGGAGACGCTGCCCTTGACCTTCAGCGCCTTGACCACCGTCACGGTGTCGCCGTCGCTCAGCACGTTGCCGACGGCGTCCTTGATCACGCGCTCGCCGGCCGGCGCGCCGGCCTGGTCGGCGCCGCCGGGCACCCACTCGTGGGCGCACTCGGGGCAGACCATGAGGGCGTTCATCTCATACGTGTACTCACTGGAGCACTGCGGGCACGGGGGAAGGTTGTCGCTCATGTGTTCAGGATATCCAGCTGTTCGGAGCTGGTCCGGGGCACGAGTGAGGAGGTCAGCGGGGGTACCGGCACCGGTCGGCCGCCGCTGCCGGTGGGCACGGGGTCGTGGCCGGCCGCCGCACCCGCCCGGCCTTCCCCATCCGCCCCCACCGCCGGGGCCGTCACTCCCCGCCCAGCGGCGCGGGCAGCGGACGGGAGTGCAGGACGTCCAGCCGGGAGACCGCCCGCGTCACCACCACGTACAGCCGGTGCAGGCCGCGCGCCTCGGCCTCCACGATGGCGGCCGGCTCCAGCACCACCACGTGGTCGTACTCCAGCCCCTTCACCAGCGAGGCGGGCAGCACCGTCACCCGCGCCGTGGTGCCGACCTGTTCGGCCGCCCCGGTCGGGATCCCCGCCGCGAGCAGCGCCTCGGCGGCCTCCGCCACCGCGCCGTCCGCCGCGATCACCGCGATCGAGCCCTCGCGCTCCAGCGCGGCCCGCACCGCCGCGACCGCCGCTCCGCCCAGGCCGCCCCCGGCCACCCGCCGCACCGTCAGCTCCCCGTCCTGCCGCAGCGACACGGCCGGCGGAACGTCCACGTCCAGCGCGCCCAGCAGGGTGTTGGCGAGGGCCGTCACTGCGGCCGGGACCCGGAAGCCGGTGGTCAGCGGCACCACCGCGGCCTGTGGCTTGCCCAGGTGGGCGAGCTGCTCGGGCCAGCTGCGGGCGGCCCACGGGGCGGTCGCCTGGGCGAGGTCGCCGAGAACGGTCAGGGAGCCGAAGGCGCTGCGGCGGGCGATCGCCCGGCACTGCATCGGGGAGAGGTCCTGGGCCTCGTCCACCACGACGTGGCCGAAGCCGGCCGGGCGCTCGATCAGGCCGGCCACCTCGTCCAGCAGCATCAGGTCGTGCTCGGACCACTTGGCGCTCTTCTCCGAGCGGGGCGGCCGGCGCCACAGGATCGCCGCCTGCTCCTCGGGGCCGAGCACCCCCTCGGCGGCCTCGGCCAGCAGGGCGGGGTCGCTCAGCAGCGCGGCGACCACGGCCTCCGGGCGCAGGTTCGGCCAGGCGGCCTCCAGAAAGGCGGCCACCGGCCGGCAGCGGCCGATCTTCCGCGACCAGGCGCCCGACCGGACACCGGTCCGCCGCTCGGCCTGGTCCTGGAGCATCGCCACCAGCCGGGTGCGCAGGCTCTCCCGGCCGATCGCGTACGGCGGCGCCTGCTCGCGCAGTTCGGCGACCGTCCGTTCCAGCCGCTCCGGGGGCACCCGCCACCGGTAGGAGCCGTCCGGTACGACCAGCGGCTCCGGGCCCGCCGCCCGGATGCGGCCGTACAGCGCCCGGCGCAGCACCGTCGCCATCCGCGCGTCCTGCTTGACCGCGGCGGCCCGCTCGTCGTCCACGGCGGCGACCGGCCGGGTGGCGACCAGGTCCTCGACGGTGCGCTGGGTGACGTCGATCTCGCCGAGCGCGGGGAGCACCTCGGCGATGTAGCGCAGGAAGGTCCGGTTGGGGCCGATGACCAGCAGGCCGCCGCGCTGGATCCGCTGCGGAAAGCTGTACAGCAGGTACGCGGCGCGGTGCAGCCCGACCGCGGTCTTGCCGCTGCCGGGCGCGCCCTGCACGCAGACCGACTCGCTCAGCTCGCCCCGTACCAGCACGTCCTGTTCGGGCTGGATGGTGGCGACGATGTCCCGCATCGGGCCGGTGCGGGGCCGCTCGATCTCGGCGGCCAGGATGCCGCCCTCACCACCGTCCGCCGCGGCGCCGGCCGCCGGGCCGTGCCCGCCGTCCGCGCCGAGGGGTTCGTCCTCCAGCCCGGTCAGCTCCTCCGGCGCGCCCAGACTCCACGGCGCCCAGCCGAACCGGCGGCGCCGCGCGAGCCCGAGCGGGGCGTGGGCGCTCGCCTGGTAGAACGCCCGGGAGACCGGGGCCCGCCAGTCGACCACCAGCGGCGGCACGGTCGGGTCCTCGGAGATCCGCCGGCGGCCCACGTAGTAGCGCTGCTGCCGGTGCTCCCCGGCCTCCGCGGTGTCGGCGAAGTCGAGGCGGCCGAAGAAGGACGGGCTCTCCGGCAGCTCGTTCATCCGCTTGGCGTGGGTGCGCAGGTACCGGCCGAGCGCCTCCGCGCTCGCACCGTCGCCGGAGACGTCCTCCGCGGCGACGACCTGGTGGCCCGCGTCCTCGACCTGCCGGGCCGTCGCGACCCGGCACACCTCGACGTAGGCCCGCTCCCGTTCCAGTTCGCCGTCCAGGTTCCGGATTTCCGAGGTCATCGTTCGCGCCCCTTCCCGCACAACGGGCTCGCCTGCCGTTTGGAGTCCAGCATAACTTAACTCAGTAAAAATACTGACTTGGTTGCTGCTCCAGGAAGCGGGTTCGGCCCGGGCGCCTCAGGACACCAGGGGCGCCTCCTCCAGCTCGGTCAGCGTCACGGTGCACAGGCCGCCGCGCTCCGCCCGGACGTCGGTGACCTCCAACTGCGTGCCGGGCAGCAGGATGAACTCCTCCTCGCCGGTGAACGCCGAGAAGTTCCTGATGCCGGCGGCCCGCACCGGACGCACCTCGAACAGCGTCCGCTTGCCCCGGCTGCCCAGGAAGGACCGCGCGACCCCGAGCTCGGAGGTGCAGGAGGAGACGCCCCACCACGTCACCGTCCTCCCGAGCGGGTACTGCCGCCGCAGGTCCAGCGAGACCCCGCGCCACAGCGGCGCGGTGCGGACGGGCAGCCGCGACACCGCCGCGAACAGCAGCCGCAGGTACGGCAGGTAGGGCACGAGCCGGCTGCGGTCCGGCGAGCGCAGCACCGCGTTGATCTCCCGGTAGAACGCGGACTCGCAAGTGTACAGGTACAGCGCGGCGATCTCGTCGGCGGACAGGCCGGTGGCCGCCTCGTCCGCCCGCCGCTTGCCGAAGTCGTGCGACAGCGACACGTGCCGGTCCAGGCCGCGCAGCAGCTCGGCGACCGGCGACACCGCCTCCCGGAAGCCCGTCGGCGGGGTGTCGAACACACCGGTGATCGCCGGCAGGACGAGGCCCTCGTCCTTCACCCCGGCGAGTCGGTCCAGGTAGAGCTGGTGCAGCTCCATGGTGGAGGCGATGAAGGCACCCATCCGCTCGGCGACCCCGGCCTCCGCCCCGCCGCCCTGCACCGACGGCGCGTTCCACCCCGTGCTGGGCAGCCAGTCGACCTCGTCGGCGCCGAGCGAGGCCAGGGCGGCGTTCACCGTGGCGAAGTGCTCGCCGTCGCAGAAGATGTCACCCTGGGCCGCCGGGTTGGCGTGGTCGATGTGGCGGACCTCGACCTCCGGGTACTTCTCCTGCAGCCGCAGGACGACGTTCTTCAGGCTGCGGGCGTGCGCGCCCCACCAGGCGAAGACCACGTAGCGGTCCTCCTCGGCTGCCCGCTGCTTGGCGCGGAGGATCTCCTCGACGATCCGCTCGGCGACCGGCCGCCAGAACCCGGTGTGCTCGTCCGGCCCCATCGCGCCGTCGCTGCTCGCGGTGAGCGCCGCGTTCAGCAGCAGCACGCCCTGGGTCAGCATCGCCTGGAACCACTCCGGCGGCTGGACCGTCTCCTGCTTCTTCAGCAGCGCCCGTATGTCGGCGATCGGCGTCTTCTTGGGGATGCCGTACTTCCACATCGCCGCGGCCTTGATCAGGCAGCGGATGCTGATCACCCGGCCGAACTGGCTGTCCTTCCAGTCGTGGAAGGTGTTGTCGAACATCGCGATGCCGGTGGCGCTCTCCGGCCTCGGGTACGGGTTCTGGCCGAAGACGACGACCTTCCACCGGTGCGGCGCGTGCGGCTTGAGCGCCTGGAAGGTCAGCTCCCGGACCGGGACGACCTCCGGGCCGCGGCCCGGGCCGATGAACGAGGCCGCACCGGGCTGCGCCTCGATCACCGGCTTCAGCAGCGGCAGCCACGGCTCGCCGCCGCCCGTGAAGAGGTCGGCGAGGGCGAGCGGGTCGTTCGGGTCGGGCTGGGTGGCGGGGGTGTCGACAGCGCTCATGGTGGTGCGACTCCGGCTGGTCGGGACCGTACGAATGTCAGACGAACGGCAGGTGATGGCCCGTCAGCTTCCCTGGCGGACACCACAGTCCTACCAGCAGGGTCCGACAATCCGGCCCGCGCCGAACGGCCGCCGACCGGCGCGGGCGAGGTGCCGACGGGGTGCCGACGGGGCCCGGACGGATTGTCAGTGCCGGGCGCTAGCTTCGTCGGTGTCACCAAGGAACCGGCCCACCGGGCACCCCCGACCGACAGGAGCCCAGCATGACCACGGACCGCACCGAGCCGCCGCTCAAGGTGGTGCTGACCGACCTCAACGCCACGGTCGTGGAGTCCTGGCGGGCGGCCTTCGCCGACGTCCCCGGGATCGACATCCGGCACGCCTCGCTGCTCACCGCGAAGGCGGACGCCTGGGTCAGCCCCACCAACTCCCGCGGCCGGATGGACGGCGGAACGGACGCCGCGATCAAGCGCCACCTGGGCGCGGGCATCCAGCTGCGGGTCCAGAAGGCGATCCGCGACCAGCACGCCGGCAGCCTCCCGGTCGGCAGCGCGGTCTGCGTCCCGTCCGGTGCCGTCAACCCGGCGTTCCTGATATCGGCCCCGACCATGCGGACCTCCTCGCAGAACGTCAGCGAGACCTTGAACGTGGCCCTGGCCTGCGCCGCCGCGTTCCAGGCCGTCCACCGGCAGAACCGGCTGCGGCCGGGCTCGATCCGGTCCGTCGCCCTGGTCGGCATGGGCGCCGCGACGGGCAAGGTCCCGCCCCGGGTCTGCGCCAACCTGATGTGGTCCGGCTACACCCTCTTCAACGACCACCACTTCGAGGACGACGACGACCTGCGCGCCACCGTCCTCGCCCAGTTGGACGACCTCGAAAAGGCGCCCGCCACCGAGCGGGTGCGCATCGTGCCGCCCGCACGCCGCGGTTCGCCCGCCCGCCGGGCCTGACCCCGCCCCGGAGCGGCCACCCGTACCGCCGCCCACCGCCCCACGGCCGCAGGGCGGCGGCGCCCCCCGCCCTGCTCACCCCGGCCGGACGCCCAGCCCGCGCGCCCTCAGCCCGCCGTGAGCGCCAGCCGGATCCAGCGCTCGGACTCGGCGACCGCCAGCCCCACGTCGAAGGCCTTCGGAGCGGCCGCGGCCTGCACCACCAGCCCCTTGAGCAGCCCCACGAAGGCCAGCGCGAAGGCGCCCGGGTCCACGCCGGGGCGCAGCTCGCCCTCCCGCTGCCCCTGCCCGACCACCTCGGCCGCCCATTCCCGGGTCCGGGCGTCCAGCTCCGCCACCGCGGTGGTCAGCTCCGAGGCCCCGGCGAGCGCCTCCGCGCCCAGCACCACGAAGGCCCGGCCCAGGTCGGTCGGGTTGCGCACGCCCTCCAGGCAGCCGCGCGCGAACCCGCACAGCTCGTCCACCGCGCCCGCCCCGCTGCGCTCCGGCGCGGCCGCCGCCATCGCCTCGGCCAGCGCCGCCTCCTGGAGCCGGGCGAGCAGTGCGGCCTTCGACCCGAAGTAGTGGGTGGCCAGGCCCCGGCTGAAGCCCGCCTCCTCCCCCACCCCGGCCAGCGTGACCCCGGTGCTGCCGTGCTCGGCGATCAGCCGGGCGGCGGCGGCGATCAGCGCGGACTCGGCCCGGGCCCGCCGTTCGGCCTGGGTGCGGCGCGCGGGCGCCTCCCGGAGCGTCCCGGGTCCGCCGGTTCGGCCCTCATCGTGCGTAGACATGCCACCATGCTACGGTGAACTTGCTTGTTGGATAACAAGTAACTTCCGGAGCGGCGGACACTCCCCCTGCCCGCCGCCCCCGCGAGAAGGGAAGTCCCGATGACCGCCACGATGCTCGCCGGCCGGCTCGACGTCGCCAAGGGCGCCTTCGCCGTGGAGGAGGTCCCCGTCCCGGTGCCCGGTCCGGGCGAGGTGCTGATCAAGGTCGAGGCCGCCGGCGTCTGCCTCTCCGACGTCCACCTGATCGAGGGCATGCTCAAGCCGCTCTTCCTCAAGGGCGACAAGGTCACCCTCGGCCACGAGGTCGCGGGCACCGTGCACACCCTCGGCGAGGGCGTGACCACCGCGGCCGTCGGCGACCGGGTGCTGCTGCAGGCCGGCGAGAACCGCGACGGCGTCGTGCACACCCGCGGCGTGGACTACGACGGCGGCTGGGCCGATTACGCGCTCGCCACCGCCACCACCCTGGTGCCCATACCGGACGAACTCCCCTTCGAGCAGGCCTGCTTCATCCCCGACGCGGTCTCCACCCCCTGGGCCGCCATCACCGCCACCGGCGCCGTGCGGCCCGCCGAGGCGGTCGGCGTCTGGGGCGTCGGCGGCCTCGGCGCCCACGGCGTGCAGCTGCTGCGGGCCATCGGCGCCTTCCCGATCGTGGCCGTCGACCCGCTGCCGGCCGCCCGTGAGCGCGCCCTGGCCTTCGGCGCCGACGCCGCCCTCGACCCGGCCGACCCCGCGTTCGCCCAGCTGCTGCGCGAGGCCACCGGCGGTCGCCCGCTGTCCGTCGCCTTCGACTTCGCCGGGGTCGCCCCGGTGCGCGAGCAGGCCATGGCCACCCTGGGCGAGCACGGCCGCCTGGTGCTGGTCGGCCTCACCGACAAGCCGCTGACCGTCACCAACGGCACCCTGGTCAGCTACCTGCGCCAGCAGATCCGCGGCCACTACGGCTCCGAGGGCCAGGACGTCGTCGACCTGGTCAACCTGGTCCGCGGCGGCCGGCTCGACTTCTCCCGCTCGGTGAGCGGCACCTTCCCGCTGGCCGAGGCGGCCCGCGCGGTCGAGGCGCTGGAGCGCAAGGAGGGCAACCCGATCCGCCTGGTGCTCAAGCCCTGACCCGGCCCCGCCGACCCGGCGCCGCACCTCCGGACTGAGCCCGGCGGGTGCGGCGCCGCCGTTTCCCCGGCCGCTCCACCGCCGGGACCCGCGGCACCGGGCCCGGCACCGCCGCCGCCACCTCGGCCGACTCCCGGGACAGCACGCCCCCGCACCCGACCCCGCACCTCGACCCCGCAACCCACAGCCCACACCCCGACCCCGCTGCCCAAACGCCCCAACTCCGCGCCCCCGCATAGAAAATGGCATGCACGCCACTAGCCAACCGGCCAGTAGCACCCCTACCGTCGACTCTTCCGTGAGACTTCGACGGAGGAGTCCGCCTTGCGTTCACGCCAGCGCCCCCGCCCCCGCTCCCTCCGACTCCCGGCCGCCGCCCTCGCCTCGGCCCTGCTCGTCACCGCCGCCCTGACCACCGGCCCCACCGCCACCGCCGCCCCCACCCCGGCGGTGACCGCCGCCGCCAACGACTACTGCGGCGGCCACTGCGCCGACATCCTGCCGCCCGGCGAGAACGGCAACGCCACCCTCGCCGACATCCTGCTCAACCGGGCCTTCGGCACCCGCCCCGCGCACACCGACGACCAGCTCGGCCCCTACGCCGCCCTCGCCTCCGGCTACCCCGGCCTGACCGAGGCCAAGCTGCGCGACTTCTTCAACGACGCCTCCTTCGGCGTCCCCGCCGACCAGGTGGCGAGCACCACCAGCCCGCGCCCGGACGTCACCATCGTGCGCGACAAGGCCACCGGCGTCCCGCACATCTCCGGGACCACCCGCTACGGCACCGAGTTCGGCGCGGGCTACGCCGCCGCCCAGGACCGCCTCTGGGTGATGGACCTCTTCCGGCACGTCGGCCGCGGCCAGCTGTCCGGCTTCGCGGGCGGCGCCGCCGCCAACCGCCAGCTGGAGCAGACCTTCTGGCAGGCCGCGCCGTATACCGAGGCGGAACTGCAGCAGCAGATCGACGCCATCGCCGCCCGCGGCGGCCGGGCCACCCAGGCGCTCGCCGACGCCAACGCCTACCTCGACGGCATCAACCAGTACGCCAAGGAGTCCTACAACGCCCGCACCTTCCCCGGCGAGTACGACCTCACCGGGCACATCGACCCGATCACCAACGCCGGCTCGATCGAGCCGTTCAAGCTGACCGACCTGGTGGCCCTCGCCTCCGTGGTCGGCGCGCTGTTCGGCTCCGGCGGCGGAGGCGAACTGGCCTCCGCCCAGGTCAAGTCGGCCGCCGAGGCCCGGTACGGCAAGGACGCCGGGGACGCGGTCTGGACGTCGCTGCGCGAGGCGGACGACCCGGAGGCCGTCCAGACCCTGCACGACGGGCAGAGCTTCCCGTACGCGACCGTCCCGGACCAGCCGCAGGGCACGGCGCTGCCGGACCCCGGCTCGGTGGTGCCCGAGCGGGTCGTCTACGACGCCACCGGCTCGGGCAACTCCGCCACCACCGAGGCGAACGGCGTCCTGCCCGGAAACCTGCTGACCGCCAAGCACGGAATGTCCAACGCCCTGCTGGTCTCCGGCGCGCACACCGACGACGGCCACCCGGTGGCCGTGTTCGGCCCGCAGACCGGCTACTTCGCCCCGCAGCTGCTGATGCTGGAGGAGATCCAGGGCCCCGGGATCAGCGCGCGCGGCGCCGCCTTCGCCGGCCTGAGCTTCTACGTGCAGCTCGGCCGCGGCCAGGACTACGCCTGGAGCGCGACCTCCGCCGGTCAGGACATCACCGACACCTACGCCGTCCCGCTCTGCACCACCGACGGCTCCCCGGTCACCACCGCCGCCAACTCCTACCTGTGGCACGGCCAGTGCCTGCCCTTCGACCGGCTGGAACGCAAGAACGCGTGGAAACCCACCACCGCCGACTCCACCCCGGCCGGCTCCTACACCCTGGTGATGTACCGCTCCAGGTACGGCCTGGTCAGCGCCCGCGGCACCGTCGGCGGCGCGCCCGTCGCCTTCACCTCGCTGCGCTCCACCTACCGGCACGAGGCCGACTCCATCATCGGCTTCCAGGAGCTGAACGACCCGGGCGCGGTGCAGGGCGCGGCGGGCTTCCAGCGGGCCGCGCAGGACATCAACTACACCTTCAACTGGTTCTACGCCGACTCGCGCGACATCGCGTACTACAACTCCGGCAACAACCCGGTCCGCGCCCCCGGGGTGGACCCGGGCCTGCCCGTCCAGGCCCAACCCGCCTACGAGTGGGCCGACTTCGACCCGGTCGCCAACACCGCCCGGTACACCCCGGCGGCCGAGCACCCACAGTCCGTCAACCAGGACTACTACATCTCCTGGAACAACAAGCAGGCGAACGGCTTCACCTCGGCCGGTTTCGGCAACGGCTCGGTGCACCGCGGCAACCTGCTGGACGACCGGGTCAAGTCCCTGCTCAGGAACGGCGGCAGGGCGAGCCGGGTCTCGCTCACCCAGGCGATGGAGAGCGCCGCCCTGGCCGACCTGCGGGCCGAGGACGTGCTGCCCGACCTGATCCGCGTGCTGCGCAGCGCGCCCGTCACCGACCAGGCCGCCCTCACCGCCCTGCAGCAGCTGGAGGCCTGGCTCGCCAACGGCGGCCAGCGGAGGGAGACTTCGGCGGGCAGCCACGGCTACGCGGACGCCACCGCGATCCGGGTGATGGACGCCTGGTGGCCACTGGTCGCCGAGGGCGTCATGCGGCCGGGCCTCGGTGACCCGCTGTTCGGCGCGCTGACCGGCGCCCTCCAGATCAACGAGTCCCCCTCGGGCGGGCAGACCGGCTCGGCCACCGGCCCGGTGAGCGCCAACGAGGCCATCCCGCACAAGGGTTCGGCCTTCCAGTACGGCTGGTGGAGCTATCTGGACAAGGACCTGCGCGCCGTCCTCGGCGACCAGGTGGCCGGCCCGCTGGCCCGGCCGTTCTGCGGCGGGGGCGACCTCGCGGCCTGCCGGACCGTCCTGCTGGACACCCTGAAGCAGGCCGCCGCCCGGACCTCCGCCCAGGTCTACCCGGGCGACGCGGACTGCTCGGCCGGTGACCAGTGGTGCGCCGACACGATCATCCAGCGTCCGCTGGGCGGCGTGACGGACGCCAAGACCACCTGGCAGAACCGCCCGACCTACCAGCAGGTGGTCCAGTTCCCGAGCCACCGCTGAGCGAAGCGGCCGGTGCCCCCGGCGAGGGGCACCGGCCGCCGGTCACTCCGCCGCGCCCACCCGCTTCACGACCGCCGCCGTGTCCTCGCGCAGGTACCGGGGCTGGACCCGCAGCCGCCGGACCGCCTTGATATACGTCTCCCGGCTGTCACCCGTGGTCATCCGGTCCGAGGCGGCTTCGGCCAGCTCGACGATGGACTCCATCAGCCCGGCGAGCGCCCCCAGCAGAGCCGCCTCCTCCTTCTCCGGAACCCTCTCCCGGCTGCTGTCCCGCGCCTTCGGCAGCGCGTTCTCCCGCAGCTGCCGCCGCGCCTCGTCCACCGCGTCGACCATCGCCCGTACGCCACTGTCCATCGCGACCCCCTCGTCCCTTCGCTCCTCCGGTGTACTCCGCGAGCCTTCCCACCCCGCCCGCCACTCAGACCCGACCCGACGCGCGGCCCGCGGGAACTGCCCCTAGCGTGGTCCGGGGACCGCCCGACCACCCCCGGGCCGAGACCCGGGCCCCGCACCAGGAGGCATGCCGACCATGACCGCCAACCTCGCCGAGCTCACCGGCGACTACGTCCTCGATCCCACCCACACCCGGATCGGCTTCGTCGCCCGCCACGCCATGGTGACCAAGGTCCGCGGCGCGTTCCACCGCTTCGAGGGCACCGCCCACCTCGACGGCGGCGACCCGTCCAGTTCCTCCGGCCAGGTGGTGATCAAGGCCGAGAGCATCGACACCGGCGTGGAGCAGCGCGACCAGCACCTGCGCACCAACGACTTCCTGGACGCGCCGAACTTCCCCGACATCACCTTCCGCTCCACCGCGGTCGAAGTGCGCTCCGACACCGACTACCGGGTCACCGGGGACCTGACCATCAAGGACACCACCCGCCCGGTCACCATCGACTTCGAGTACACCGGCAACGCCGTCGACCCGTACGGCAACCTGCGGGTGGGCCTGGAGGGCTCGGTCACCATCAGCCGCAAGGAGTACGGCGTCACCTGGAACGCGGCGCTGGAGGGCGGCGGCGTCCTGGTCGGCGACAAGGTCGTCCTGGAGTTCGACATCTCGGCGATCCGGCAGGGCTGACTCCTCCCCCGAACGGCCGGAACCGGTACCCCCGCGAACGGGTTCCCGCCGCGGCCCGCCAACCGCCGGACCGCGCGGCGGCCGCCCGGCTAGTCTCCTGGCATGCCAACAGAAGACTCCCTCGCGACCGGCCAGCGCTCCCTCGGCGACCCCGCCCTCGACTACCCGCTCTGGCCCCCGCTCACCGCCGGCTGCCCGCGCACCGGAACCGAGGACGTCTCCTACCCCGTCGAGGTCGACTACGCCTACGACAAGGCCGACCCGGCGGGCCTGTTCGCCCCCGCCCCGGTGCGCGGCGGCCTGGAGCGCTGGGCCCCGCTGCTGCCCCCGCTGCTCGCACCGGGTCTGGGCGAGGGCGCCACCCCGACGGTGGAGATCGAGCCCGGGGTGTACGTCAAGGACGAGTCCCGCAACCCCACGTGGAGCCACAAGGACCGGCTGAACCGCTGTACCACCAGCGCGGCCGTGGGCGTCGGCGCGCCGGGCCTCGCGGTCGCCTCCTCCGGCAACCACGGCGCCTCGGCGGCCGCCTACGCCGCCCGCGCCGGACTGCGCTGCGTGGTGTTCACCGGCCCGGACCTGCCGCCGAACGTCGACGCCTTCCTCAACGCCTACGGCGCGGTGGTGCTCCCGGTGCCGTGGGAGGCCCGCTGGCCGCTGCTGCGCCAGGTGGTCGACCGGCTGGGCCTGCACCCGGTCAGCAACCTGACCACCACCCACACCGGGCACGCGTACGGCCCCGAGGGCTACAAGACCGTCGCGTACGAGATCTTCCAGGACGTCGGCCTGCCGAGCGCGGTGTTCGTCCCGACCGGCTACGGCGAGCTGCTGTTCGGCGTCTGGAAGGGCTTCACCGAGCTGCGCCGGCTGGGCCTGACCGACCGCGTTCCGCGCATCCACTCCTGCGAGACGGCCGCCTCCGGGCCGCTCGCCCTGGCGATCGCCGAGGGCCTGCCGGCCGCCCGGGTGACGGTCGGCCCGAGCGACGCGTACTCGATCGCCTCCCCGGTCAGCGGCTACCGTGGCGTGCTCGCCGTCCGGGAGAGCGGCGGCCGGGCACTGACCCTGGACGACACTCAACTCGCCGACGCCCAGCGGGAGCTGGCCCGGGCCGGGCTCTGGACGGAGCTGTCCTCGGCGGCCGGCCTGGCGGGGCTGCGCAGCCTCGGCGAGCCGGACCTCGCCAAGGGCCCGGTGGTCTGCGTCTCGACCTCCAGCGGGTTCAAGGACAAGGGCGTCGGCACCGGTCGGACCGAGCCGGTCGCCCCCGACTGGGAGGCGGTCGCCCGCCGCCTGCGCGCGGCCGGCATCACCGGCTGAGCCCGGTCCTTCACCGCCGCGAGGCCCGCTGTTCGCCCGCCCGCCCACGCTCGTAGGGTCGCCGTAGGGTCGGTGTTCGCCGAGCGCCAGCAGGCTTGCACTCTCCGTCAACTCCCGTCACCTGCCGAAGGGTAGCCACCGTGTCGCGTTCCCTCCGCCGCCTGCTGCCGCTCGCCGTCGCCGTCGCGGCGGTGCCCGTGCTCGCCCTGCCCGCCCTCCCGGCCGGCGCGGTCTCGTACGGCACCCCGACGATCACCTTCTCGGCCGGATACCTGTCCGGCGCGGTCGGCGCCACCGGCGACCCGACCGTGACCGTGACGGTCGCCCAGTCCGGCGCCGCGGCCTCGGCGCTGACCGTCGCCGCCTCGGCCACCACCCGCAGCTCCGTGGCCCGCACCGGCGACGTCACGGTGACCGGCACCGGCGGCACCCGCACCCTGGCGGTCGCCGCCCAGGGCGTGGGCTACGCCGACCTCACCGTCAAGGTCACCGGCCTCGGCGGCAAGAGCGCCACCCGCACCCTGCACTACGCGGCCTCCCCCGCCGTGCAGTCCTCCGCCACCAGCCGCTACCTGACCGGCTCCAGCGACGCCTCGGCCGCCGTGGACGCGGGCGGCGGCTACATCGTGGTCGGCGACGACGAGTCCAACACCCTGCGCCTGTACGACCGCAACAACTCCGGTGCGCCGATCCGCACCTGGGACTTCAGCTCGGCCCTCGGCGTCTCCAAGGAGATCGACATCGAGGCCGCCACCCGGGTCGGGAACACCATCTACTGGACCGGCTCGCTGGGCAACAACAAGGACGGCGTGGTCAAGCCCGACCGGCACACCGTCTTCACCACCACCGTCACCGGCTCCGGCGCCGACACCCAGCTGTCCCTGGCCGGCTCCTACGACGGCCTGCGCGACGACCTGATCGGCTGGGACAACGCCCACGGCAAGCGCTACGGCTTCGCGGCCGGCGCCGCCGACGGCCAGGCGCCCAAGCAGATCGACGGGTTCAACGTCGAGGGCCTGGAGTTCGCCCCCGGCAGCACCAGCACCGCCTACGTCGGCTTCCGCGCGCCGCTCACCCCGGCCGTCACCGGCGGCCGGGCGCTGCTCGTCCCGGTCACCAACCTCCCGTCCCTGCTCAACGGTTCGGCCGCCCACGCGACCTTCGGCGACCCGATCGAGCTGGACCTCGGCGGGCTGTCCGTCCGCGACATCCGGCGCAACGACCTCGGCCAGTACCTGATCGTGGCCGGTTCCTGGGCCGCCGAGGACAACTCCGCCCCGTACGCGCTCTACCGCTGGAACGGTCAGCCCGGCTCCGCCCCGACCAAGCTGATCGACCTGCCGACCAGCGACTACGGCGCCTGGGAGGCCGTCCCGGACGTCCCGGACCTGGACGCCCCCGGCGCCCGCGCCCAGCTGATCACCGACGACGGCTCCGCCGACCTCTACAACGACGCCACCGCCGCCAAGGACCTCACCCACCCCGAGTGGAAGAAGTCCCGCAGCACCTGGTTCACCCTGAACTGACCGTCCCGGACCGGCCGCGCGCCAGGGCCCTTCGGCACATCCGCCGAAGGGCCCGCGGGCATCCTGGAAACGAACACGCTCAGAGTTCGACCAGCACCTTCCCCTTGCTCGCCGACCGGTCCCGGTAGAGGCCGCGGTAGGCCGCCGGGATGCTGTCGAACCCCTGGTGCACGGTCTCCTGGTAGGTCAGTTCCCCGCTGCGGACCAGCGCCCCGAGATCCCGCCGCAGGGCGGCCCAGTTCTCCTCGGTGAACCACTCCAGCGAGAAGATGCCCCGGATCGTGGTGCGCGGGAACATGATCATCGGCAGCAGCCGCGGCCCCGCCCAGTCCCCGCCGACCTGGCTCCCCCACTGCCAGCAGACGGCCACCCGGCTCTCCACCGCGAGCATCCCGAAGACCACGTCGGTCAGCGTCCCGCCGAGGCTGTCGAAGTAGCGGTCGATGCCCCCCGGGGCCAGCTCGGCCAGCTCCTTCTCCAGCCGCTCCGGCGCGTCGCCGTCGCGGTACAGCAGCACCCCGTCGAAGCCCAGCTCCCACAGCCCCGCCGTCTTCTCCGGCGACGCCGTGGTCCCGATCACCCGTGCGCCCCGGTGCTTGGCCAGCTGCCCGACCAGCGAGCCGACCGCCCCGGAGGCGCCGCCGACCAGCACCGTCGACCCGGGGCGCACGTCCAGGAACTTCTCGACCGTCGCCCAGGCCGTCATCCCGGGCCCGCCCAGGATGCCGAGCGCGGTGGACAGCGGCAGGTCCTCGTCGTAGTCGGCCGGGTCCAGCCGACGGAAGGCCGGGAAGACCATCGGGAACGTCCCGGTCTGCCAGAGCCTGGGCGCGCCGTTGCTGACCAGGTGGCTGCGCCAGCCGCCGAAGCCCTGCACCAGGTCGCCCGCCGCGAAGCGCGCGGCGGGCCCGGCGTCCAGCACCTCCATGATCGAGTCCGCGCCCATGTGGTCGCCGATCGGCGTGTCCAGCGCGATGCCCTGGAGGTAGGGGTCGACCGAGACGTACCGGGTGCGCAGCAGCATCTCGTCCGGGGCGAGCCGGACGTCCAGTTCCTCCACGACCTTCCGGTACATCCGCTCGACGTCCGGCACGCCGTCCACGTGCTCCCCGACGACCCACTTCTCGATCCTCACGAGGTGACTCCAAACTGGCGGTCGGTGGGGCCGACCGGTTCGATGAGCACGGTGGGCAGCGGTGCGCTGTCGTCCACCTCCGCGGTGAAGGGCTTGCCGTCGTCCCGGCAGATGAACTGGACGACGTGCCGGCCGGCCGCCGCCGCCCGGATCAGTCCGCCGGTGGTCGCCCAGACCCCGGAGAGGTAGAAGTTCGCCAGGCCGGGCAGCCCCGGGCCGTTGCGCTTTACCTCCTCCTCCAGCGTCTCGCCGCTCTCCACGAAGGGCTGCCAGCCCAGCACCGTCCCGTTGTAGTTGCCGGTGTAGCGGACCTGGGTGAGCGGGGTGGAGACGTCCTTGACGGCCACCGCCTCCCGGAGCCCGGGGTGGTGGCCGTCCAGGAACTCGACGATGGCGTCGCGCACCCGGCGTTTCTGCCGCTGGTACTCCCGTCCCCGGCCGACCGGCAGGGTGTGCAGTTCCTCGCCGCGCCGCACCCGGGGCTCCTGCTCCGGCCCGGTGCTCAGCTCCCGCCAGGGTTCGATGTCGCAGAAGTAGCTGGCGTACACCACGGTGGAGTCGGCGGGCGACAGCTCCGGGTAGTGGCGGCTGCGGAACTGGACATTGATGCTCGGGTGCCGGATGCCGGTGAGCCGTTCGGCGACCTCGTCCTCCAGCAGGTAGGTGGTGCACGGGTCCCCGGCCGGGAAGGGCCGGCGCAGGCCGAGGAAGACGGTGACGTAGCCGGGGAAGACCATGCCCGGCTCGGTGATGGTCTGGGTGTACAGCCGGCGGTAGGTGTCGCTCAGGTAGCGGCCCTTGAGCAGGTCCATCATGGTGGTCCGGCCGTCGCAGGCGGCCACCACGATGTCGGCCCGCACCTCCTGGCCGTCGCTCAGCCGCACCCCCACCGCCCGGTCGCCCTCGATCAGGACCTCGGTCACCTTGGTGTTGTACGTGATCTCGCCGCCCAGCCGCAGGTAGCGCTGCTCGATCGAGTTGGCCAGCCCCAGCGAGCCGCCCTCCGGCACCCCGGCCGACTGGCCGGCGTGGCAGGCGAGCTGGAAGTAGTTGGGCAGCACCGGGAAGTTGGGGTGCTTCTCGTACAGGATGAAGTTGAAGGCCTCGCGCAGCAGCGGGCTCCTGAACTTCGCCGAGTAGTCGCTCATCAGCACCGTGATCGAGCGCCGGATCACGTTGAAGTACGGCAGGAAGGAGGCGAGCATCCGCGTCCGCTCCCACCGGCCCATCAGCCCGACCGGTTTGAGGAAGGGGTAACGGGCCAGCGCCAGACGGAACTTGCGCAGCCCCGCGCAGAACTGCCGGATCTGCCGGGCGTCCTCCGGGGCCAGTTCCAGCAGGTGGGCCTCCAGCCGGTCGGGGTCGGAGTAGAAGTAGACCGCCCCGCCGTCCCGGGTGCGCACCACGTTGAAGACGTCGAAGTTGCGCATCCGCTTGCCCTGCAGCGCGCCGAGTTCGAGCCAGATCTGGTGCATCTCGTTGCCCGGGCCGCTGCCCAGCAGCCAGCTGATGCAGCAGTCGAAGGTGAACTCCCCGCGGTCCCAGCCGGTGCAGCAGCCGCCGGGGATCTCGTGCATCTCCAGGATCCGGGTGCGGTAGCCGTTCATCCGCGCGAAGCAGCCGGTGGACAGGCCACCGAGCCCTCCGCCGATGATGACCATGCTCTGCCGGCCGCCGGTCGTCGTCCCGCTCACTCCGCCGCTCCCACTTCCGCCACTCCCACTTCCGGCGCTCCCACGGTGGCCCGGCCGAGTTGCGGCAGCCGGCCCCACTTGCCCGCGTGCCAGGGTTCCCGGTTGTCGCTCGGCCAGGCCCGGAACGGCCGGCCGAGCTCCTGGCAGAGGTACTGCGCGGCGAACCGTCCGCTGGTGGCGGCCCGGATCAGCCCGCCGAGCGAGGTCCACTGGCCCGCCATGGAGAAGCCGCTCAGCCCGGGCAGCCGCATCCGGTCCCGGTTGACCAGCCGGTTGGCGGCGTCCTCGGCCTCGGAGAAGGCCTGCCAGGCGAGGATGCTGCCGTAGGTGTTGCCGGTGAACCGCTCGGTGGTCACCGGCGACGCCACGTCGACGAGTTCGATCCGCGGGCCGAGCTCGGGGTAGGTCCGCTCCAGGAACTCCCGGACGAACGCGGCGACTTCCTGCTTGCGCGCCCGGTAGGCCCGGCGGTCGCTGCTCCGCAGGTCCTTCCAGGAGCGGTAGTCGCTGAAGTAGGTGCAGTGCAGCACCGACTTGCCGGGCGGGGCGAAGCCGTCCGCGTAGGTGGAGCGCAGCTGCACCACCAGGCTACGCTGGAGCGAGCCGGGCAGCCGCGCACCGTCCTCGGGCGACAGCAGGTAGGTGGTGCTGTGCGGTTCGCCCTCGGGCAGCGGGCCGTCGACGCCGACGAAGGCGGAGACCACGGCCGGGTACAGGTTGCCCGGCTTGTCGAGCAGTTCGCCGTACAGCTTCTCGGTGGCGGGGCTGGAGTACCGGCCCTCCAGCAGCCGGTCGAGCACCGTCGGACCGTCGCAGGCGGCCACCACGTGGTCGGCGAAGTGCCGGGAGCCGTCCTTGAGTTCCACGCCGATCGCGCGCCCGTCCTCGATCAGGATGCGCTCCACCCGGCAGCGGTAGCCGATCACCCCGCCGAGCGAGGTGTAGCGCTCCTCCACCGAGCGGGCCAGCCCGAGCGAACCGCCCTCCGGGAACCCCGCGTTGCCGTTGTGGGCGGCCGCCAGGGTGTACAGGTACGGCAGCAGCGGGAAGCCCTCGGGCTCCTGGAGGAACATGTTGGGGAAGGCCCGCCGCAGCAGCGGGTCCTGGAACCGCTCGGCGAAGCCGCTCATCGGGGTGGTCGCGGTGCGCCAGAACAGCCGGAAGGCGGGCAGGACGGTGCGCAGGGTGCGCAGCCGTTCCGCCGTGGTGCGCAGCGGCGGCGGGGTGAGGCCCCAGGGCAGCTCGATCGCGGCGTAGCGGCGCAGGTCCCGGCAGAAGGCCCGGATCGGCTTGGCGTCGCCGGGCGCGATGGCCAGCAGGTGGGCCTCCAGCCGGTCCGGGTCGCCGTAGAAGGTGACGGCCCGGCCGTGTTCGTCGACCACCCGGTTGAAGGTGTCGAAGCGGGTCACCGACTTGCCGTCCAGGGCGCCGAGTTCGCTCCAGACCTGGTGCGCCCCGGTGCCCTCGGCGGTGCCGATCAGCCAGTCGATGCAGTAGTCGAACAGGTAGCCGTGCCGGGACCACGCGGTGCAGCAGCCGCCGGGCAGCACGTGCTTCTCGAAGATCCGGGTCTCCAGGCCGCTCATCTGCGCGTAGCAGCCGGTGGCGAGGCCGGCCAGGCCGGCCCCGATCACGATCACCCGGGGCGGGCCGCCGGCGGCCCGTTCCCTGGTGGACCAGTCCGGCCCGCGGTCAGCCGAGGACATCGGCGGTGCCCCCGGCCAGGATGGCGCCGGCCAGTTCGGCGTTGCGGGCGGCGAATTCCCCGTCGAGCATCTCGGCGTGGGCGCCGTGCCCGACGTACACCGCGGTGCCCGTGGTGGAGGCGCCGTGCCAGGCGCCCGGTTCGCCGCCCACGTGCACGGAGAGCCGGTCGCTTTCGCAGACCACGTCCAACTGGGCCCTGACGGTGCCGGTGTTGGGCGTCCTGCTGCTGAACTCCAGGTAGTCCCTGGCCTGTTCGATGGTCTCCCGGGCGACGATCCGCGAGCCGGTGTGGCGGTGCAGGTGCTCGTGGAGTTCGCGTTCGAAGACGGCCAGGTGCTCCTCTCCGAGGTCGAAGGCCTCGGTGACCCGGTAGGCGTCCACCAGCAGCACCGAGGCCACCGTGCGTCCGCGCCGCTCCAGCTCCTTGGCCACCTCGAAGGCGAGGTTGCCGCCGAGCGAGTAGCCGAGCAGGACGTACGGCCCGGAGGGGTGCAGCTCCTCGACCAGGTCCGCGTAGCGGGCGGTCTTGTCGTCGCCGGTCAGGTAGTTGAAGGAGGCGATGCGGTGCTCCGGCAGGTGCGCGGCGAGCTGCCGGTAGACCAGCCCGTGGCCGCCGGCCGGCGGGAAGCAGAAGACCGTGCGGTCCTCGGGCGCCGCGGCGTTGAACCAGAGGTAGGGTTCGCCGCCGGCCACCTCGCCGGTGATGATCTGCTCGACGGTGCGGGCCATGCCGTGCAGGGTGGTGACCTTGAACAGCAGGCCGACCGGGATGCTGATGTTGAACTCGCTCTGCAGGTGGTGGATCAGCTCGATGAGCCGGATCGAGCTGCCGCCGAGTTCGAAGAAGTCGTGCTGGAGGCCGACTTCGTCCAGGCCGAGCAGGTTCTGCCAGTGCTCGGCGACCCTCGTCTCGTAGAGCGTGACGGGCGGTTCGTGCTGGGCCCCGGCGGTGTCGGCCTTCGGCTCGGGCAGGGCCGCGAGGTCCACCTTGCCGTTCGGGGTGAGCGGCAGGGCGGGCAGTTCGGTGAGGTAGGAGGGGATCATCACGGTGGGCAGGTGCTCGGCCAGGTGGCGGCGCAGCTCGCGGCGGTCCAGCACGGTGCCCTCGGCGGGCACCACGTAGGCGGCGAGGGAGGCCTCGCCCCGGGCGTCCTGGCGGACCGTCACGCAGGCCTGGGCGAGTTCCGGACGGGCGGTGAGGTGGGCCTCGATCTCGCCGAGCTCGATCCGGTGGCCGCGGACCTTGACCTGGTTGTCGATGCGGCCGAGCAGGTGCAGGGTGCCGGCGGTGTCCCAGTGGCCGAGGTCGCCGGTGCGGTAGAGCCGCGCGGAGGCGCCGTCGAGCTCCAGGGTGACGAAGCGCCGGGCGGTCTGCTCCGGGTCGTTGGGGTAGCCGGCCGCGACGCCCGCGCCGCCGATCCACAGCTCGCCGGGCACGCCCACCGGGACGGGCTCGCCGTACGGGTCCAGGACGTACACCGCGCTGTTCGGGAACGGCCGGCCGATCGGCACCATCCGGCCGGGTTCCAGCTGCTCGGTCGCGCCCTCGTAGTAGGTGCTGTCGACGCTGGCCTCGGTCAGCCCGTAGGAGTTGACCAGCCGGGTCCGCGGGCCGCACAGGGCGCGCACCCGCTGGTGCTCGGCGGCCTTCCAGGAGTCGGAGCCGACGATCAGCAGCCGCAGGAAGTCCAGCGTCAGGCCCTCGCGCTCGCAGTGGGCCAGCAGCCCGCGGGCCACGGCGGGCACGAACTCGCCGCCGTCCACGGCCTCCTCGCGCATCACCCGGTACAGCCGGGCGGTGTCGAAGAGCAGCTCGCGGTCGACCAGGACGAGGGTGCCGCCGGTGCTGAGCGCCCGGGCGAAGTCCCCGGAGAAGACGTCGAAGGCGGTGCCGGCCATCTGGAGGTGCACCCGGACCTCGGTGTCCAGCCGGTACTCGGCGCGCCAGCCGGCGGTGACGGCGGCCAGGTTCCGGTGGTCGACCCGGACTCCCTTCGGCCGGCCGGTGGAGCCCGAGGTGTGGATCAGGTAGGCGGGCCGGTCCGGGTCGGCGGCGGGCAGCGGCACGGCGCCCCCCAGGACCGGCCGGTCCAGCTCCTGCAGGGTGACCGGCTCGGCGGGCAGGTCGGCGGGGAGCGGGCGCCGCTGGTCGACCACCACCAGCGCCGCTCCGGCGTCCGTCACCTGGTGGGCGAGCCGGTCGGCCGGGTGCCCGGGGTCGAGCGGCAGGTAGGCGGCGCCGGCCCGCCAGATCCCCAGCAGGGTGGTGATCAGCTCGGGCGACTTGTCCAGGCAGACCGCGACCACCGAGCCCTCGCCGACGCCGAGTTCGCGCAGTCTCACGGCGGTGCGCTGGGCCTGGCGCTCCAGTTCGCCGTAGGTCAGCCGGCGGACGCCGTCCCGGCCGGGCGCGACCACCGCGACGGCCTCGGGCCGTTCGGCGGCGGCCTTGGCGATCAGCTCGGGCACCGGGGTGTCGTGCTCGATCCGGCGCTCGGCGCCGCTGAATCCGGTGAGGATCTCCCGCCGTTCGGCGTCACCGAGCATCCGCAGCCGTCCGACCGGCTCGTCCTCGGCGGCGCGGGTCATGGCGTCCAGCAGGTTGCGGTAGTGCGCGGCCAGCCGCTGGACGGTGGCGGGCTCGAAGAGGTCCGAGTTGTACTTGAAGACGCAGTGGAAGCAGCCGTCCGCGCGGTCCTCGTAGGCGGACAGCGTGAGGTCGAACTGTCCTTCCTCCTCGGGGAGTTCGATGTACTCCAGGCGGTAGCCGAAGCGCTCCACGGCGACCTTGTGGGTGAGCAGGATGAACATCGCCTGGAACACCGCGGAGCGGCTCGGGTCGTGCTGGAGGCCCAACTGCTCGACCAGCAGCGGGAAGGGGTACTCCTGGTTGTCCAGCCCGCCGAGCACGCTCTCCCGCACCCGGCCCAGCAGCTCGGCCACGGTCGGCTCCCCGGCCAGGCTCACGTGCAGCGGCAGCGGGTTGACGAAGTAGCCGTAGACGGAGGCGAACTCCTCCTGGGTGCGGCCGGTGACGGGGCTGCCGACCACGATGTCCGGCTGCCCGGACCAGCGGTGCAGCAGCAGGTAGTAGGCGCTGAGCAGCACCATGAACGGGGTGGCGCCGTTGGCCCGGGCCAGCTCGTGCACCCGGGCGGTGAGTTCGGCGTCCAGCCGGAAGAACTCGGAGGCACCGTTGTGGGTCTGCACGGCCGGGCGCGGCTTGTCGGTGGGCAGGGCCAGCACCGGCATCTCGGCCGGCAGGTGCCCGCGCCAGTAGTCGAGCATCCGCCGCGCCTCGGGCCCGGCCAGGAAGCGGTTCTGGCGGTTGAGGAAGTCCAGGTAGCGGGCGGGCACCGGGGGCAGTTCCGGGGTGCGGCCCTGGCGCAGCGCCTCGTAGACCTCGAACAGCTCCTCGATGAAGGTGAAGGTGGAGATCGCGTCCGAGACGATGTGGTGGACGGCCTTCATCAGGACCCAGCGGTCCGGCCCGCGCCGGAAGAGCCGGAGCCGCACCAGCGGGTCCTCGGCGAGGTCGTACGGCCGCCGGTACTCGTGGACGATCAGGTCGTGGATCTCCTCCCACGGCCGGCCCTCGACGTCGAACAGTCCGGTGTCGGCCTCGGCCTCCTCCCGGATCCGCTGGACCGGGCGGCCCTCCTCGGCGGTGAAGGCGGCGCGCAGTTCGGGGTGCCGGGCGACGAGGTGGCGGAAGGCCCCGAACATCAGCTCCGGGTCGAGCTCCGCGCGGACCTCGACGGCGCCGCCGATGTTGTACGCGAAGCCGTCCGGGTGCAGCAGGCGCAGGAACCAGAGCGCCTGCTGGTTGTGGGTGAGCGGGAAGCGGGACTCGTCGGCGTACAGCTCGACCTCGGCCTCGGCCGGGCCGCCGTCGGCGGTGAGCCGCTCGGCCAGGCCCTCGGTGAGCAGGTCGACCAGGTCGCCGACGGTGCCATTGCTGAGCAGGGCCACCACCGGCAGGGCGACGCCCTGTTCGCCGTGCACCCGGGCGCGCAGCTCCATCGCGAGCAGCGAGTCCAGGCCGTGCGCGCCGAGCCTGGTCTCCGCGTCGATCCGTTCGGCGCCGATCCGCAGCACGGCCGCGGCGGCGGCGGTGAACCGTTCGACGACCAGCTCCCGGCGGGCCTGCGGGTCGGCCGCGCGGTAGGCGTCCAGGAAGCCCCCGGTCTCGACCGGGGCCTGCTCCGCGGCGCTCGCCGCCAGGTCGGCGACCAGCGGCGGCGGCGCCGGGTACCAGGCGAGGAAGGTCGGCCAGTCGACCACGGTGGCGACCAGCAGCTGGGCGCGGTCCTGGCCGAGGACGCGCTCCAGGACGGCCGTTCCGGCGTCCGGCGGGAGCGAGCTCATGCCCCGGGCGTCGCGATAGTGGGCGACCAGGCCCAGCTCCTCGATCATGCCGGTGGCCCAGGGCCCCCAGTCCAGGCTGAGCCCGGGCAGCCCCTCGGCCCGGCGGTGGTGGGCCAGGGCGTCCAGGAAGGCGTTGCCGGCCGCGTAGTTGGTCTGGCCTGCGGTGGTGAGCAGCGAGGCGACGGAGGCGAACAGCACGAAGTGGTCGAGCGGTTCGTCCCGCAGCAGCCGGTGCAGCAGGTGGCCGCCGATCACCTTGGGGGCGTAGCCGGCGTCGAACGCGGGCCGGTCCATCTGGGCCAGCAGGGTGTCCCTGACCTGTCCGGCCAGGTGGAACACGCCGCGGATCGGCGGGAGTTGGCGCTGCCGGTAGTCGGCGAGCCAGTCGGCGAGGGCGGCCTCGTCGGTGACGTCGATCGGGGCGAGCAGCGGTTCGGCGCCGAGCGCCTGGAGCTCGCGCAGGAAGGCGATCCGCTCCCCGACCGGGGTGTCCGGTTCGGTGTAGGCCCACTCGGAGCGCTCGGGCAGGGCGGTGCGGCCGACCAGGATCAGCCGCCGGGCGCCGCGCCGGACGAGGGTGCGGCAGAGCAGCCGGCCGAGGGCGCCGAAGGCGCCGGTGACCAGGTAGCTGCCGTCGGGGCGCAGGACCGGCGGCAGCGGCCGGGTGAGGCCCTCGGCCTGCCGCAGCCGGCTGGTGAGCCGGCCGCCGGACCGCAGGGCGATCTCCTGCTCGTCCCGGGCAGCGAGTTCGGCGAGCAGCGCCTCGGCCTGGTCGGCGGCGGCGACGGCCGGGTCGAGGTCGATCAGGGTGCCGCGCTGGGCGACCAGCTCCTGCTGCCACAGCACCCGGCCGATGCCCCAGGCGGGGGCGCCGAGCGGTTCGACCCGGTCGCCGGGGGCGGCGGGCTGGGTGCCCCGGGTGACGATGTGCAGCCGGCCGTCCGGGCGGGCGGCGGGCAGGGCCTGGGCGAGGGCGATCAGGGAGTAGGCGCCGAGGGTCGCGAGCGGGCCGAGCCGGTCGGCGGTGGTGGCGGCGAGGGCGGGCTGGTCGAGGTTCCAGAGGTGGACGACGGCGGCGAAGCCTGGGTCGAGGTCGGCGAACAGTCGCCGGACGTCCTCGGCGGAGTCGGGCCGCACGGTCGAGTGTCCGTCGCCGTGCCGGTACTCGGTGCCGGGCCGGACCAGGTGGCAGCGGGCGCCCCGGCCGGCGGCCAGGGCGGCCAGCCGCTCGGCGAGGCCCCCTTCGTCGGCGAACAGCAGCAGGTCGCCGGGGGTCCCGTCGACGGCCGGTGCGGCGGCCTCCACCCAGTCGACCTCGGTGAGCCAGCCGTCGATGGTGGCCAGCCCGACGGAGGCCGGGGCCTGGGCGACGTCGGCGACCCGGAAGCCGGTGACCCGGCCGACCGGGGTGCCGTCCTCGGTGTAGAGCGCGAGGTCGCCGACGAGTTCCTCGCCGCTGTCCCGGGTGACGGTGGCGTGCACCCACAGCGGGCGGTCGCCGATCTCGTCGAGCCGGACCTCGGCGATCGAGACGGGGAGCCGGACGCTGCCGCCCTCGGGCTCCTCCAGCCGGGTGGTGAGCAGGGTCTGGAAGCAGCCGTCCAGCAGTACCGGGTGCAGGTGGTGGTCGGCCGCGTCCGGGCCGAGCTCGGCGGTCGGCCGGATCCGCGCGAGCGCCTCGCCGGGGCCCGCCCACACCTCGGCGATGGCCTGGAAGGCGGGCCCGTAGTCGTAGCCGCGCGCGGCCAGCTGCCGGTAGCAGTCCGGGCCGTCGAGGTGCCGCCCCCGGGCACGGAGGGCGTCCGCGTCCAGCGCGGGGCCGTAGCCGCGGCGCTGGCCGGTGCGGACCCGGCCGCCGGCGTGCACGGCGGGCTCGCCGCCGGCGGGGGTGGAGGCGATGGTGAAGCGGGCGTCCTCCGGCGCGTAGCCGAGCTGGACGGGGACGGGCTCGGTCTCGGAGAGGAACAGCGCCCGGTTCAGCTCGATCTCGGCCAGCGTCACCTCGGTGCCGCCGGTCAGGGTGCGGACGGCCTGGGCGGCCATCTCCAGGTACCCGGCGGCGGGGAAGACGACCTGGCCCTCGATCCGGTGGTCGGTCAGGTAGGGCAGCCGCTCGGGGTCGAGCACCACGGTCCAGCCGGGCTGGGCGCTCGCGGTGCGGCGGCCGAGCAGCGGGTGGTCCAGCTGCCCGAGCCGGACCTGCTCGACCGGCTTGGGCTCCACCCAGTACCGGTCGCGCCGCCACGGGTAGGCCGGCAGCGGTACCGGGCGGCCCGCCGGGTGCAGCGCGTCCCAGCTCAACTCGACGCCGAGGGTGTGCAGTTCGGCGAGGCCGCGGGCGAGGCGCTCGGGCTCGTCCTGCTGCCGGCGGATCGACGGCAGGACGTGCGCCCGCTCCGCGCACTCGCGGATCGCGTGGCCGAGCACCGGGTGCGGGCCGACTTCCAGGAACAGTCCGTGGCCGTCCTCGGCCATCCGCTCGACGGCGGCCCGGAAGCGCACCGGGTTGCGGACGTTCTGCCACCAGTACTCGCCGTCCAGCTCCGGCCCGCGGGCGAGCTCCTCGCGGGCGGTCAGATAGAGCGGCAGCCGCGCCTCCTGGGGCTTGATGACGGCGAGCGCGGCCACCAGCTCGTCCCGGATCGGGTCCATCCGCACGCTGTGGTAAGGGACTTCGACGTCCAGCAGGCGGGCGAAGACGCCCTGCTGCCGCAGCTCCTCGGCCAGCTCGGCCAGCGCCTCGGTGTCCCCGGCCAGGGTCACCGCGGAGGGGCTGTTGATCGCGCCGAGCGAGATCCGGGAGCGGTACGGGCGGATGCGGCGCTCGGCCTCGGCCTCCGGCAGACCGACCGCGAGCATGCTGCCGCTGCCCGCCAGGCGCTGCTGGAGGCGGCTGCGGGCGAGCACCACCCGCACGGCGTCGGCCAGGTCGTACACCCCGGCCTCGTGGAAGGCGGCGACCTCGCCGGTGCTGTGGCCGACCACCGCGTCGGGGCGCAGGCCGTGGCTCCGCCAGAGCGCCGAAAGGCCCACCTGGACGGCGAAGTTGGCGGGCTGGGCGAGCCAGGTCTCGGCCATCCTGGAGTCCGCCTCGTCCCGGCCCAGCTCGGTCAGCAGCGACCAGCCGGCCTGCGCGCGGATCTCCTGGTCGACGGCCTGCACGGCCTCCCGGTAGACCGGCTCGTGCTCGTACAGCCCCCGGCCCATGCCCCACCACTGCGGGCCCATGCCGGTGAACACCCAGGCCAGCCGGCGCTGCCGGCGTTCCCGGGCGCGGCCCTGGACCACGCGCGGGTGCTCCTCGCCGCGCGCGTACGCGGCCAGCGCCTCGTCCAGGTCCTCCCGGGTGGAGTAGACCACCCCGAGCCGCTCGGGCAGGTGCTGGCGGCGGTGGGCCAGGGTGTGGCCGAGGTCGGCCAGGGAGGTCCCGCCGGCGAGCTCCTGCCGTACGGCGTCGGCCAGTTCGGGAAGTGCGGCGGTGTCCTTGGTGCTCAGCGGCAGCACCGAGCGGGCCGGCCCGGCCACCGCTGCGGCGGGATCGGGCCGCGGCGGCTCCTCCAGCAGCACGTGGGCGTTGGTGCCGCCGAAGCCGAAGGAGTTGACGCCCGCGCGGGCCGGCCCCCGGTGCTCGGGCCAGTCCACCGGGACGGTCGGGATCTCGAACGGCAGCGCGTCCAGGTCGATGCCGGGGTTGGGCCGCTCCAGGTTGAGGTGCGGCGGGATGCGGCGGTGCTTGATCGCGAGCGCGGTCTTGATCAGCCCGGCGACGCCGGCCGCCGCCTCGGTGTGTCCGATGTTGGTCTTGACCGAGCCGACGTAGCAGCGGTCCCCGGGCCGGCGGCCGATGCCGAGCACCCGGCCGAGGGCGGCGGCCTCGATCGGGTCGCCGACCGGGGTGGAGGTGCCGTGCGCCTCGACGTACTGGAGGCTGCCGGGCACCACCCCGGCCTCGGCGCAGACCCGCTCGATCAGGGTCACCTGGGCGTCCGCGCTGGGGACGGTGATGCCGTTGGTGCGCCCGTCCTGGTTGACGCCGGTGCCGAGGATGACGGCGTGCACCGGATCCCCGTCGCGCAGCGCGTCGGAGAGCCGCTTGAGCACGACCACGCCGACGCCCTCGGCCCGGACGTAGCCGTCGGCGGAGGCGTCGAAGGCGCGCGACCGGCCGT
Source organism: Kitasatospora sp. NPDC058063 (assembly GCF_042885395.1). NCBI lineage: Bacteria > Bacillati > Actinomycetota > Actinomycetes > Kitasatosporales > Streptomycetaceae > Kitasatospora > Kitasatospora sp. NPDC058063. The sequence goes on from NZ_JBHVSD010000004.1 coordinate 344,200, forward strand.
CCGCGGAGAGGAAGCCGCCCTTGGTCTCGGCGATCGTGTACTGCGGCGCCATGTGCAGCAACGCCCCGCCGGCCAGGGCGAGTTCGGTTTCGCCGCGGAGCAGGCTCTGGCAGGCGAGGTGGACCGCGACCAGCGAGGAGCTGCACGCGGTGTCGATCGAGACGCTGGGCCCGCGGAAGTCGAAGCAGTGCGAGATCCGGTTGGACACCATCGTCATCATGGTGCCGGTGGCGGTGTGCGCCGCGATGGTGCCGAAGTCGAGGTCGGCGAACTGGAGGATCTTCCAGTCGAGGGTGAAGGCGCCCATGTAGACGCCGACCTCGCGGCCGGCCAGTTCGCCGGGGCGCAGGCCGCCGTCCTCCAGGGCCTCCCAGCTGACCTCCAGGAGCTTGCGCTGCTGCGGGTCCATGTGTTCGGCCTCGCGCGGGCTGATCCCGAAGAAGTCCGGGTCGAAGGTGTCGAAGCCGTCGATGTAGCCGCCCCGGCCGCCGATCAGCCGCCCCGGCTTGGCCCGGTCCCTGCTGCCCAGGGTGCCGGTGTCGTAGCGGTCGGCGGGCGTCTCTGCGAGACAGTCCCGGCCCTCGATCAGGTTGCTCCAGTAGGACCGGTGGTCGTTGGCGTGTCCTGGCAGGCGGCAGCCGATACCGGTGATCGCGATGCGTTCGCGGGGCACGGCGAAGGGCGAGGAGGTCATGGTCCAATCCGGGGGTGATGGCGTGGCGCCGGGGACACGGGCAAGTGGGAGCGGCCGCTCGGGCCGGGGTTCAGACGGACTGCTCGGTGGTCTTCGCCCGGCGCCAGGGGTGCAGCAGAGTGGCACCGAGCTCCCCGGTGGTGGGGAACGCGGCCGGGTCGGTGAGGCCGACGGCCTTCGGCACCCTGCCGGGCCGCCAGGTGAAGCTCCCGAACACGTGGTCCCAGAGCGAGAGGTCGGAGGCGTAGTGGCCGGCTTCGGCGAGGTCGGTGCTGTGGTGCAGGCGGTGGAGTTCCGGCCCGGCCAGGACGTGGCCGAGCGGGCCGATTCGGACTTCGATGTTGGCGTGGACGAAATACCCCTGAGCCAGGACGAATATTCCGACCACGAACACTGAATCCGGCGAGAATCCGATCAGCGCCAGCGACAGTTGGACCACGGACTGTGCGACGAGCACGTCCAGGAAATGATTCACGCCGTTGTTCGCGACGTTCACCTTGTCCGGGACGTGGTGCACCCCGTGCAGCCGCCAGAGCCACCGGTTGCGGTGGGACCAGCGGTGCACGAGGTAGTCGCCGAGCGAGCCGACCAGCAGCGCGAGTGGGATCTCCATCGCGAACGGCAGCGCCGGGTGGGCCGGGCCGAGCACCTCCACCAGCGTCGCCACCAGCCCCTGGGCCAGCGCTCCACCGACCATGCTCAGCACGAAGTAGACGCTGTACCAGCCGAGTTCGCGTCGGCTCGGATGCCAGTCGACCCGGTACGGGATCACCCGTTCCAGGACCGCCAGGTATCCGAGGACGGCGACCAGGAAGAGCGGGGAGACCCGGTCCGGCGCCCAGTGGAAGTGCAGGGTCGCGACGGCCGTGCACAGCACACCCAGCAGCAGCAGCGGGTGGGCGAGCCGGCGGGCAATGGCTGACAGCACGCGCCCCCCGTTCTTCGCGGACTAACGACTGGAAACGTCAGAGACTCTAGCGGCAGACACGCGCCGTGACAGTCATTCGACGTGTTAACTCCATGAATGACCCGATCGGCGGACTATACGCTCACGAAGTTGACGTTCGTACGGCGTGAAGGGGGCGCATTTTCGAGAAGGAGTGGGAATTGGCGGCGTGCGACCGCATCCGTCCAGGTCGGCGGGCGCTGGTGTGCGCCCCTTCCGTGCCACCCCGCGCGGCCACCTGATCCGGCCAATCGGGCGGCCGTCGCCGCGGCCCCCGGAGCACCGCCCGATCAGGAGCGGGCCGGCTCCGCCAACCGGTGTGCGGCACGGGGCGCGTGCGCCGCGAGACGGTCGCGCAGACCGCGCAGCTCGTACTCGACCAGCGCGGGCAGGGCGGTCACGCCGGTCGCCTCCAGGGCGGGCCCGAGCAGTTCGACGGCCGTCGCCGGGTCGTGCGCGCAGACGTGGCAGTCGGCCGCCCGGACGATGAAGAGCAGTCGACTGGAGGGCAGTTGGTCCGGACCCAGCAGGCCGAGGGCGGTCTCGGTGGCGTCCAGCGCGCGGCGGGCCAGCCGGGGGTCGTCGGTGGCGGCGGCCAGGTCGCGCAGCGCGGCGGCCGCGGCGGACTCCACCCGCATCCGCATCGAGGCGATCGAGAGCCAGGGCACGTCGACCTCGTCCTCCGCGCCGATGTGGTCCAGGTGCGCCCGCGCCAGCCCGATCTGCCGGACGGTCGCCCGCACGTCACCGGTGAGCGCGTACGCCCGGGCCCGGCTGATCCGGCCCATCGCGCCGGCCCAGTGCCGGTCCGGAGCGACCCGTTCGATCTCGCGGGCGTAACCGAGCGCGGCGACCGGGTCGCCGTCCAGCCGGGCCAGGATGCTCATGTCACTGAGCGTGCCGACCTGGGTGGCCCGGTCCACGGCCAGCCCGGCCCAGGTGAGGGCGCGGTCGTAGCAGGCCATCGCGGTGGCGTTGCGACCGTCCTGCATCCGCAGCGCACCGGCCGCGTGGGCGTGCTCGGCGGCCAGCCGGACCAGCGGACCGCGCTGCACGGCGGGGGCGCCGGCGAGCCGGGCGAGCACCGCGTGCAGGGTGCGCTCCACTGCGGCGGCCAGGCCCGGCCGGTCACCGGTCTCGCCGGAGCGCAGGTGGGCGGCGAGCAGCCCGGTCAGGGCGTGCGCGGTGACGTCGTCCAGCGGGCGCCCGGCGGCCGGGTCGGCCAGGCCCTCCGGGGCACAGAACTCGGCGTGCAGGGCGACGAGTTCTCCGGCCTGGGGGACCGCGCAGCCCTCGGCGCCGTGCAGCGGGCAGAGCAGGCCGTAGTCCGGCAGTCGCAGCGGAGCGGGGGCCGGGGGCGGGACGGGCGCGCCGGGCGCTGCCCCGCCCGGCAGCGGAGGTCGGAGCAGAGCGGGTGAGAAGGCGTCCAGCACGCACAGCTCGGCGCTCTCGGCGCGCTGGCAGGCGGCGCTCAACTCGCCTTCCGCGCCGAGGAGCTCGTCGATCCGGTCGGCGACCCGGGGGGTGACCCGGCGGGCGCCGTGCTCGATCTTGCTGACCGCGGTGTGGTCGTAGCCGATCCCGGCGCCGAGCTGCGCCTGGGTGAGTCCGGCCCGGCGCCGCCAGTGCCGCAGCCGGGCACCGAACTCGCGCCAGGCGTCCTGCCCCCGGCCGGTCGGCGGTGCCGGCACCACCGCCGCAGGGACCACACGGTTGCGCTGCACGGCTGCCTCCCGGGCGGGTCGTCCTCGGCCGGTCGCAGGGACTGCCGACGGTTCCAGTGATTCCGACGACTCCGATGACGAGGACGGTACTCGATCGCCACCGGCTCCGTACATGAGGTGGTCTCAACCACTTGAAGGAAAGCCCAGCTTGACGCAAAGCCGGACCTGCGGGCTTGACGGAATTTGCCAACCCCTTGCCTCGCACGCACCAGGCATTGACCTGGGCATGACGCCGTGTGAGGGTTCGGGCACCCGAGCGCGGACGGCCCGCACGGCCGTCCCCCAGATGCGGCCCCCTGCGGTGTGCCACCGGCCTGCCGTCCGCGGCCGAGGACCCCCACACGCGAGGAGCCCCGATGATGCAACGCAGGATTTCCGCGGGAAGGTTGCTGACCGCGGCGACCACCCTGACCGTGCTGGCCGGCATGATCGCCGCCACCGCGGGGCCGGCCACCGCCGCACCCGCCCCCTCCCCGGCGCCGCCGAGCGCCCTGGCCGCCGCCGTCAACGCCGCCGACGCGGCTGCGAACGCGGGATTGGACGCGCTGGCCAAGGGCCCGGGCGAGACGTACGAGCGCAAGGCCGTCACGCCCTGGCTCGGCGGCCTGTACTCCGTCTCGTACGAGCGCAGTTACCACGGCCTGCCGGTGGTCGGCGGCGACGCGGTCGTCCTCGCCGACTCCCGGGGCACGGTCCGCGCCCTGCAGTCCGCCGCCACCGGCCCCGTCGGCGGCTCGACCACCCCGCAGGTCAGCGCGGCGGCCGCGGAGAAGACCGCCCGTACGAAGCTGGCCACCGTGGACTCGGTGGACTCCCGCCGCCTGGTCGTCCGGGTCAAGGACGGCACCGGCCGGCTCGCCTGGGAGACCGTCCTCAAGGGCCGCACCGCGTCGGCGCCCAGCACGCTGCACGTCTTCGTGGACGCGGCCACCGGCGAGGTGCTCGACAGCTACGACGACGTGCGCGCCGGCACCGTCAACAGCAAGTGGAACGGACCCGCCCCGGTCACCATCAGCACCACGAGCTCGGGCGGCTCCTACTCGCTGCGCGATCCCAACCGGCCCGGCCTGTCGTGTTCCGACTACAGCACCGGACAGGTCTTCTCCAAGTCCTCCGACTCCTGGGGCACCGGCAGCGCCTCCAGCAAGGAGACCGGCTGCGGCGACGCGATGTTCGCGGCCCAGAAGGAATGGGACATGCTCCGCGACTGGCTCGGTCGCAACGGCCACAACGGCAACGGCGGCAGCTGGCCCGTCAAGGTCGGCCTCAGTGACGTCAACGCCTACTGGGACGGCAGCACGATATCCATCGGCCACAGCCAGGCCAACGAGTGGATCGCCGCGATCGACGTGGTCGGCCACGAGTTCGGCCACGGCATCGACCAGTACACCCCCGGCGGCGCCAACAACGAGTCCGGCCTGGGCGAGGCCACCGGCGACATCATGGGCGCCCTCACCGAGGCCTACGCCAACGAGCCCTCGCCGTACGACACCCCGGACTACACCGTCGGCGAGATGATCAACCTGGTCGGCAACGGCCCGATCCGCAACATGTACAACCCCTCCCTGGTGAGCAACAACCCCAACTGCTACTCGGCGTCCATCCCGAACACCGAGGAGCACGCCGCGGCCGGCCCGCTCAACCACTGGTTCTACCTCCTCGCCGAGGGCTCCGCCCCCGGCGGCGGCAAGCCCACCAGCCCCACCTGCAACAACTCCTCCGTCACCGGCATCGGCATCAAGGACGCCGGCCGGGTCTTCTACGGCGGCATGCTCCTCAAGACCAGCGGCATGACCTACAAGCGCTACCGCACCGCCACCCTGACCGCCGCCAAGAACCTCGACCCCACCTGCACCTTCTTCAACCGCGCCAAGGCCGCCTGGGACGCCGTCAGCGTCCCCGCCCAGACCGGCGACCCCACCTGCACGCCGTCCGGCAGCAACGACTTCTCGCTCTCCCTCGGCCCGGCCTCCGGCTCCGTCCAGCCCGGCGCCTCCACCACGGCCACGGTGAGCACCGCGGTGACCTCCGGCACCGCCCAGACCGTCGCCCTGACCGCCTCCGGCCTGCCCTCCGGCGTCACCGCGAGCTTCAACCCCTCCTCCGTCCAGGCCGGCTCCTCCGCCACCCTCACCCTCAACGCCTCCTCGAGCGCGGCGAACGGGACCTACCAGATCACCGTCACCGGCACCGCCGGCACCACCACCCACACCGCCCAGTACAGCCTCACCGTCGGTGGCGGGGGCAACCCCGGTGGTTCCGCGCCCGACATCGACGTCGCCAAGATCCAGGCCCACCTGTCCCAGCTGAACAGCATCGCGAGCCAGAACGGCGGCCACCGCCGGGCGGGCAGCGCCGGACACAGCCAGTCGCTGGCGTACATCAAGGGCAAGCTCCAGGCCGCCGGTTACAGCGTCACCGAGCAGACCTGCACCTCCTGCACCTACCAGTCCAACAACCTGATCGCCGACTGGCCCGGCGGCCCGGCCGACCAGGTCACCATGTTCGGCGCCCACCTGGACAGCGTCTCGGCCGGCCCCGGCATCAACGACAACGGCTCCGGTTCGGCCACCCTGCTGGAGAACGCGCTCGTGCTCGCCCAGCAGAACCCCAGCCTGACCCGGCACGTGCGGTTCGCCTGGTGGACCGGTGAGGAGCAGGGCCTGCAGGGCTCGCAGTCCTACGTCGGCCAGCTGGGCTCCGCCCAGCGCTCCGCGATCAAGGCGTACTACAACTTCGACATGATCGCCTCGACCAACGCCGGCTACTTCATCAACAACATCAACTCCGCGGCCTCCGCCCCGATGAAGGCCTACTGGGACTCGCTGAACCTCAAGCCGGAGGAGAACGTCGAGGGCCAGGGCCGCTCGGACGACTACTCCTTCCAGCAGGCCGGCATCCCGACCTCCGGCTACGCGGCCGGCGCCAGCGACACCAAGACCTCGGCCCAGGCGGCCAAGTGGGGCGGCACGGCGGGCCGTTCCTACGACTCCTGCTACCACTCCTCCTGCGACACCACCGCCAACATCGACGCGACGGTGCTGAACCGCAGCGCCGACGGCGTGGCGTACACCATCTGGAAGACCTCGGTCGGCGGCACCACGCCCACCAACGACTTCTCCGTCTCGGTGAACCCCGCCACCGCCACCGTCAAGCCCGGTGAGACCACCACCGCGACGGTCGCCACCTCGACCACCTCCGGCTCGGCCCAGACGGTCAACCTGACCGCCTCGGGCGCGCCGACCGGCGTGACGGTCTCCTTCAACCCGTCCTCGGTGCAGTCCGGCGGCTCGGCGACGCTCACCGTCGCCACCTCCGCCTCGACCCCCACCGGCACCTACAACATCACCCTGACCGGGACCGGCTCGGCCACCCACAGCACCAGCTTCTCGCTGGTGGTGGGCAGCGACTCGCCCAACCCCGGCGGCACCTGGACCGCCGGCACCACCTACCAGGCCGGCGACATCGTGACCTACAACGGCGTCAGCTACCGCTGCCTCCAGGGCCACACCGCCCAGGTCGGCTGGGAGCCGCCGATCGTGCCCGCGCTCTGGCAGCAGGTGTGACCGGGACGCTCTGACACCCGGTGAAGCCGCTGCGCCGCGGTCCGTCGAGGGGACGGACCGCGGCGCAGCCGTACGCCCGGGCTCTCGGGGTCCGCGCCCGGCCCTCTCAGCCCGGGTGGAAGGCGACCCGGACGGTCTCGTCGAACGGGACAATCAGGCCGTTGCCCGTCTCCCAGGTCCAGGTGTGCGGGATCAGGAACATCCGGCCGCCGGAGTGGGCCAGCAGGCGCAGACCCTCGTAGCGGTAGCGGAACCGCTCGCCCGGCTCCACGCCCGGCAGCGCCGTCTCCCGCACCCCGGACCATCCCAGGTGGAGGCGCTCCGGGGTGTCCAGGACGACCGCCGGACGCCGGTAGAGGTGCCGGGCCAGCTGCTCCGCGTCGGCCGTGCCCTTCTGCTGGGCGTAGCCGCCGACCGCCCAGAACGCGCAGAGCACGGCGATCGCCACGCTGATCCCCAGCGCCGCCCGCTCGCCGGTCAGCGGGTACGGCGCGCCGGTGCCGCGCACGTACAGCAGCCGGGCCAGGACCGCGAGCAGCAGTCCGCCGCCGATCAGCAGCGGGGTGCCCATCGGGCCGGCGTCGAACACCTCGAAGCCGGCCAGGAAGCCGAGCAGCAGCAGCGGCACGACCAGTACGGCGACGGCCGAACAGGCCCGTCGCACCGTCCGGGCGCCGACCGTGCCGCCCTCGGCCGCCCTGGTCGCGACGTGGTAGCCGAGCGCGCCGACCAGCGCCCCGCACAGGGCGACCCCGGCCGGCACGTACAGCGCGGGGGAACTGCGGAGCAGCACGTCCTGGGTGGCGAAGCCGATCATGCCGGCGTCGATGCCGAAGTAGCCGTAGAGCGAACTGGTGTAGGCGTAGCCGAAGAAGAAGAGCAGCGCGGTGAGGAGGGTGGTCGGGGCGACCCAGGTGGCGAGCTTGGCGATCCAGTCCGACCAGGAACGCGAGGACGGCCGCTCCGGCTCCCCCGGGGGTGCCTCCTCGGCAGGGCTCAGTAGGTGCTCCCGGTGCCGGTGGGGGCACCGGTGTACGGGCTCGACCCGCCGGTGGGGGTCGAGCCGTTGGTCCCGCCGTTGCCGGTGCTGGCCCCTGCGCCGGGGTTGCTGATGATCACCGAGCCCACGGCCTCGATCCGCTTGGTGGAGTTGTCGGCCGTCACCGTGAGGCAGATGTTCCGGCTCTCGGTGCCGGGCTTCCACGGCGGGAGCTGGAACTCGACCCGCTCGCTCTGCCCGTTGATCACCTGGACCTGCTGCGAGGCGGGGGTGGCGTACTCCGTACTGCCGCAGTCGGACACCTTGCTGATCACGGCCGTGAAGTCGGTCGTGGTGCTCGACGGGAAGGACAGGCTGATCCGGGCGGTGCGGTCGCTGCCCTGGACGTTCGCCGAGGGCTCGCCGGCGTTCCGGAAGCTGCCCTGGTCCCCCTCGTCCTTGGTCCGCTGGTCGTCCGGCTGCCCCGAGGCGCTGTTCTGGCCGGTCTGCCCGGCCTGGGGGGCACCGGCCGACCCGGAGCCGCCACCGCCGCCACCGCCGCCGCAGGCCGTGAGGGCCGGGAGGAGCAGGGCCACCGCCAGCCACCGGGCCGCTCGGCGGGTCCGGCCGCCTCCGAAGTGCCGGGTCCCGGGCATGCGTTCTCCCATCCGCGCAACGAGCAGGGGCCGGTCGGCCCGGTCGCACGCTAGCCGTGCGCGGACGTCCCGGCGGGCCCCCGCGCCGTCCCGGGCCGGGGCCGCCACCCGTTCGGCGCAACCCGGGCGGGCCCGCCCTGGCATAGAGTCGGGCCGCAACGGACGCACCGTCAGCCGAACGGAAGGACCCGCCCCGTGAGCACGGACACCCGCCCGGTACCGGAGCTGGCCGCCGAGGCCGTCGAGCAGTGGCGGGCCGAGGAGGCCGAGCTCGTCGAGCTGCTGGCCCGGACGCGGCGCGGCGTCGGCGGCATCGCAGCGTTCCGGCTCGGCCCGACGCCGACCGTCCTGGTCACCGACCCGGCCGCCGTGCAGCACGTCCTGGGCCACCACCCGGACCGGTACGTCAAGCGCTCGCACCGCGCCCGGATGCTGGTCGGGGACGGCGTGCTGTCCGCCGCCGGCGACGCCTGGAAGCGTCAACGGCGGCTTCTGCAGTCGCAGTTCACCGGCACCGGGATGCGCCGCTACGAACACCGAATCGCCGCGGCGGCGCGCCGCACCGCCGAGCGCTGGGAGGGGTACCGGCGCACCGGGGAGACCTTCGACGTCGGCGAGGAGATGCGCGGCTTCGCCCTGGACACCGTCTGGCGGGCGCTCACCGGGCAGCCGCTGGACGACCGGACCGACGGCGAACTCCGGTCGGTGGAGCGGGTGGTGGCCGCCATGCCGACGCTGCCGACCAACGCGGCGGACGCCCGGGACGCGGTCGCCGCGGACCTCGCCCGGATCGACGCGGTGGCGCACGCGGCGATCGAAGCGGCCCGCTCGGCCGACCCGACCGAGGAGCCCGGGGTGCTGCGGATGCTGGTCGAGGCGGGCGAGCGGCACCCCGAGTACACCGACCGGCTGATCCGGGACGAGCTGGTCACCCTGCTCGTCGCCGGCCACGAGACCACGGCCACCACGCTCACCTGGCTCTTCCTGCTGCTCGACCGCCACCCCGAGGCCCGGACGGCCGATCCGCAGGCGCTGGTGAGCGAGACGCTGCGGCTCTACCCCTCCGCCTGGCTCCTCCCCCGGCACGCCCTGGAGGACGACGTCATCGCCGGGCACCGCATCGCCGCCGGGACGGACGTGCTGGTCTGCCCGTACCTCACCCACCGGGACCCGGCACTGTGGCCCGACCCGGAGCGCTTCGACCCCGCCCGCTTCGCCACCGACGCCGACCGCCCCGGGCAGCTCGGCGCCTACTTCCCGTTCGGCCTCGGCGCCCGCGCCTGCCTGGGCACCCGGTTCGCGCTGCGCGAGACCACCACGCTGCTGGAACTCCTTTTGCCGATGGGGCCGTTGGTTTTCCGTTCACGGCCGGCGGGGGCGGCGTACAGCATCACCGTACGGCCGGACGGGCCGACGCCGGCGGTGCTGGGCTGAGGCCTCCTACGGCGCGGAGCCGTCCGGCAGCGGGTGCTCCGGCTGCGGGTGCTCCGGCAGCGGGTGCTCCGGCTGCGGGCCGTCCGGCAGCCCGGGCAGGAAGCCGTCGGAGAGCTCCTCGCCCGCCAGGGCGGCGTCCACCCGGGCACTGATGTGGGCCCGGGTGGTCGGACAGTCGAGCGGGCGGTCCCGACTGCACAGCAGCATGTGGGTGAGGACGGCCGCGGCGTGTTCCAGCCGGCGGGCGCGGGCGAGCATCCCGTCCCGCTGGGCGTGCAGCAGCGCCCTGCGCTCGGCCGCCTGCCCGCTGGCCAGCACGGCGGCGGTCCCGCCGACCGGGATCATCCCGTCCACGTGCCAGAGCTGGACCAGGGCGAGGCGTTCCAGCGCCTCCCGGTCGTAGTGGCGGACCCGGCCGCGGCGCGCGGCGGGGGCGACCAGGCCGCACTCCTCGTAGTAGCGCAGGGCCGGCACCGAGAGACCGAAGGCCGTCGCGACCTCGGTGATCGAGTACAGCTCCGCCATCTGCCGCCTCCTCCGTCAGGGGAGGGCCCGGACCGGATCATGTTCGGGCCAGGTTGTGTTCGGGCCGGGTTGCGCTCAAGCGCGCTTGAGCGAGAAAGCTTAGGCAAGCCTAACCTCTTGTCGAAGCGAAGGGCCCTCCTCTCATGCCGCCCACCGATGCGCCCGCCACCACCGCGCCGGTCACCGCCGTACCCGCGCCCGGCACCCCCCGGGCCTCCGGAGCCCTGCTCGTGCTCGGCTTCGTCCTGCTCAGCCTCAACACCCGGGTCGCGTTCGGGCAGATCGGGCCGCTCGCGCCGGTCGCCGGGTGGGGCCCGGGCACCGTGACGCTGCTCGCGCTGCTGCCGCCGCTGTGCATGGGCCTGTTCGCCCCGCTCGGCGCCCTGGCCCGGCGGCGGCTCGGCGAGGAGCGCGGGCTGTTCTGGGCGAGCGTGCTGCTGCTGGTCGGAGCGGCGCTGCGGACGGCGGGCCTGCCCGGGCTGTACGCGGGCACGGTGCCGGTCGCGGTGGCGGTGGTGAACGTGCTGATCCCGGTGTTCGTCCGGGCCCGCTTCGCACCCCGGCGGATCGGCACCATGACGGGCGTCTACGCGCTGTCCATGGGCGCCGGTTCGGCGGTCGTCGCCGCGCTGGTCGCGCCGGTCGCGGACGCCTGGTCCTGGCAGGCCGCGATCGCGATCGCCGTCGTCCCCGCGGCCCTGGCGGCGGCCGGCCTGGTGCCGCAGCTGCGGGTCGCACGGGAGCTTCGGGCCGCATCGGAGCCGGCCGGGCCCGCCGCACCCGTCGGACGCCGACCGGTCGGGCGGACGGCGCTCGGCTGGAGCCTGACGGCCTTCTTCGGCGTCCAGACCCTGGTCTTCTACGCGACGCTGGCCTGGCTGCCCACCCTCCTGGTCGACGCGGGACTGAGCCGGACCGCCGCCGGCACCGACCAGGCCGTGCTGATCCTCGGCCTCGCCGTCGGCGGGTTCCTCGTCCCGACCCTGGCCGCCGCCCGGACCGACCAACGGCCGCACATCCTGGGCGTGGTGGCCGTCTGCGTCCTCGGTCTGCTCGGCCTGGTGCTCGCCCCGGCCGGCGGGGCCCCGCTCTGGGCCGCCGTCCTCGGAATCGGCATGGGCGGCGGGCAGGCGCTCGCCGCCGTCCTGTTCGCCCGCCGGGGCACCGACCCGGAACACGTCGCCGCGCTCTCCACCATGGCCCAGACCTGGGGCTACCTGCTCGCCGCCACCGGCCCCGCGCTCGCCTCGGCGCTGCGCACCACGAGCGGCACCTGGACGGCACCGTTGCTCGCGATGGCCGGCCTGCTGGTGGCCGGCTGCGTCCTCGGACTGCGGGCGGGGCGGGCTGTCACAAACCCGCGCCGGGATCCGTCGGACAGGTGACCGCACGGTCCACCCACCCGCTCGGAAGAAGAGGAACGCCAGCATGAACGCCAGCACGAACACCCGCCCGATCACCGCCGAGGTCCCGCTGCGCCCGCGCATGGCCCAGGATCCGGTGGAGCTCGTCCCCGAGATCACCGAGGTCTCGGCCGCGCTGTTCAGGGCCACCGGCAACGGGTCCGTCCCCCGGAGCACCATCGGCCTGGTCCAGCTGCGGGCCGGCCAGATCGCCGGCAGCACCTACCTGACCGTCCTGCACACCGGTTTCCTCCGCGCGGCCGGCGAGTCCGAGGAGCGGATCGCCTCGGTCGCCGGCTGGCCGGACTCGCCCTGGTTCACCGCCCCCGAGCGCGCGGCGCTCGCCCTGGCCGAGGCCGTCCTCCGGCCCAGTCCGCACGGCGAGCGGGTGTCGGACGCGCTGTACGCCGAGGTCGCCGGGCACTACGACGACAAGGCGCTGACCACGCTCATGCTCGCCATCGGCCAGGTCAACTTCTTCACCGCCATCGCCCTGGTCGCCAAGCCCGTCCCCGGCCGGTCCTTCACCGACCCCTGGGCCTGACCGGCCCGCACCCCTGCGGCCCGCCCGGCCGATCACCGGGCGGGCCGCACCGGTCGACCGATCACCCGTCCCGGCATAGGCTGATCCGCGCCCGAACGGACTTTCGTCCGGCCGGGCCGAGGCGGGCCGACATACCGGAGGGGGCGTGCCCGCGGCACACGAGGGATCACAGGGGGGACGGCGGCATGTCCGGGGAGCGGAAGAACGACCGGCACGACCAGCACGACGAGTACGACCGATATGACCAGTACGACGAGGACGACGGGCACAGCGGGCACGCCGGAGTCCACGGGCACGAGGGGCTTCACGGGCACGAGGGGCTTCAGCCGCAGGACGGCTACGGCGCCCACCGGGAGTACGACGAACTCGCCGACGACGACGTCCGGTACGAGCCGTTCGACGAGGACGAGGAGCAGGACGGTGGCGGGGCCCCGCGCGGATCGACCACGCGCCGGGTCGTGATGGTGGCGGCCGGAGGGGTGTTCGCCGCCCTGCTGGCGGTCGGCGGCTACGGCGCCTACAACGTGCTGAACGCCGTGACGGACAACGGCCCGTCCGGCGCTCACCAGGGTGCCGGCACCGTGTCGAAGGCCCCGCAGGACCCGCCGACCGCCGAGCAGGCCGAGGCGGCGGCCAAGGAGTTCCTGGCCGCCTGGAGCCGCGGCGACATCGCGGCCGCCTCCGGTCTGACCGACCGGCCGGAGACCGCCCGCGCCGCGCTGACCACGTTCCAGGAGCAGGTGGGCCCCCGCTCGCTCGCCCTGACCGGGACGGGCCGCGCCCAGGCCGACTCCCCGAGCGAACCGGCCCTGGGCTTCCGGGTGAAGGCGGAGTTCGAGGGCACCCCGGACGCCTGGGAGTACGACGGGGTGCTGAGCGTCGTCCGCTCCCAGGACGGCCGGCCCGTGGTGCGCTGGAAGCCGTCCGTGATCCACCCGCAGCTCGCCCAGGGCGGGACCATCGCGGTGAAGGCACTGCCCAACGCCGTCTCCAAGCCCACCGACCGCAAGGGCCGGCCGCTCGACACCTTCCCGTCGCTGCGCGCCGTCCTCCCCCAGATCACCCCGCCGGACGGCGCCGCCACCGTCACCGGCCGGGCCGTCATGCTCTCGGGCCCGGGCGGCGGCAGCGAGCCGGAGCAGTTGTTCGTGCTGACCCCGCCGAGCGCCCCGCAGGTCAAGCTCACCCTGGACGCCGACCTGCAGCAGGTGGCCGAGGAGGCGGTCAAGCAGCAGTCGGCGAACGGCAATCCGGCCTCGCTGGTGGCCGTCCAGCCGAGCACCGGGAACATCCTGGCGATGGCGTACGCCCCGCAGGGCGGGTTCAACCGCGCGATCGCGGGCGGCCAGGCGCCCGGCTCGACGATGAAGGTGATCACCGCGGCCGCCCTGCTGGAGGCCGGGGTCGGCCCGGACACCGTGGTGCCCTGCAAGGCCACCACCTACTCGCCGCGCGCCTGGCACAACGACGAGCCCGGCGACTTCCCGTCCTACACGCTCGCCGACGACTTCTCCCACTCCTGCAACACCGGCTTCATCGACAAGGGACTGGAGAAGCTCCAGCCCGGCACCCTGGGCACGGTGGCCCGCGACCAGTTCGGCCTCGGGCTGGAGTGGCACATCGGCGTCCCGAGCCGGGACGCGACCGTCCCGGCGCCCGGGAACAAGGACGAGGCCGCGGCCTCGTACATCGGCCAGGGCCGGATCCAGGCCAACTCGCTGGCGATGGCCTCGGTCGCCGCCACCGTGCAGAGCGGGACGTTCCGCCAGCCCGTGCTGCGCGAGGACGCCAAGCGGGCGACGGCACCCGGCAAGCTCCCGGCCGACGTCGCCCGGGACCTGCGCGCCATGATGGCGAAGACCGCCACCCAGGGCACCGCCCGTACCCCGATGGCCGGCCTGTCCGGCCAGATCGGCGCCAAGACCGGCACCGTCGAGGCCGGCGGCCAGGCCAACAACAGCTGGTTCATCGCCTACCGCGGCGACCTCGCCGTCGCCGCCGAGGTCGAGGGCGGCGGGCACGGCTTCAGCGCGGCGGGCGTGGCCGCGGCCCAGGTGCTGAAGGCGGGTGGCAAGGGCTGAGCCGACCGCCCACGGCCGCCGGGCCACGCCTCGCCGGCGGCCGGGCCGGGACGTCCGGCGCGCACCGCCCGCGTGCGCGCCGGGGCGCGTGCGCGGGGGTGGATTGGAGCAAGTGCTGTGGCGCGGGGGGGTGGTTCAGGCGGTTCCTTCGCCGTGGATCAGACGGAGGTCCGGCACGCCGGGGAACGGAGGAGTGCGCTCCGCCTCCCGTTCGGCGATCAGGTCGGCCAGCATCCGGGCGCCCATCGCGCGGAACCCGGCCTTGCGCTCCTCGTCGGCCTCCTCCTCGCCCGGGTAGAGGATGGCGTGGACGGCCCCGTGCTCGTCGTCCCAGGTGTAGCTGCGGTACGGCGGCGGGCCGGGCTCGCCCGCCTCTTCGGCTTCGCCCGTCCCTCCGGTCCCGCACGTCGTTCCGGTCTCGTCCGTCGTTCCGGTCTCGTCCGTCATGGGAACCTCCGGTGGTCGTCCTCGGGTGGTCTTCCGGTATGGGAAACGATTCGGGAGCAAAAAGGGCCCGGCCCCGCCGGGGAATCCGGACGGCTTCCGCGGGGCCAACTTCCGTATGCCGACCGTCCACTTAACGGCACGTCAGCGCTTGATAGCGTCGACCGGGACGCCGCGTCACCACGGCGCCGCACCTCCCACGAAACGAGAGAGCGCCACATGGCCCCCAGGACGATCCGCCGAGCCGTCATCCCCGCCGCCGGCCTCGGCTCCCGCCTCCTGCCGCTGACCAAGGCCACGCCGAAGGAGATGCTGCCCGTCGGCGACAAGCCGGTCATCGAGCACACCGTGCGCGAGCTGATCGAGAGCGGAATCACCGACATCACCATCGTCGTGAACGGCGACAAGGGCCTGATCCAGGAGCACTTCCGCCCCAACCCCGTCCTGGTCGAACAGTTGCGCCGGGACGGCAAGGAGGCCTTCGCGGCGGCGGTCGAGGAGGTCGGCGAGCTGGCCCGCAAGGGCCACATCAGCTACCTCTACCAGCACGGCCCGTACGGCAACGGCACCCCGGTGCTCAACGCCGCCCGCCACTTCGGCGACGAGCCCTGCCTGGTGCTCTGGCCCGACGACGTCTTCGTGGCCGAGGTCCCCCGCGCGCAGCAGCTGATCCGGGCGTACGAGCAGACCAACGCGCCGGTGCTCGCGCTGATGCCGATGGCCCCCGAGGACTCCTACCGCTACGGCGTGCCGGTGGTGAAGGAGGACCTCGGCGGCGGCTCGCTGCGGATCACCGGTCTGGTCGAGAAGCCGAAGCCGGCCGACGCGCCCTCCTCGTACGCGGCGATCGGCGGCTACGTCATCACCCCCGGCATCGTCGACGAGCTGCGCGAACTGACGCTCCGCTGGCACGAGAAGCCCGAGGACGAGGTCTACCTGACCGACGCCATCAACGCCTACGCGGCGCGGCGCGCGGTCTACGGGCAGGTCATCGCCGGCACCTGGTACGACACCGGCAACCCCGCCGCCTACCTGCGCGCCCAGTTCGCCGCGGCGCTCGCCAACCCCGAGTACGGCCCCGATCTGCGCCGGCTCGCCGCGGAGCTCTCCCCGGCCGTCGCCGGCTAGGCGGTACGGCCCGTGCCCGGCGGGCCGGCGCCCGGACCTCCCGGGCGCGGGCCGTCCGGGCACGGGCCGGTGAGCGGCTCCCCGCCGGCCTGCGGTCCGACAGATCGGCGGTCCGGCGGATCAGTAGTCCGGCAGGTCGAAGTCGAGGGCCGCCCGGAAGGCCGCCTCCAGCTTCGGGTCGGACTGCCCGAGGTTCGTGACGGTCTCGGACCGGGCCTTCCGGTCCCCGGTCACGTCGAGGATCGCCTGGTTGGCGGCCACGTGGTCGCGCAGCCGCCGCTCGTAGGCGGGGTAGGCCGCGCGGTGGTCGCCGTCGGCCGCGCGCAGTTCGCCCGCCAGGACGTAGGCGGCGGTCAGCGCCACGCTGGTGCCCTGGCCGGTGGCCGGGGAGCAGCAGTAGCCGGCGTCGCCGAGCAGGACGACGCGGTCGTTGGACCAGCGGTCCATCCGGATCTGGGCGACGACGTCGTAGTGGAAGGCGTCGGACTCCCGCATCGCCTCCAGGAAGCGCGGCAGCTCCCAGCGCGCGTGGGCGGAGCGCTCGGCCACCAACTGCCGCTGGCGGGCCGGGTCGCGCGGGAGCATGTCGTCGATCGGCTCGTCGCTGTGGAAGCCGACGAAGACCCGCAGTTCGCTGTTGCCGCGGACGGTCATCGCCATGCAGAACCAGTTCGGGCCGTCGCCGTCCCGGTGGGCGATCTCCCAGCGGTCGAGACCGAGGTGATTGGGCGCGCTCCAGCCGGCGACGTAGGTGTTGATGGGGTGGAGGTAGTCCGCCTCGGGGCCGAAGACGAGGCGCCGGGTGTTCGAGTGCAGGCCGTCGGCGCCGACGACCAGGTCGAAGGAGCGCTCGGTGCCGCTGCGGAACCGGACGTCGACGCCTTCCGGGTGCTGCGCCAGGGTGGCGATCGAGTCGTCGAAGCGGTACTCGACACCGGGCCCGGCGGTCCCGTCGCCCGCGGCGCCACCGTCCGCTCCGGCGATCAGCTCGGCGAGTTCGTCGCGCAGGATCTCCACGTCCGGGCCGCCGATCGGCCCGCCGCTGGCCGTCCACTCGGTGGTGCTGCGCAGCTCGCGGCCGTCCGCGTCGACCACGGACATCCCGCGCAGCCCGGTCCGGCGGGCCCGGACCTCCTCCAGCAGCCCCATCCGCTCGACCACCGTCAGGGCGGTGCCGCGGATGTCCACCGCCTGCCCGCCGCCGCGCAGCGAGGGGGCCCGCTCCACGACCGTGACGCGGAAGCCGTAGCGGTTCAGCCAGTGGGCGAGCGCGGTGCCGGCGATCCCGGCGCCGGAGACCAGGACCGAGGTGGGGCGGGTGCCGGAGTGCGGCCGGATGTTGTTGGACATGGTGACCTCCCGTGGGTTGCTCTGTTTCAACACCAGCGTGGGCCGGGGCACTTGTACCGTGCGGACAGGACGCGGACACGGCGCTGTCACCGCTGACAGGGCACCGGCGGCGCGCTGACAGGACGGCGCCCGGTCGAGCCCCGGCGGGGCGCCGTGGCCGATCGGTGGACGGTGTGTCATGAATCTGCAACAGCGCCCCCACCAGGCGCGATACGAATTGCCCGGGCACCGGGCGGCCCGTATGGTGCTCGGACGCCGTCGCGCGGACGGCTCGGGGGACGCACGAGGGGTGAACCATGGCGCAGGGGTCGGGGTACGCGATCCAGGCCGGCGGGGCCGAGGGTCAGGCGAAGGCGCTGGACAAGGCGTCCGGGGACGAGGGCACGATCGGGACGGCGATCAGCGATCCGGTGTGCTACACCGCTGACGTGTTCGGGGGCGAGGACGTCGATCCGGCGTACCAGAACTTCAGCAGCTCCTGGCAGGCGCAGAGCGCGACGATCAAGAGCGCGCTGAGCGAGCTGGCGGGCAAGGTGCGCGGTTCCTCGGCCGGCTACCAGTCGGCCGACGGCGCCGTGGTGAAGGACCTCGTGGCGGCCTCGGGCAGCGGCGGGTACCGGCCCTTCGGCTGAGTCCGGCACACGGGCCGCGGCTGTACGCGCGGCCGAACGCGCGGTTGTACGCACGGCCGAACGCACGGCCGAACGCGCGCCCTGGCGGCCGACGAGGAGCCGGCGGGCAGCGGCAGGAACCACACCACGGGCAACGGGAACGGGGCGAACGAGCCGCCATGGCAGGCGAATCCACCACGCAGCGCTGCAAGGCGCTGAGCGACCGGTTGAAGGACGTCCGCGAGGCGGACAGCAAGAACGGGCTGATCTCCGCGATCAAGGGAGCCCTCGCGGTCCACGCGCCGGTCGGGGACCCGGGCACCATCGAGGCCACCGGCAACCGCTACAAGAACGCGGCCGCCGACTCGAACCAGCTCCACCAGGACGTCCTGGCGGTCGCCACCGCCGGGCTGCCGGACGTCTGGACCGGTTCCACGGGGGCGAAGGCCGCCGAGGTGGTGGCCGCCGCGGCCCGCGCCGTCGACGAGCAGACCAGCGCGCTCCACAACGGCGGGATAGCCCTGCTCCGCCTCGCGGACGCGCTGCGCAACGCCCAGGGCCAGGACAGCACCGCGCGGTCCGCGCTCCAGCAGGTGCTGGGCTCGCTGGGCGGTGAGGACGGCTGGTTCGACGGCTGGTTCGAGGACGACGAAGACGAGGCGGCGCGCAAGAAGGCGCAGCAGGCCGCCGTTCCCCAGGTCGACGCGATGCTGAGCGCCGCCAAGCGCGCCGACGAGGCGGCCCGTGCGGCGGCCCGCGACCTGAACAAGCTGGCCTCCGAGGCCCGCGCGGGCAAGATGAAGACCGGTGCGGTCACCGCCGCCGACAAGCTCGTGCTGGCCGAGACCTCCGGTCCGGACGGTCCGACCGAGCTGAACGAGCTGTTGACCGCCAACGACATGAAGCGGTCCGGCGAGTACCTGGACAAGATGAACGAGAAGGACCGCGCGGACTTCGAGAAGCTGCTCGCCGACTCCAAGTCCCCGCAGGAGCGCGCCTATCTGATGAAGGCGCTGGCGGCCGGTCACAACCTGGACGAGATCCGCGCGTTCCAGGGCAAGATCCACGGCAAGGACCCGGAGTGGCTCCGGACGCACCTGACGCCCGTCCGCACCGAGGACGACGACACCACCAGCGGCGGGACCAACGACGACGGTTCCAACAAGAACACGGACGAGGTCACCTTCGACGGCGCCCGCTGGCAGCAGGCGAACACCGAGGGCACCTGCGTCGCCTCCTCCACCGTCACCGCCCGGGCGATGGTCGATCCGCTCTACGCGCTGGACCTGACCGGCGGGCCGACCGGCCAGGAGGACGACCCGGCGGCGTTCCAGCAGCGGCTGCTGGCCGAACAGCACCGGGTGCACCAGGAGGGCGACGGCGGCGACAACTGGGACGGCATGGGGGCGGACGGCAAGGAGAAGGTGCTGGAGAAGGAGGTCAGCCCGCACACCGGCGCCGACTTCGACTACAAGAAGATGCCGAACCCCGACGACCGGCGCGAGCTCCTGCCGGACATCGAGAAGGCGGTCGCCGACGGCAAGCCGGTGCCGGTCGGGGTGGAGGGCTACGACAAGGACGGCAAGCGGTCGGGCCACGCCATGATGATCGTCGGCCAGGAGGGCAACATGCTGCAGATCTACAACCCGTGGGGCACCACCACCTGGGTCAGCGAGGACGACTTCGTCAACGGCCACATGGGCGGCGCCTCGGACAACCGGCTGCCCACCGCCTACGCCGTCCACCTGCCGAAGTGACCGGGACGGTACGGGTGTTCACGAGGGTTCCGGTCCGGGCGGTGGCACTGGCGGCCGACCTGGGCGTCCTTGCGGCCGTCCTGGCAGCCGGGCTGACGGCCTGCGGGCAGGACGCGACGGCCACACGAAGCGGGCCGGAGCGCGGCCGGGTGCTCGGCGCGCAGGAGCGCTCGGTCGACCTCGCCGTCGGCGAGCGCTTCACGGTCGCCGTCCCGGACAACACCTCGGCCGGCGACCGCTGGAGCGTCGTGGACCCGAGGCCGGACGCCGCCGTCGCCGCCCTGGCCGACGAGCGGCTCGACCTCCCGGAGAAGTCGAAGACCTCGGACGGCGTCGGCGGCACCCGCTTCTACACTTTCGAGGCCAAGGGCCGCGGGACCACCGCCGTCACCCTCCTCAACTGCTTCCGCAGCTACTGCAACCTCCCCGCCCCCAGCGACGAGAACAGGAAACTGGTCGTGCGCAACACCTACACGGTGACGGTCCGATGAGCCCCGACGACCGCTTCCGCCCCAGGACGGACGACGAGCTGCGGCAGCTCGACGTGTCCGCCATGCTCCGCTACGGCCTGGCCTTCGCCGGCCCGCACCGGGCCGCACTGTTCGGCGAGGGCGCCGTCGCGGCCGCGCTGGCCGCCGACCGGCTGGGGGTGCTCCCCCGGTCGCTCGCCTTCCTCGCCGAGGTGGTGCGCAGCGGCGGCGCCCGCTACGCCGCCGACCTCCCCGAGCCGCTCCCCGGGACGGAACCGGCCCGGCTCGCCCGGGACTGGCTGGGTTCGGCGGCCACCACCGTCACCACCGTCGACGGCGACCAGTTGCTCGCCCGCTGGCTGGAGGCCGTCGCGGAGATCCTGGGACTGCGCCGGGACGTCCGCGGTGGAGCGGGGGGCTGAGGGACGGGGGGCTGAGGGGCGG
Organism: Kitasatospora sp. NPDC058063; assembly: GCF_042885395.1. Taxonomy (NCBI): domain Bacteria; kingdom Bacillati; phylum Actinomycetota; class Actinomycetes; order Kitasatosporales; family Streptomycetaceae; genus Kitasatospora; species Kitasatospora sp. NPDC058063. Next base: position 364,956 of record NZ_JBHVSD010000004.1, read on the forward strand.
CCCGGACCGGGGCCGGTCCTGCGGATCGGGGCCGTCCGGGCGCCCCCTCTCCCGGGGCCGGTACCTGCACCGGAACGGAGCGTTACTGCTTGACAGGGTGCGTAATACTGTAACGCGGTACGCCCGCGGACCACGGCCTCGCGGCCCCGCCGGGTCCCTGTCCCCGCAGCTCGGAGCAGCACATGCACCCCTTCCTCGACCACCCCGGGCCGCTCGCCTTCGCGCACCGGGGCGGTGACCTCGGGCGCCCCGAGAACTCGTTCGCCGCCTTCGAGGCCGCCGTCGCGCTCGGGTACCGCTACCTGGAGACGGATGTTCACGCCACCGCCGACGGCGTGCTGGTGGCCTTCCACGACTCACACCTCGACCGGGTCACCGACCGCGCCGGGGCGGTGGCGGAGCTGCCCTGGGAGACCGTCGGGCGGGCCCGGATCGGCGGGACCGAGCCGGTGCCGCTGCTGGAGGACCTGCTCGGCGCGTTCCCCGGCGCCCGCTTCAACATCGACGTCAAGGCGGCGCCGGCCGTCGGTCCGCTGGTCGAGGCGATCCGCCGGACCGACGCCTGGGACCGGGTCTGCGTCGGCGGCTTCTCCGACACCCGGCTGGCCGCCGTCCGCGCCGCCGCCGGCCCCCGGCTGGCCACCTCGCTCGGCCCCCGCGAGGTCGCCCGGCTGCGACTGCGTTCGCTGGCCGAATCGTTCCTGCCGTCCGCCGGTCCGGGGTCGCTGTCCCGGCGCCGGGGGGCGCCGTTCGCCGGGCTGTGCGCCCAGGTGCCGGAGCGTCACCGGGGCGTCCGGGTGGTCGACCGGGCCTTCGTCCGCACCGCCCACCGGCTCGGGCTCCAGGTGCACGTCTGGACTGTGGACGATCCCACACGGATCAGGGCTCTCCTCGACCTGGGCGTGGATGGCATCATGGCCGATCGCATCGACGTCCTGCGGGACGTCCTCGGCGAGCGCGGCTGCTGGACGGACGGCAGTACCGGCTCCAGCACGGTGATGGGAACCCCATGAGCACCACGAACTCGGCGACGCACCTGCCGGACGACCCACCGACCGATCCCGCGGCCGCCGCCGACGACGGACGGGCCCTGCGCCGAATACAGTTCGGCTGGTACGTCAACGACTGGGCCAACGCCGCCTTCTCGGCCACCGTCCTGACGGTGTTCCTCGGCCCGTACCTGACCTCCGTCGCCAAGGACGCCGCCGACGCGGCCGGCAATGTGCACCCGCTCGGCCTGACGATCCGTGCAGGATCGTTCTTCCCGTACACGGTCTCCTTCTCCGTGCTGCTCTCGGTCGCGGTGATGCTGTTCACCGGCACGGTCGCCGACCGCACCGGCCGGCACAAGGAACTGATGTGCGGCTTCGCGTACCTCGGCTCGCTCGCCACGATGGGGATGTTCCTCCTCCAGGGCGACCGCTACCTGCTCGGCGGCGCGCTGCTGGTGGTCGCCAACATCTCGTACGCGGTCTCGGTCGCGCTCTCCTACGCCTACCTGCCCGGCCTGGCCTCCCCCGACGAGCGCGACAAGGTCTCCTCCAAGGGCTGGGCCTACGGCTACGCGGGCGGCGGACTGCTGCTGATCGCCAACCTGGCGCTCTTCCAGGGCCACGACGCGTTCGGCCTGGACTCCGGCACCGCCGTGCGGATCTGCCTCGCCTCGGCCGGCCTGTGGTGGGCGCTGTTCACCGTCGTCCCGATGCTGCGGCTGCCCTCCCGGGCCGGCATCGCCCCCAGCCCCACCGCCGCCCCGGCCGAGGACGGCGAGCCCGCCGGCGGCAGCCTGCGCCAACTCGCCGACACCCTGCGCGGCATGCGCAAGCATCCGCTCACGCTGCTCTACCTCGCCGCCTTCCTCTGCTACAACGACGGCATCCAGACCGTCGTCTCCCAGGCCTCGCTCTACGGCAGCGAGGAACTCGGCATGGAGCAGACCTCGCTGGTCACCGCCGTCCTCCTGGTCCAGGTCGTGGCGATCGGCGGCGCCCTGCTGCTCGGCCGGATCGCCCACCGGTACGGCGCCAAGCGGACCATCCTCGGCTCGCTGGTGGGCTGGGTCGTCACGCTGGCCCTGGGCTACTTCATGCCTGCCCACCAGCCCGTCTGGTTCTACGTCCTGGCCTGCATGATCGGCCTGGTGCTCGGCGGCAGCCAGGCGCTCTCGCGCTCCCTGTTCTCCCACCTCGTCCCGCCTGGCAAGGAGGCCGAGTACTTCAGCTTCTACAAGGTCAGCGACCGCGGCACCAGCTGGATGGGCCCGCTGGTCTTCGGCCTCGCCTACCAGATCACCGGCAGCTACCGCTCGGCGATCATCTCGCTGCTGATCTTCTTCGTCATCGGTTTCGTCGTCCTGCTGAAGGTGCCGGTCCGCCGCGCCATCGAGGCCGTCGGCAACCCGGTTCCCGAACGGCTCTGACGGCTCGCACTCCGGCGGCTCGCACGACGACCCGGGCCCGGCCGTTCCCCCGATGGGGGGACAGGAGGGGCGGCGGGAGGTCGAAACGGGCGCGCGCGGGCAGAGCGGGGTGCTCCACCGAGACGAGGTACTGGTGCA